>JADHNJ010000005.1 GCA_016779565.1 Pseudomonadales bacterium
TCTCCTAGTCTATCTGACGCTCAATATTGGGCTTGTCTTTCTTATGAGTCCTTGTGGATCCTTATGTGTCCTTGTGGATCCTTGTGGATCCTTGTGAATCCCTTTCACTACTTTTGGATACTCTTGAATACTTTTCCCGCCATCCTTTGTGGTGGCCACTTTAAGATTGCTTACAATTTATCCCCGCCGACTTAACAGTGTCACTTTGTCTACATTTTTCATAACCATACATTTCATGCTGATGCTATAGACGATCCCGAAACGATCACGCATTGATGAACACTCTAGCAAATCTGATTAACCCTTTTCAGATCTTTAACCGGATTATCCTGTAAGCCAATCGCTCATATCGTCAGCTCATTGAATGGTTAGAGTTAACTGCTCTATTGATTGCTCTATTGGTTGATTGCCCTATTGGTTGATTGATCTATTGGTTGAATGCTCTATTGGTTTTTTATGTCGATTGTTTTTATATCGATTATTCTTCTTAACGTTCTATGGATTTTCTATGGTTCGTTTTCTTAGATGGCCCTTCATGATGGGCTGCTACAACCGACCCTCTCCTATCGCAATCTGAACAACCCTTGCATTAAGCCAGAAGATTAGCACTATACTGTTTATTCGTACAGTACTTTATGAAATCTTTAACGAAGAAAACGTCCGATCCCATTCAAATAGGATGCGCCCGCTACCACCGTTTGCTACCCTTCTGGGTGAATACTCAGCGATGCAACCGTTTGGCCACCGATACCCATACGCCAATGATGCAACAATTTTTAAGCATTAAGGCGCAGCATGCCGACGATCTGCTGTTCTATCGGATGGGCGACTTTTACGAGCTTTTTTACGATGATGCCAAACGAGCGGCCAGCCTGCTCGATATTACTCTGACCAGTCGAGGCCAGTCCGGTGGACAACCAATCCCTATGTGCGGCGTGCCTTATCACGCCGCTGATGGCTATCTGAGCAAACTCGTTCAAGGCGGTGTCTCCGTCGCGATTTGCGAGCAGATCGGTGACCCCGCGACCAGTAAAGGCCCAGTGGAACGTCAGGTCGTCAGAGTTGTTACACCCGGTACGCTGACCGAGGAAGCCTTACTCGATGCGGAGCGAGAAAGTTTAATTTGCGCTGCATTCTGCGATACCACGACCTTTGGACTCGCACTGCTTGAAATAAGCAGCGGTCGTTTCGAGGTATTTGAAACCAAGGACGAGGCTATTTTTAAAAGTGAGATGGCTCGTCTAGGCCCAGCAGAATTGCTGTTGGCGGAAGACAGCCGACTCATAGATCTTTTTGAACAGTTTCCATGCTTGAGACGGCGTCCCATCTGGGAATTTGACCAAGATCAGGCCGAACGAGATCTCATCCAGCAGTTTGGTGTGCAAGATCTATCAAGTTTCGATTGCGTGGATCTGCCCATCGCAGTCAGCGCCGCTGGCTGCGTTCTGGCTTATGCCAAGTCCACCCAAAGACGCGGACTACCACACCTTCAACAACTTAGCCGGATTCGCAATGAAGATACCATCATTATTGACCCAACCTCACGCCGCAATCTTGAGCTCGTTAGCAATCTACAAGGAGGGCGAGACAATACCCTGATATCCGTATTGGATAGGACCCAAACGCCTATGGGTGGTCGCTTGCTGGCTCGATGGCTGACCCAGCCTCTGAGGGATTCACCCCGCGTTTTAGCCCGCCTAAGCGCCGTCGATGCCCTCAAGGATGACCTGCGCTATGAGTCGATACGAGCCGTACTCGCTCAAGCTGGCGACGTAGAGCGCATTGTCGCGCGCATTGCCCTTGCTAGTGCTCGGCCCCGAGATCTTGCCAGACTGCGCGACACGCTAGGTCTACTGCCTGAACTCGCCATCTTGATCGAACCTCTGCAAACCGAGCTACTCACGCAAATACAGGCCTCAATTAAACCGCAACCAGAGCTTGCCGATCTCTTAAGCCGAGCAATTATAGACTCGCCTCCTGTAATTATTCGCGATGGTGGTGTAATTCGGCAGGGCTATGACCCCGGGCTTGATGAATTAAAAGCGATCAGCGAGAACGCCGCGGAGTTCTTGATCAGGCTTGAACTGGAAGAGCGCGAGCGCACGGGACTCAACTCCTTGAAAGTAGGTTATAACCGTGTTCACGGTTATTACATCGAGCTGAGCAAAGGTCAGGCACATGATGCACCCGTCAGCTATATCCGGCGGCAAACGCTCAAAAATGCCGAGCGTTTTATTACCCCGGAGCTTAAAGCATTCGAGGATAAAGCCCTGAGCAGCAAGAGCCGAGCCCTAGCCCGAGAGAAGCAGCTCTACGACGAACTGATCGACATCCTAAAAGAAGCAATTGCCCCGCTTCGAGATTTGGCCGGCGGGATTGCAGCGCTTGATGTCCTAGCCAACTTTGCAGAACGCGGGGTCAGTTTGGATCTCAACGCACCGCTGCTGACAGCAAATTCTGAGCTGGTCATCGAACAAGGCCGTCATCTCGTGGTCGAGTCTATGATGGAGAGCCAATTCATTCCCAATGACATCCGATTTGATCACGACGCTCGCCAGTTTATTATCACGGGGCCCAACATGGGGGGTAAATCTACCTTCATGCGGCAAACCGCGATTATCGCCCTTTTGGGTAGAACGGGTTGTCCAGTACCCGCCACCCACGCTGTCATAGGTGATATCGACCGAATTTTTACCCGCATAGGGTCCTCAGACGATCTTGCGAGCGGCCGTTCCACCTTTATGGTCGAAATGTCTGAGACCGCCTTGATTCTCAATAACGCAACCGCCAAAAGCTTGGTGCTTCTTGATGAGATCGGCCGCGGGACTTCCACATTTGATGGTTTGTCGCTTGCTTGGGCTACAGGTCACTACATTGCACAACACCTCCGAGCAATGACCATGTTTGCCACTCACTACTTTGAAATGACGGTGCTTCCTGATCACTTTGACGACGTCAAAAACCTGCACCTAACGGCCCGCGAGTTCGAGGATCGGATCATATTTTTATATGCCGTGCAATCTGGGCCTGCCAATCAAAGTTACGGCATACAGGTCGCTAAACTCGCGGGTCTCCCCAAAGCGGTCATCGCATCCGCGCAAGAAAAACTCTCAGCACTTGAACAGCAAGAATTGAGCCCCGAGCCGGCTCTAGGTGGACAAGGTCCGGCGCAATCCGATTTATTTCCCCGAGATGAAACATCGAGTCGTATTCAAGCGATATTAACCGATGCCGATTTAGACGACATGAGCCCTAGGGATGCTTGGCAATTGCTCAGCGCGCTAAAGGATTTAAGCAATTCATAACCCAAAAGGTCAGTTGTCTGGTTGTCAAAAGCTGATAGAATGCGCTCTGGCTCAGCTAGTCTGGTTCGGTTTTTTTGGCACCCCACCAGCACACCTTTTGAGTGTTCAGGCTTAAAGACAAGGATTGAATTTATGACATTTGTAGTAAGTGATGGTTGCATTAAATGTAAACATACTGATTGTGTAGAAGTATGCCCTGTTGATTGCTTCTACGAAGGCCCAAACTTTCTGGTAATTAACCCCGACGAGTGTATCGACTGCGCCCTTTGCGAACCAGAATGTCCGGTTGATGCCATCTTCTCTGAAGATGAATTGCCCGAGGCGGAGCAGGCTTTCCTTGAACTCAATGCTGAGCTGTGTGAGATCTGGCCAAACATTACAGAAAAGAAAGAGCCCCTCGAAGATGCCGAATCTTGGGCTGACGTCAAAGGCAAAATAGATCACCTAGAGCGATAGTCAAAGCCGACTTCGCGATCAGCGCTTGGGCAGATGGCGAAGAGGATCTTCAGGCTGACCTTGTTTACGAATCTCGAAGTGTAGCATCTCGATCTTTTGATCGTTGGCACCGACCTTGGCGATGGCCTGGCCTATCGCCACTTGGTCTCCTTCTTTCACCAGTAGTGATTCATTATTGCCATACGCGCTCAAAAATGCGTCATCATGTTTGATAATGACTAACTTGCCGTAACCCCGTAAATTGCCACCCGCATAAACCACTCTACCAGCCTCAGCAGCTTTTACCTCCGTACCTGCCGCGGCGGCGATGTCTATGCCTTTGTTTACCGCACCTGTCAAAGAAAATTGTTTCAACAACCGACCTTCAACTGGCCAACGCCAACTCAATGCCGATCGAGTAAACGCCGGCTTTGCCGGCGACTTAGGCTTGCTGCTATAAACTGTCTTTGGCTTACTGGCTCCGGTCGCCGCGGACTTCGACGCTGTCGTCTGACTTGATTTCAACCGACTGGCAACACCCGATAACTTAATTCTCTGCCCCATATAAATCGTGTAGGGTTTTCTGATCCGATTGATCCTAGCCAGATTCTGGTAGTCCAAACCATAGCGCCAGGCAATCGAGTAGAGCGTTTCGCCTTTTTGAACAACATGGGTGCTACCACGCTCACCAATATTACCCACTGGTGCAGGCGCACCGCCCATTTGACAACTTTGCAGCCATAATGTGCCAAGCATGAGGACACCTAATCGCAGGCTCCTTGCCAATAGCGTCCTAGTGATCAACAACCTGATTCCTGGTAGCAATATATTCGAACGAAAGAATCATCAGTGCGCCTAACACCACGGCAATCACTGCGAGCCCGATCTCCGCAGATTGCCCTGTTAAGCCCTCATAGGCACCGGGCCAAATTGGTTCCTGAACCAGCGGCGTCTTGCCCAACCCATCGGCATGCAATTGGTACTGCACAACCTGCTGCCAAGGCCAAAGCCGAGTCAATGTTCCCATCATCAACCCAATTAAAAAGGCCAAGACAAAAGACCGAAATCTCTCAAACAAAAGTCGTAAGACATTAGAAAATCCAATAATGCCAAGTCCCGCGCCCAAAGCAAAAGGCATCAAGGCCAACACATCGACCCGCGCTATCGCATCCATAACACCGCCATAAAGCCCCATGAGCAGTAACAAAAAGCTTCCAGAGACGCCCGGTAAGATCCAGGCACAAATCGCTATTGCACCACCGAGAAATAAGACTAACGGCGTCGGGTCGGCAACAGCAGGTAAGGTCCTCTGCAACCACAGACCGATAAAAAGCCCAATGATTAGCGTCAACAGCACAAAGCCATCTCGGGTTCGAATTTGCCTGAGCATGGAGCCGGCAGACGCTGCCACTAACCCAAAAAAGAAAGACCACATTACGATGGGATATGCGCTAAGCATCTCTTTGACTAAACCAGCCCCAAGAATCAGCGTTACCATCATCGAGCCAAATAAGAGGCATAAAAAAGACCCGTCTATATGCTGCCAACTCTTGCTCAACCCGTCTCGGAAAAGACGCCGCAAGAGCCCAAAATGTAATCGACTAACCGCTTCAAGCAAGCGCTGATAGAACCCTGAAATAAAAGCGATCGTTCCACCGGAGACCCCTGGCACCACTTCAGCAACGCCCATTAAAACGCCTGTTAGCACAACCTTAAAACGCTTGTTATCCAAACTCACAAGCGGCCACCTAATAACGGGACGAATCGGACTTGCTCTACTTGCGAGCGCACCATGCCTGAAGGCTGGTTTTCAAATACCGTTAACATTTGACGATCCAGGTCCCCTAGCGGAATCACGAGCCGTCCGCCGGGCGCCAATTGGTCGAGCAACGCCTCGGGTACAACCCGAGGCGAGGCCGTCACAACGATTGCATCAAAGGGACCGCGCTCTGGCCACCCTAACTGACCATCGTCATACTTAGATTTTATTTGATGCAATCCTAACTGTCGAAATCGCACTAAAGTCCGATCAAGCAGTGCTGATATCCGCTCGACCGTTGTGACTTGATCAACCAATTGCGCCAAGATTGCGGTCTGGTACCCAGAACCGGTGCCCACCTCTAAGACAGACTCTACAGGCCCAGCTTCTAATAACAATTCGGTCATTCTCGCAACAATATAAGGCTGCGAAATTGTCTGACCGTGCCCAATGGGCAGCGCCGTATCTTCGTAAGCTCTATGCGCTAACGCTTCATCAACAAACAAATGCCTGGGAGTTGAGCCTATGGCATGTAGCACCGATTCATTCACGATTCCCTGTTCTCGGAGCCGATCTGTAAGCCGATTTCTCGTTCTCTGGGACGTCATCCCGACGCCGCTGACATCTAATTTAACGGCCAACTGACCCATCCTCATAGTTAAGCACTTCTCGCAAAACGCTTGTGGCAAAACACCCTGGGGGCAATTTAAAGCCAATCACATAGTCATTGTCTTCGCGATGCCAAATGAACTCAAGGGGCTGCAGCCAGAGCTTTCTCTCTCCAGCCTTCAATCGATTATCGGCAAACACCTTCATCCAGGGCTTAAAGGTGTCTGGCAGTTCTAGCTCCCCGACCTGTGGATCTCTATGACGACCATACAGCGGCCCGGTCGCCGCAAGGTCAATCTCTCCGGGACCCTGGCTTATGACATCAGAGAGATAACGATTAAAGAGATAACTTCGCATAGCCGATAGCACAAGATCGCGATGCTTAAACTTAGCTTTTGGGTGTGCAACCAAGCGCGCCGCCTGCTCAAGGTTGTTCGCCGAATGACCAAAGCGTTGCTCACCAAAATAATTCGGTACAGGGTGATGCTTCAGCCGGGTCAAAATTGGTTCAAGATCGCCTGAAACATCTGAAATTCTTAGCTCAAATCGATTCCCCAACAGATCGCCTTTGCGCAGCTTTTTACGGGTTCGACAAACATCGAGCACCTCGAACCCTGCATCATCGATTTGCTGCCAATCCGGGTCTATTCGACCAGGTAGATACACTGTGAACGCCTGCTGGGCAACAGCATAACGATCTTTACGCCCTGCAAATCCAATATCGTTTAGATCTACACCTGCGAAGGCTGCTAACTGCCGGGCAACCCAATGAGTGTTAGTGTCACGCTTTTTAACCGTTAAGAAACTATGCTCTCCCTCGCCACTCGGAGTGAGAGACTCTTCAAAAACCTTAAAGTCATCACTTTCTACACGAATTTTACCCGAGGCCGCTGGGACACCATACAAGCGCGCAAAACTTAGCACCTCAAACGTCATACCGACTGCAACAATACGACGACCTGCGCAGCCAAGCCCTCACCGCGACCGATTGCGCCCATTTTCTCAACGGTCGTCGCCTTTACCGAAACCTGAGAGACTTGGCAGCCTAAAATCTCGGCGATCGTCGCCATTATAAGACTTCGGTGGGGTTGCATTTTCGGCATCTCGAGCAGCACTGTTGCATCCATATTGATAAGCTCGTAGCCGTTTTCTCGCATCAAGCCAACAACTTCACGTAACAGTGATTTGGAATCCACGTCCTGATATCGGGGGTCTGAGTCCGGAAAATGATGGCCAATATCAGGCAAACCGAGTGCGCCCAACACGGCATCCATGAGCGCGTGTAACAACACGTCACCGTCAGAATGCGCTATCACACCACGATCAAAAGGTATCAAGACACCCCCTAGCGCAAACGACTCGGCTGAACCAGGTTCCGCAAACACGTGGGCATCAAGACCTTGACCAATTCGGATCATGCGCTTTGTCCTGCCAGAATATAAGCTGCTAACGTAAGATCTTCAGAGACGGTGATTTTCAGGTTGTCGGCACGTCCCAAGACCACCTTAGGTTGAAGCCCTAAAGCTTCAACAGCGCTCGCTTCATCGGTTGCATCAGGTTGTGCAGTTAAGGCTTTGAACAACACTCCAAACCTAAATAATTGGGGTGTCTGCGCCTGCCAAAGATCACGCCGGTCAACCGTTTCAAGGGATCTGTCACTGCCAACTCGCTTCAGCGTGTCTTTAACAGGGATTGCTAACAGGCCTCCCACTGGGTCACCAAAGACAGCGTCTACCAGCGCTTGCATATCTGCTACCCTAACGCACGGTCGAACCGCATCATGCACTAACACCCAATCATCCTGCTGTGCCTCAAGCGCAGCAAGTCCTGCTAGGACAGAGCGCGCGCGACTATCGCCGCCATCAACTCGCTCAATATCTTGATAGTCCTTTTGATTAAAATGACGGTCATCAGGGTGCAACGCAACCACCATTCGGCTTGGCTTCAAGGCTCTTAATTTTTTTAGGCTTACCCCAAGGACAGTTTGGTCCGCTAAAGCCAAATACTGTTTTGGTATCGCGGCTCCCATTCTGGATCCGACGCCAGCGGCAGGCACAACTACATGGAGCTTTACGTCAGAAGGTCGGCGGTTTTCCATTTAGTCATCAAGCAACAGAATGAAAGTTTCATCTTCTTTGATCAGCCCGAACTCTGTTCGAGCCCGCTCTTCAACAGCCTCAAGCCCCTGACGCAAATCAATGATTTCCGCTCTGAGTAATCGGTTTCTTGCTGATTTAACCTCGTTACTGGCCACTTTACCGTCGAGCTGTAATTGGAGCGCAGACACATGCGCATACGACCCCTCTCCGGTCCACAGCCGAAATTGCAAATAAAACCCGATCAGTAACAAAGCGGCAAATAAAACTTTCGCAAAATTCACGATCAGCCTCCTCCAAGGGTTTTGAACTCCAACGGCCCTTTGTAAACCGCCCGACAATGATCCTCAATTCGAAGCAATCGGTTATATTTTGCAACCCGGTCGGAGCGACATAACGATCCAGTCTTTATTTGCCCGGACGAGGTCGCCACCGCTAAATCGGCAATGGTGGTATCTTCCGTTTCTCCAGAGCGATGAGAGATAACCGACGCATACCCCGCATCCCGAGCCATTGCGATGGCGGTTAAAGTTTCAGACAACGTGCCAATCTGATTAACCTTGATGAGAATGGCGTTCGCTACGCCCTGCTCAATTCCAGAAGCCAAGATATTCGGGTTAGTCACGAACAAATCGTCTCCCACCAATTGGCAACGACTGCCAAGCGTCTGAGTTAAATACTGCCAGCCCTGCCAATCAGCCTCATCCAAGCCATCTTCTATGGATAAAATAGGGTAACTCGACACCAAGCCCGCTAGGTAATCGGTGAACTGCTCACTGTCAAAGACTCGGCCCTCACCTTTTAAATGATAATGCCCGCCTTCATAAAATTCGCTCGCGGCACAATCGAGCGCAAGAAACACATCTCTGCCTGGTTCAAACCCAGCTTGCCGAATCGCAGTCATAATGACATCCATGGCCGCTTGATTGCTGGCTAAATTCGGAGCAAAGCCGCCTTCATCGCCCACTGAAGTTGCAAGCCCCGCCTGCTGTAATACCGATTTCAATGCGTGAAAAATTTCAGCCCCGACTCTCAACGCCTCGGCAAATGATCCCGCACCAACCGGCTGAATCATAAATTCTTGAATATCGACATTGTTATCTGCGTGTTCACCGCCATTAAGAATGTTCATCATCGGAACCGGCATACTATATCGCCCACCGGTCGCATCGAGATCGGCAAGATGTTCATAGAGCGCAACGCCCTTGGAATCTGCGGCGGCGTGAGCTGCGGCTAACGAGACCCCAAGCATCGCATTAGCACCCAACTCCCCTTTGTTTTCGGTGCCATCCAACGTACACATGAGTTTATCGATGCCAGCCTGATCCTTGGCATCATGATCCAGTAGTGCTTCGCGAAGGGTAGTATTCACATGGGCAACCGCCTTTAAAACGCCTTTACCGCCATAACGCTTTGGATCTAGATCTCTTAGCTCCAGCGCCTCTCGAGACCCCGTGGACGCCCCAGAAGGCACCGCCGCTCTGCCTACGCTGCCATCAACCAACGACACCTCGGCTTCAAGGGTTGGATTGCCCCGAGAATCTAGGATTTCTCTTGCACGTATGTCCGCTATTTCACTCATCGATTGCTCTACCTGTCATGCTACATTTTTACAGTGGCACCTGCCTTCACCGGGAGACCCACCCTGCCGCTTTTTTTACCTTGGGCCTGCGATCAGATCCACTATCCCAGCGACAGTACCTGCTAAGGCCTGATTCATACTACTGTCTGCATCAACAACGCGTGCCCTTTGCGGCCCTTACTTAACGACACGATCAATTTCTACCAACTGCGACAACAGCGAGGCCATGTGACCTAAAGGCCAAGAATTTGGCCCATCGCTCAATGCTTGGTCAGGATTTGGATGCGTCTCCATAAACAGACCCTGAATTCCTACTGCCGTGGCCGCTCTAGCCAGCACCGGTACCATTTCTCGTTGTCCTCCAGAGGTTGCTCCTTGCCCACCGGGCAACTGTACGCTGTGGGTTGCATCAAAAACCACTGGGCAGTCTGTCGCTGCCAGCACCGGCAGAGATCGTAGGTCTGATACTAAATTGTTATAACCGAAGCTGGTGCCACGCTCGCACACCATGATCTGGTCATTACCAGTGGCTTTTGCCTTGGCAACCACATGCTGCATATCCCAAGGGGCTAAAAACTGACCCTTTTTAATATTGACGGGCAACCCCTCAGCCGCCACCCGCTGAATATAATTCGTCTGACGACACAAAAATGCTGGGGTTTGCAACACCGATACTACGTCGCTAACTTCATTAAGCGGTGTATCCTCGTGAACATCCGTCAGGACCGGTAATTGTAAAGTATCTCGAACCTTCTGAAGGACCTTGAGCCCTTCAGACAAGCCTGGACCACGATGACTGCTCAGCGACGACCGATTGGCCTTATCAAACGAACTCTTATAAATTAAAAAAATATCAAGGGCAGCACACATCTCTTGAAGTGCGCCCGCGGTGTCGAGTGCCATCTGTTCAGACTCGACAACACATGTGCCCGCGATTAGAAAAAAGCGAGACGATTGATTAACTTCAAAACCGCATAGATTCATCGCTTCCTTTCCTTTGAGGCCGAGCGCTTCACCGTAAGGCGTACTAGGTCTTTTACCTTCTCGACAATTAACCTTTCATCCGATTAGTCTGTTGTGCCAACGCGGCCTCAACAAAATCCAAGAAAAGCGGATGCCCACCTCGTGGCGTTGAGGTAAATTCCGGATGAAACTGACAGGCCACAAACCAAGGATGATCCGCTATCTCAATAATTTCCACTAGCGATTGGTCTTTAGATACACCGGCGACGCGTAATCCTGCAGCCTCTAAAGACTCTACATATGCTGGATTTACCTCATACCGGTGTCTATGCCGCTCCTTGATTCGATCTTGACCATATACTCGACGAGCAATCGAGCCTTGGCTCAGAAAACATTCCTGCTCGCCCATCCGCATTGTTCCACCGAGATCAGATTCAGCTGTGCGTATTTCCGTGGTGCCCTTTTCTGTCACCCATTCGGTAATAAGACCGATAATCGGGTGCGGCGTGTGCTGGTCCACCTCTGAACTATTCGCGCCGGCTAGACCCGCGACATCTCGAGCAAAATCAATGATGGCAGCATGTAAACCGTAGCATATGCCAAGGTAAGGAATCGCATTCTTACGTGCGTAGCCTGCCGCTAGGATCTTGCCTTCAAAGCCCCGATCTCCGAATCCACCTGGGACCAAAATAGCGTCTGCGTCCGCCAAAATCTCAACACCTTCGGTCTCAAGCCGCTCGGAGCTTATAAAATCGACATCCACTTCTGTTTCAGAATGGATCCCAGCGTGGGTTATGGCCTCGCTTAATGACTTGTAAGCATCAAGCAAGTCCATATATTTGCCGACCATTTTCAGGCGGATACGATGTTTCGGGTGCTTCTGGCGCGTTAACACTTGATCCCAGTCACTCAAGTCCGCGGGTGGCACCGACAAACCCAGTTTATTCACGACGATCTCATCGAGTCGTTCGGCAGCCAGCAAAGCAGGAATCTCGTAAATACTCTCTGCATCAAGCAACGGGATCACCGCGTTCGGTTCAACATTCGTAAATAGGGCAATCTTGTCCCGAGCAGGCTTGGGAATTTCATGATCAGAGCGCACGATTAAAATATCCGGCTGCATACCCACTGAGCGCAATTCTTTAACGGAATGCTGGGTCGGTTTAGTTTTTGTTTCGCCTGCAGTCGCGATATAGGGCACCAAGGTTAAATGCATCAATAACGCCCGGGACGAACCGAGCTCAAAACGTAATTGCCTTGCTGCTTCTAAAAAAGGCTGACTTTCAATATCGCCGACGGTGCCACCAATCTCGATGAGTGCTACATCGAACCCTTCAGCCACCTGGAGGATTCTCGATTTAATTTCGTCTGTTATATGCGGAATGACCTGGATGGTAGCGCCAAGGTATTCTCCCTTTCGCTCTCTGGCGATCACATCCGCGTAGACCCTACCCGTGGTGAAGTTATTCTTGCGCGTCATGCGGGTATGCACAAAGCGCTCATAGTGACCTAGGTCTAAATCGGTTTCAGTACCGTCCGCGGTGACGAACACCTCGCCATGCTGAAGCGGGCTCATTGTGCCTGGGTCAACGTTAATATAGGGGTCGAGTTTTTGGAGGGTGACCTTCAGACCTCGGGATACCAGGACCGCACCGAGTGATGCCGCCGTTAAACCCTTCCCCAAGGAAGACACGACGCCGCCGGTGACGAAAATTAAACGACTCATAGACATTCCATCTCTTTTAATCAGGCGGAGGGATCCGTCCGAGATGGCTTTGCAGATTACCACTGATCGCGCTGGGCCTCAATAACAATCGGATCTAAGACGGGCGCCTAATTAAGGCATAGTGCCAACCTTCTGAGGTCGTTTCGCATCGAATTTGTTCGTTAATTAACGCTTTGCAGGCCCAATCTGGCAAAGCCGGCACCGCCAACACTTGGCCTCGGCATGTTAACACCGGCAGCCGTTGTCTCACCCAAGCGGGCACATCGTGTTCTCGTAGCAATTCAGATAAGCGTTTGCTTTCGGGGTTTACCCTTGACTGGCCCGGCCAGCTGAGCGACCAAGTTGCCTCCGGCGGTAGCTTAACCCCTCCTGGCCCCAGACGAGCCGTTAACCGCATGCCGCCCAAGTCTACATCGGGCTGAAGTTTTCCCTCGAGCGCAGCCATTTTTTGATCACCTTTAATAGCGGGTACAAGCTCAAAATAATCTCGGTCACAGTGCAGCTCATAATCGCCCAAGATCATTGACGCCGGTTCACGACGATTGACAGCCGTCGCCATACGATAGGCCGCCTGCGACTGACCCCGAGTTGGCACTAACTGGGCCCGTTGCATAATCAGCGTTCTCAAAACGTGCAAGCCGCGATCAGGCTCTAACTGTTGGAGGCCTGCTACAGAAAACCCCTGCTGAGAGCCCAATCTTTCAACATCCTCAAGCCCGTAGGACACCAGCAAGGACCTCGAAATTTGATCTTGCTCGAGTTGCCGTTGAAATTGGTTTGGCCAATGCGCAACTCGAGTCCTTATGGTGGGTATGAGCTCATGACGGACAAAATTTCGATCATGCCGGGTATCGGCATTGCTTGGATCTTCCACAAAAGGTAGGCAATGCTGACGCACATAGGCTTCAATTTCAGCACGGGAAACCCTTAGCAGTGGACGAAACAGGTGAGAAGCTCCCAGCTTTCGAGATGCAGGCATCCCGTTAATCCCTAGACCGCCATGACCCCGCAACAATTGTAAAACACCCGTTTCGATTTGATCCTCCCGATGATGCGCCAGCAAGAGTAGGTCATTTTTAGACATATTCGCTTCAAAGGCCTGATAACGGGCGATTCGTGCGCGGGTTTCAAGACTGCCTTGATCAGGCAGCGTCACCTTGCAAATCGTGATGGGTACGCCGAGCTGCTGACAAAATGCCTCGCAGTGCTGTTGCCATTGGCTCGCTTCAGCTTGTAGACCGTGATTGATGTGTATGGCTCTGATCGCACCCGGAAGCTCGCTTGCGATAAGCGCATGCAACAGTGCTGTTGAATCCTGACCGCCACTGAAGGCAACTAAAAACTGTCCAGACTCGTGCTGAACTAGCCGTGCCAGGGCTTCTTTTGGAAAGAGATCCGCAGGCATTAAGCGCCGCTGGCAGTTGCGGGATAACTTAAGGCAACTCGGTCCACCCCAAATTGATTGCGAAGCCCATCGAGCAATTCGTCGCTGGGAGTGACTCGCCATTCGTCACCAAGCTGAAGCTCAGCACTCGCGCTTTCAGTACAATAATCAATGATCACGGGACAGCCAGATTGCTTCGGCTCTTTAAATCGGCTCAGTAACGCAGCTAAGGTCTTGGGGAAATGATCATCCATGCCACTACTAGACACTTGTAGCGTCAAACCCCTAACCGCTCTCTGACGGGCCTCTACCAAAGACAGCACCTCGGTCGCTCTGACCCTCAGCCCACCTGAGAAATCATCTTGACTGACCGATCCACGGACAACTAGCAACTGGTCTTTGGTAATTTTATCCCGAACAGTCTCTAACAAATCTGAAAACACGCCCACTTCTATTCTCGCCGAACGATCGTCCAATTCAACGAAGACGATCGGCCCCCGCTGAGTTTTCATGCTCCTAAGACCCACCACCCAACCAGCAAACAGCTGGTCACTTTGACTGGCTCTAAGGTCTGAAATTCGACTGCTGGCGAAATGCTTGAGCTCCGAGCGATACACATCCAAAGGATGACCGGTTAAATAAAGACCCAGCGCTTCTTTTTCTCGGGCTAAGCGCACAGCCATCGACAAACCCTCTACCTGTCCGACGCCGGTCAGATCTTGGGCCACTGGTACCACCGGCTCAAGCTCGCCAAAAAGATCGGTCAACCCACCTTCAGCATTTCGGGCGGACTGCTCGGCGATTAGCATCGCCTCTTCTTGATGCGCCAATAACCAACCCCGCCGCTGATCAATTGACACTGGCGCACCACTCGCGTTGGCAACCAATGTATCTAACGCACCTGCAGCAGTTAATGCTTCTAACGCCCGGCGATTAAGACGTTTTCCATCAACTCGTCGGCAAAAATCATACAAATCAACAAACGGGCCAGATTGCCGTGCCTGAACGAGAGCTTCAATGGGCCCCTCACCCAGACCCTTGATCGCGCCTAAGCCGTAAATCAGATGCGTTTTGGACTGGGCCACAAATCGAAACTCACCAGAATTAACATTAGGGGGATCTAGTACCAACCCCATTTCCCGGCACTCTTCAACATTTATGACGATTTTATCGGTGTTTTGCATATCTGCCGACATGACAGCGGCCATAAAATCTGCTGGGTAAAAATGCTTTAACCAAGCCGTCTGGTATGCGACCAGCGCGTAACACACCGAGTGCGGTTTATTGAAGCCGTAACCCGCGAATTTTTCCATCAAATCAAAGATGTGGCCGGCTTGTTGGGATGACACATCATTTTTTATGGCACCCTCGACGAAGGTTTGCCGCTGCTTAGCCATTTCTTCTGGTTTTTTCTTACCCATTGCACGCCGCAGCAGGTCCGCATCTGCCAAGGAATAACCGGCCAAGATTTGTGCAATCTGCATCACCTGTTCCTGATAAAGCATGACACCGTAGGTATCCTGCAGCACGTGCTGCAGACTCGGATGCAAGTAATCAACCTCATCAAGGCCGTGTTTACGCCTGATAAAATCATCTGCCAACTGCAGCGGCCCCGGTCTAAACAGCGCCACGAGCGCCACGATATCTGCAAAACGGTTAGGTTTGACCCGTTTCATGAGATCCTTCATACCGCGGGATTCTAATTGAAACACTGCTGTGGTTTTGGCCGTTTGTAGATCCGCGTAAATCTCGGGTTGCTCAAGGTCAAGCTCTTCTAAATCGATCGCCGCCTCGCCCGCTGCCTCGTGCCGAGCATTGATACTCTTTACGGCATTATCGATTATGGTCAGTGTACGAAGCCCTAAAAAATCGAATTTAACCAACCCTGCTTGCTCGACATCGTTCATATCGAACTGGGTCATCAACCCCCCGCCGGAATCATCACTATAGGTCGGCGTAAAATCCGTCAGCTTAGTGGGCGCGATCACCACGCCCCCGGCATGGCGCCCTACATTTCTTGCCAAGCCTTCCAATTTCAGTGCCATTTCGATGATTTCTTCGGCTTCCTCGCTGCCTTTGACGAACTCTGACAGCTGAGGTTCTTCTGCGAGAGCCTTCGTGAGGGTCATTCCCGGTTCAAAAGGAATCAACTTCGATAATTTGTCCGCCAAACCGTAAGATTTGCCTTGCACTCGAGCGACGTCTCTGACGACGGCTTTGGCAGCCATCGTACCAAAGGTAATGATCTGCGATACCGCCTCATAACCATATCGCTCAGTTACGTGTTGAATCACACGATCTCGGCCGTCCATGCAGAAATCGATATCAAAATCCGGCAGCGACACTCGCTCGGGGTTCAAAAAACGCTCGAACAGTAGGTCATACTCCAAAGGGTCTACGTCAGTGATTTTGAGCGCGTAGGCGACCAGCGACCCAGCCCCTGATCCCCGGCCTGGGCCAACTGGAATACCTTGGCGCTTCGACCATTGAATAAATTCCATCACAATCAGGAAATACCCAGGGAACCCCATCCCATTAATAATATTGAGTTCAAAATCCAGTCGATCAAAGTAAGCTTGCTGCCAGTTATCCCCCGAGCCCTTTTTCTCATCGGTGAACCGCTGAAACCGTTCGTCCAGTCCTTGACGGGATACCATGGCTAAGTAGTCTGCCATCGTTTGCCCCTCTGGTACGGGATACTCCGGCAGATAAGACTGTCCTAACCCAAGTACTACCGTGCAACGTTCAGCAATTTTCACCGTATTACTCACCGCCTGAGGAATATCCTCAAAAAGTGCCAGCATTTGCTTGGGAGATTTGAAATATTGGTTTTCAGTATAGTTCTTAACCCGCCGGGGGTCGTCCAAGGTGCGGCCTTGCTGGATGCACACTCGAACCTCATGCGCTTCAAACCCATCTGCTGCCAGAAATCGAACATCGTTGGTTGCAACCAAAGGAATGTCCAGATCAGCAGAGAGCCGAACAGCACCGGCGATGTGCGATTCATCCACCGTTCGACCTAGACGTTGAATTTCCAAGTAATAGCCTTCTGGAAAAACCTGCTGCCAAAACTTGGCGCGATTTAGCGCATCGGCATAATGATCACTCAAGATAGCCCGACCGACATCCCCTTCAGCAGCGCCTGATAACGCAATCAAGCCCTCGGTATCAGCCTGTAACCATTGTCGCGGTAAGACAACCCGACCGTCACTCTGGCGGGCCTCAGCGTATCCTCTTGATAACAATCTACTGAGGGTTCGATAGCCCGCTTGCCGGGTCGCCAGTAACACCAAAAGCGAAGGTTCTGCAGATGAATCTGAATCTCCAACCCAGACATCGGTTGCAACGATTGGCTTGACACCCTCGGCGACCGCTGCTTTGTAAAATTTTACCAATCCGAACAGATTCGCAGGATCTGTGAGCGCCACCGCGCCCATGCCACCAGCTTTTGCTGCCTGAACGAGCGGTTTGATCCGCACGGTGCCATCCACCAGCGCATATTCTGAGTGAACGCGAAGATGCACAAAGACCTGACTCATAGGGTGTATTCTTCGGGCTTAAAGTCTTTTTGCATCATATACGACAACCCTGATGACCAAAATCCCTAGGATTCAATCAGATCTCCCCGAGTTGTAACGACTTCAAAGTGAAGTCCAGCGTGCCGCATCAATCGAATCACCAAGTCATTGCCCATGGCAATCGATGGCGTTAACACCCCACCTGCTCCGTCACTTGCCTCTTTAGCGAGGCAAACCGCAGATTCGGCAATCATTTTAGCAGTACTGCCATAACCTGGATCGCGGTCTCCTGTGACTCGCACTTGAATCATCTGACTGCCTGCGTCGTCTACGGTACCGTGCAACAAGACCTCAAAGAAACCCGACTGCTGCTTTTCCAGGGACGGCCCTTCTCCCGGTTTTGGCAGCAACTTGCCAAGTATTCGTCGCGTCGGCGTCAGCGCTGCGAATAACGTGCCCACCCAGGTACCGACGCCAGCGAATAACGCCTTTAAGTAACCCTTTGGACCAGCGCCAACCAAAGCAGCTTCTCCATAAGAAAAGCCAGGGCCATAAGGCATCCCTGCCAGCGCATGACTCCGTCGGACCACCCGAGTATTGATCCCCGCCATTACAAATGGCCCTGCCCATTGATTAAGCACCTCATCATAGATCGGCGACATGCTCTCGTGCTGATCTTGTCCGGTGACAGTGTTAAGTGGATTTAACGCATAAGGATCATTCAATATGGTCAAAACGCTTGGATCCGCGGCGACTTCGTCCATCATATTCAACATACTGGCAATTGTGCCGCCACTGACGCCTCCTGATGCTTTTGCCATTCGGTAACGAACCGTTTGCATGGGCCGTCCAAATTTCAATTGGCTCTGTTGCTGCAGGTAATAGACGCCCAAGTCAGAGGGAATGCTATCAAAGCCGCAAGTATGCACAATTTTGGCGCCGGTTCTTTGGGCTGTCTCATGGTGGGCATCAATCATAGTACGCATCCATTGGACTTCACCAGTCAGATCGCAGTAATGCGTGCCTGCTGCTGCACACGCCGCCACGAGATCACTGCCATAAAGGGCATAGGGGCCAACGGTGCTAAGGACAACCTGGGTTGCTGCAACCAACTGGTCTAAGGACTGCCGGTCGCCACTATCGGCGAGCAATCGGGGCACTTCCTCAGCGCCAAGGGTTTTTTGAACTTGCGATAACTTGGCCTCGTCTCTACCGGCAACCGCCCAGCGAAGATTTTCCGACGACGCACCATAGACCTCTAACAAATAGGCAACAACAATCTGTCCTGTAAAACCCGTCGCCCCCCAAACCACCACATCGAACTGTTTTGTCACGTTAGTTGCATCACTCATGCATGCTCCTTTAATTGGGTTGTTAGCTGCGGATAGGCGCGCACATCGAACAAAATCGACTTAATTGATTATAGCCTCCTTCCGGCAACTTCACCCAGTAATGTCCATCGTGCAGGCTGCATGGAGCAAGGAATATTTGACAAACCCAGCAAGATAACTCGTTGCGCCGACGCATGGAGTCGGTAAAGTAAGGATTAAACTAGCCCATCGATAGGACACCCTTATGGTCGCCCCACGCTCCATCGAAACCCACTGGCAGATCCGAAAACCTACCATTAAAGGCCGAGGAGGTATGGTTGCCAGCCAGCATTATCTTGCCACCCAAACAGGACAATCCATTTTGGCCTCTGGGGGTAATGCCATTGACGCTGCGGTTGCCACTGGACTCATGCTGAGCGTGGTCGAACCCTGGATGAGCGGATTGGGTGGCGGCGGATACATGTTAATTTATCTTGCAGAACGGGACGAGGTGGTTCAAATCGAGTTTGGTATGCAGGCCCCGCTTGCCGCCCAGGCCAGCGACTATCCTCTTGCGCCCGGGGAAACTACAACCAGTGATGCCTTCAATTGGCCCAAAGTCATAGATGACCGAAACATCCATGGCCCTCTGTCAATCGCCACACCCGGTTACCTAAGAGGCATCGAGTTAGCTTTGACGCAATTTGGCACTCAAACGCTTAGCGAGCTCATCGAGCCGGCTAAAAAACAAGCTCAGCTCGGCCTTCCCATCGATTGGTTTGCCTGTCAAAAAATTTCCCAATTCGCCCGAGGCCTACGAACTTATCCAGGCGCGACAGAAGTCTACCTTGCCGATGGCTTACCCCCGGCGGCAGATCTTGAGGGTCTACTTACCTATTTACCACTACCTAACCTTGCCAAGACCTTTGCTACGCTCCAGTCAGAGGGCGCTGACGGTTTTTATCAAGGCAGCTTGACGCCCCAGATCATTGAGGATCTCACAGCCGCTGGGAGCAAGATTACCGCCGACGATCTTGCACAATATCGAGCCGCTATTAGCAAGCCCCTTACCAGCCAATTCCAAGGGTATGACATATTCACGGCCGGCGCCTTAACCGCCGGGCCCAGCTTGATTGAAGCGCTGGCGCATTATCAGGCTAATCAATCGAAAACGCCCGGGGGACCCGATGCCAACGCGTATATCGCCATGGCAAACGCGCTAAGATCAACCTATCAAAACCGACTTGAAAACCTGGGCGAAGGCGCAAGCGACGGGAGCACAACCCATATATGTGTCGCGGATGGGGCAGGTAATTTAGTGTCTTTTACCCAAACCATCATGTCGGCCTTCGGTTCAAGAATACACTTACCCAAGACAGGCATTCTCATGAACAATGGGATGATGTGGTTCGATCCAAGACCAGGCGGACCTAACAGCATCATTGGCGGCCGACGGCCACTTTGCAACATGTGTCCAACCCTCGGTCGCTCGGAGGATGGCAGCTGGTTCGCGGCGGGGGCTTGTGGTGGACGAAAAATTTTTCCCAGTATTTTTCAACTCGCAGTTTTTTTAGCCGATTTTTCGCTAGACCTGTCGGACGCAATTCATCGGGGCAGAATCGACGTATCTGGTACGGATCTGGTCACCATCATGAACCACCTCCCCCCCGACATCATCAAAGCGCTCACCCAAACATTCGGATCTACCCGCGTGCGACCCAACGACGTATCACCCAATTTTTTCGCACTGCCACAAATTATCCAACGAGACGCATCAGGCTTGCTTGAAGGCGGTTGTTTTATACCCTCGCCCCACGCATCAGTCGGCGCGATCGACTAGACCTGAGCGCTCAACAAGCCATTGGGCAAACAAAAGACTCAATTGATTCAGCCCTTGCGGCTCAGAATTCGTCAGAAACACCATCCCTGATGCGGTCTCAGGATGAAATATCATCTCGCTGCGCATCCCTTTGACATAACCCCCATGATGAAAAAACCCTGCTACGCCAGCAAAGGAAAACGTGCGCCAACCTAGGCCGTAGCCAACCGAACCAATTCTCGGATCAGCTGGATAATGACTGTCTGCACGACTGGCGTTGACATAACGATTTTGAATACGCGCACGAACGGTCGCAGATAAACCATCGATTAACCCTAGCTGCGCCAGGAGCCATTGCTGCATATCAGCGATGCTGGCGTTAACGCCAGCAGCCGGTGCAACTTTGTAATACCGCTTGCTAAAAGGCGCAACTCGCCAGCCCTCATCCGTGGCAACGTGGGGTTTTGCCATGTTCGTTAGCGCAAGACTTTCAGGACCAATTGAGGCGTCTTTCATGTTCAATGGGATGAATACCTGAGTCTGAACAAAACCCTCAAAGGATTCTCCTGTTGACTTATTTATGACATCACCGATTAAACTGAAAACAACGTTTTGATAAGAGTAACAAGCGCCTGGATCACACACGAAAGCCACCTCATTGAGGCGCGCTTTAATTGCGCTGTAGCTAAGCCTCTCTTCAATCAAATTGGTGTAGGCATGCGGCCAAAGGCCCGTCGATTGGCTCGCCAAATGAAACACCTTCAGTTGTTGAGCCCGGTGGCGCTGGCCCCATTGAATATCCGGCAACACCGTTTCAAGTTGAGCGCCCCAACTGATCTTATTTTGCTCTACCGCCAAAGCTGCCGCGGTTGCTGCAATTGATTTCGACAAGCTGGCTAGCTGAAATTGGGTGTCAGCGGTTATCGGCCTTACATCATTCAACGACTGAAACCCATGCAAGAACAAGGGCCGAGACTCGCCCCCTACGACCACTATCGCAGCCGCGCCTGGCAGATCCCGAGCGACCTCAGCAATCTGAGCGTGGAAGACCCTCGCATCTGCGGAGGCAAACGCTTTGGCGCTGAATATGACCATCGCAAAGATCGCCGCGCAGCGCCTAAGTTCAAAGGCCATCTGCAAACCTGACCAGTCGGGAGCACCTTGCATCACCTATCATTATCTCCGATGATCCGAGCCTGCCTTACACAATTGTGCACGGCGATGTCATAGGGGCACACATATCACAAGGGGCTCTAGTGGAATTTATTATCTTTGGCGTAAGCGTTGGTCTGATCATGGGAACAGGGCTTTACTTGCTGGTCATTCGGCCTATCGCCCTCGAACGCGCACAAGCCAAAAAGGATGCATCCGGCCCGAACACTGATGAGCAGTCCTAGGGCATAAGTTCTAGTTGCACTTCGATTGATGAATCCTCAAAAATCAGTCGCCCGGATCTTGCCTCGATGTCATCAACGCTTGGGGTCGCAAGCCCGGACTTGCTGATTCGAGCAATTACTTCCACCACATCGAAATCCGATAACCCGAAGTCAGGCATCATTGCCATCGTGCTATCTAAAACCACCTCGACTGGCCACTGGATCGCGGGTCTACGCACCACTGCCAACGGCATTGGCGGCCCATCGGCGGCCCGCGCAAATACGAATAATGTTGCACCATCTGGCACTGCGCTTGGTGAAGTTACATTGACGCGCACCAAAATCCGTCGCGCCAAGGGCGTCGATTCCGCCTCTTCCGGCACCAGTTGATCAGGGGTCTGTGACTTAAGGTTTTGTAATACATTACCGATTACGATTGCGCGTTGGCCGCTGGCATGGGCTAGAGCTTGTCTGAAACGCGCCTTCGCTTCGCCTAAATCACCCGTTTTATACGCTTCCATTCCTAAGATTTCGAGCAAGGTAACGCTTTTTGGCGCGCGAACAATCGCCTCGTCAAATTCCAGTTTTAATTCTGGAGACAAGACTCTGCCGGCTGCCAAATATCTTGCTTCTACAAGGGCAACAAACAATTCTGAGTCATCTGGATAGCGATACACTAAATCATTTAGCAATCGCACCGCGGCGGCATGCTCACCTAATTGCAGTCGCAGTTGGGCCAAATAAAACGCTATTTGCTCATGCTCCGGCGCAACCTCTAAGACGCCTGCCATTGCTGAGGCAAGCGTTTTTAGCCCCGCTTCCGATCTAGGCTGTTGCTCAAATTCTGCGATATCCTCGAGCAGATACCATTCCGCCAGCGCGCCCTGCGAAGCACCAAAATCTCCGAACCAGAATAAGCTAATGCCAACCAGTAAAATACTGGCAACAAGGCTAGCGGCCATGGCAGCTCGAGCATCTTGCAACCGATGCACATGTCCCGGCTTAGACGAACCACGCTCAGCCGGTTTGACCATTGCTGATTCAGCCAAAATCAGCCTTTGGGTTTCAATGACCTGCGCGTCATAAGCGGATTGCGTCAATTCTTCGGCTGCTAGCGCTGCCGCTAGCTCTTCTAAACGCTCGGTGTGCAACGCAAGCGCTAAAGTCGCTTGGGACCGCTGATCCCTAGTCGCACCAGAGCGGGCTGTCACTATCGGCAACACCACAAAGCCAACCGCGATGACCAAACATAAGAGGCCCCAAAGCCAAAATTCGCTCATCCTTTATCCAGCAACTGCTTGAGTTTGTCTTGTTCTTCGGGGTCCAGCGCCTTCGGTCCTTGATAAGCTCGCTGATTGATTCGAAACCAGATCCATAGGCCAAGAACGGCAAACAAAAACGGGGTGCCCCAAAGCAACCAAGTTTGGGGCGTCCACCTCGGGTCATAGAGAATAAAATCACCATATCGTTCAAACAAAAAGGTGCGAATCTCAGCATCGGTTTTGCCTTCGAGCAGCAACCGACGTACCGTCTCTCTTAGGTTCTGAGCGATCATGGCATCGGAGCCAGCAAGATTTGTGTTTAAACACTGGGGGCAACGTAACTCAGCAATGAGATCGTAGTACCGCGCCTTTAGCGTGTCATTGGGCATCTCAACGGGGTTTACGGGTGTCGCCTGCGCAAGAATCGACATCAGCAGACCGATTACAACAAAAGTGCCTCGCATTATGATCCACCCATCGAATCTTGTGCCAAGTAGGTCGCAAGTGTGTCTTGATACACCCCTTCGGTCACCACGCCAACGTGCCGATACAAAATTGTCCCTTCGGCGTTGACCACAAAAGTTTCAGGCGCGCCGTACACACCCAGATCAACGGCTAATGTGCCCTCGGCGTCAACCACGTGAAAGGCATACGGATCACCAAGTTGCTCCAGCCAGCGCCTGGCTGCGTCTACGTCGTCATTGTAATTGACACCAATAATCTTTACGCCGTACTGCGTGTGAATTGCCGTTAGTGCATCGTGTTCTGCCACACAACTCGGGCACCAGGTCGCCCAAACATTGAGTAAAAACGGTTCTCCAGTGAGATCTGCCTCGGTCATTAAGCGGCCGGTTAGCAGGTTCGGTAGTTGAAATGCCGGTATCGGCTCACCTAAATTTTCTGAGGGTAATAAACGGGGATCAGACAATCGAAAGCCAAATCCAAGCAGCGCCACCAAAGCGGCAAAGACGACGATTGGTATCAGCACACTCGGCTTAGACATACGCCGTCTCTGACCCTTGGCGCTCGGAGATCTTTTTTTCACGAAGCACGCTGCGCACCCGATAGCGTCGATCCAACAGCGATAAAAATCCGCTCAATCCAATGAGCACGCCACCGATCCATATCAGTCGGACGAGTGGCTTGATGTGGATCCGGACAGCCCATGCGCCCTCTGATAACGGCTCTCCCAAAGCAACATAAATGTCGCCAGCGAACCTCACCAGAATATCAGCTTCTGTCATGATCGATTGACTCGCTAAGTATCGACGTTTTTCAGGTTGTAAGACTGCTAGTAATTGCCCTGCCCGATACACTTCCAACCGACCCTGATCGGACAGGTAATTTGGCCCCTGCACCGCCTCGGTGCCTAAAAACTTAACCTCAAGATCCCCGACGGTTGCGGTATCACCGGGCGCCATTCTGAGATCTGTTTCTTCGCTCATCATCACGGCAGAGACGATACCCAAAGCGACCACGGCTATCCCGAAGTGGCCAATGACCATGCTCCAGACAGCCAGGGGCTGTTTCAGCAATCGCCGCCAAGGGGCCTGCCTACCCTTGACCCGTCTGCGCAGCTCCATCCCTAAATTCAAAGTTAACCAAAAAGCCAAAGTCGCGATGCCGCAAATCCAGAGATCTAGAGCGCCCAACAAAAGCGCAACCCCAACCCCCAACACGGTTGAACCAGCAAGCAAACGACCTTGGCCGTAAACTAGCACCCGTAAATCTGTTGCTGCCCACTGGCTACGCTGACTGAATGCCATTAAAACGAGAAGCGGCAACATCAAGGGTACAAAGACCGCATTAAAATAAGGCGGCCCTACCGAAATTTTGGCGCCATCATTCAGTGCCTCATAGGCTAAGGGATAGAGAGTGCCAACCAGAATCACTGCTGCGCTGATGGTTAAGAGTAAATTATTGGCGAGAATAAAATTCTCCCGACCCGACTTGTCGAATCCCACCACACTTTTCAAATTCCAAGCGCGAAGGCTGTATAGCGTCAGTGAGCCACCAATGACAATTGTAATAAACCACAATATCGCTTGCCCTCGCTCAGCATCGACCGCAAACGCATGGACTGAGGTCAATATCCCCGATCGAACCAGGAAAGCCCCTAATAAACTGAATGAAAACCCAAAGACTGCTAGCAGGACTGTCCAAGATTTAAATACACCCCTTTTTTCCGTTGCAGCCAGGGAGTGGATTAATGCTGTGGCAATAAGCCAAGGCATGAAAGATGCATTCTCGACAGCATCCCAAAACCACCAGCCGCCCCAACCCAACTCGTAGTAGGCCCACCAACTGCCGAGCGTAATACCCAACGTCAAAAATGCCCAAGCAGCATTCGTCCACGGCCTTGACCACCTAGCCCAACTCACGTCCAACTGGTTAGACCAAAGGCTCGCGATTGCAAAAGCAAAAGGCACAGCCAAACCGACGTACCCCATGTACAGCAGTGGCGGATGCACGATTAGACCAAAATCTTGTAAAAGTGGGTTTAGATCAGCGCCTTCCGACGGGTAAAACGGTAGCGTGCGTTCGAAGGGATTCGAGGTCAACAGCAAGAATAAATAAAACCCGACGCTCAACCCAGCCATAACGATTAAGACTCGCGCGCGAAATTCATCACTCAAAGGTTTCGAAAAATTTGCAACCAAAAGGGTCCAGGTCGACATCACCAAAGTCCAAAGCAGAAATGACCCTTCATGAGCACCCCAAACTGCGGAAAATTGATACTGCCAAGGCAATAATGTATTGGAATTTCGAGCTACATAGGCGACAGAGAAATCATTCGTCAAAAAGGCATAGGTCAACGCACAAAAGCTTAAGACTGTGAACAAAAAAACACCGCTCGCCAGCGATCGACCGGTATTAATCAGAAGGAGATTGCCGCGAAATAGTCCTACGCTAGGCAAAACCATTTGAAGCCCTGCCAGCACGCACGCAATAACCAAACAAAAGTGGCCAAGCTCAACAATCATGGCAACGCACTGCTCGCTGAGTCACCAGCTTCTAGCGCCATGGCAACTTCCGGAGGCATATACTTCTCATCGTGTTTAGCAAGAATTTCTTCCGCCTCGAACAGCCCGTCACGGGTGAATTCTCCGGTTGCTACTACCCCCTGACCTTCTCGAAATAGGTCAGGTAGAATGCCAGTGTAGTTCACTTCAAAGGTTGAACCCGCTAAATCAGTGACGTTAAAGCCAACCTTCAGGGAGTCGGACGCTCGAATAATGCTCCCTGCCTCCACCATGCCGCCAACCCTGATCCGTTGGCCAAGTGGCACCTCGCCCGAGGTAACCTGCACAGGACTGTAAAATAAATTGATATTGCTATTTAAGGCTTGCAGCAAAAACGTCGTTGCAAGCCCGGCCAGTACCAGCAAGAACAAAATTTGCAACAGCCTTGCCCTCCGGTGTGCTTTCATCGGTCCGAATTTCATGACTCTAGGTCTCCGTGTCAGCGTGCAACTGCGACTGCTTTTGCCGCCAACGGCTTTGCTGCATTAGACTGTGGATCACTAACCCAAGCCCAACAGCAATCGTGATACCGTAAGCGCCAAAGACATAAGGCGCGTAGCCGCCCATTGCAGCGAACTCTGCCCACGATTCAAAGCTCATCTTGAAAACTCCGCTGAACCCAATCAGCTTTGGCTTCCCGCCGCACAATCTCGAGTCGCAAACGCATCAACCAAACCAGAAAAAACCAGCTATAAGTGCCAATCACCATAACCAGGAGCGGCGCCCACATCTCAATGGGCATCGCTGGCTTTTCGGTGATCGAAAAGCTGGAGGGCTGATGTAATGTAAACCACCAATCCACGCTGAATTTGATAATAGGTAAATTAATCAGTCCGACCACTGCGAGCACAGCTGCTGCTCTGCCAGCGGATTGACCCGGCCCGGAGGCTTGTCGAATTGCAAGCACACCGGCGAACAAGAACAGCAAAATCAGCGTTGACGTCAGTCTCGCGTCCCACACCCAATATGTGCCCCACATTGGCTTACCCCAGAGGGCACCCGTCACGAGGGCTAAAGCCGTGACCCACGCTCCGATAGGCGCCGCGGTCTGCATAGCAGCGTCGGCGATCTTAAGCCGCCAAATTAAAGAAACGACCGCCGCCATCGCCATCATTGCGTAGCTTGACTGTGCCAATATGGCCGCCGGCACGTGCACATACATAATGCGATAGCTGTGCCCCTGCTGGTAATCTGCCGGCGCATATAAAAGCCCCCACACAAGGCCTATGGATAAGAGACACAGCGTGAGGGCTGCGAAGATGGGAATCAGTCGGCCTGATCTGGCGTAAAAAAACCTGGGGCTCCCCCACTCGTGAAACCAGCGCCACACCATGTCCGACCCTTTTTTTAACCACAAAAATTATATCAGGTGTACGTTAAGACGTCAGGATTAGACGTCAATCAACGACTTACCACGATCCTAGCAACGGTTGCCGTCGCTATCGGTAATGTCATCAATGAAAGGCTCAACAAACCGGCTAACAGGTAGCCATAAAAAGCTTGGCCTTCAGTCATGGCCCACTGGGTACCCAGAATCAGAGGCGGAACCAGAAACGGCATCAAAATCACTAACATCAAAGCGCCGCCGCGATTCAACCCCAAGGTCATCATGCCGCCTAAAATACAAAACAAACTTAAAATTGGTGTGCCGAGAAGCAAAGAGGCGAGCAACCATAAAATGGCTGACGGTGTCATGGCTAGCATTAGACCCAAGAGGGGAGTGATCAACAATAACGGCAACAGCGCGCTTAGCCAATGACCCGCACTCTTGATCAAACAGATCAACCAAAGAGGCTGTATGCCTAGGACCATTTGCTCTAACGTACCGTCTTCGAAATCCCCGACCAAACTTCGCTCAGCGGCAAGCAGGCTTGTTAGTAAAGTCACAACCCAAATGAGACCAACCGCCAGCTGGCGGAGTATCTCGGGATCGGGTGTTATCGCAAGTGGAAACAAAGCCACTACCAATACACCGAACATAAGCGATTGCACTGTTTCTGCTGGCGATCGCAACAAAATACGCAGCTCTCTAAGGACTAAGCCCATCAGGTACGACCTAGCTGGAGGGTCTGGTCGACGGTCATTTGCTCAACCGCCTGATGACTGCTGAACACCAGCGCACCGCCTCGCTCAATATGGTTCCGACAGATTGTCGACAGGCGGTCGCGACCCGATTGATCGAGTGCACTGAAGGCTTCATCCAGCAACCAAAGCGGCGCTGTCGCAAGTATCAACCGTGCCAACGCTACCCGCTTTCGCTGCCCCTCCGACATTTGACCACAGGGCTGATGAGCTTGGGCGCTCAAATCAAGTTGGGCCAGAGCCTGAAACACTTCAGACTCGTCACGACTTTCACCCTGTAAGGTCATCCAAAAAGTTAGATTCTCAAAAGCCGTTAATCGCGCGTTAAGCCCAAAACGATGGCTCAAGAACACACAAGACGGTACCTGCCAATCGATCTGGCCATCATAATCGTCTGAAAGACCTGCCAGAACTCGAAACAATGTACTCTTACCCGAGCCATTATCGCCGGTAATTTGCAGAACCTGTCCAGGCAAGACGTGAAAATCTAGATTCCGGAACAACCAGCGCTCTTGGCGATAGCAACTGAGTGATTCAGCCTGAAGCATGTTTTGTCTCATGATTAAAGCTGCCAGTATACGACGACTGGGCAACTTGTGGGATCGGTTAATGTGAACCGACTAGCGTATACTTTGGGCTTAGACTGACTGAGCCCATCAAATGCTGTTTGCTAACGCCACAATTTTCCATTTGTCATCAAACCTTCCTGATAATTTTGAGACACTCCTTGGGAACCAAATTTTCGAACCCTGCAGTGCCTTTAGTCAAAGTAGCTTTGGCTGGACATCACCATTGCCTGAAGGCTTTGAGGACCTTACTCGATCCTTTGGTCAACGTGTTTTATTTGCCGCAAAAATCGAAGATAAGGTGATTCCTGCGACAGCAGTGAAGGATTTGGTCTCAGAAAAATCGTCTCAATTTGCCAATCTCGACGGTAACCGACCATCAGCCAAGCAGCGCCAACAATTTAAAGAAGCGGCTTTTGATGAACTTTTGCCTCGCGCCCTTAGCAAGCATCGCCAAATCCTCGCCTATATCGACCCACTGGCAGGTTTACTGGTGATCAATAGTGCCGTTGCTGCTGATGTTGAAAGATTCGTTAACTATTTACGCATGACTTTGGGTTCCCTTGAGATTACTCGCATCGATGGCGGCCTCTCGGTCATTCAGCTCTTTACTCAATGGTTAAAAAGAGGTCAGGCGCCTCAAGGTTTTGAGCTCGCAGACGCCTGCGATCTCATTGATCTTGAGACAGGCGCCAGTGTGGCCTGTAGAAAAATTTCCCTCAGAAACTCCGAAATTCTGGCCCACTTAGATGCCGGCAAAGTTTGTGCAAAGATTCGTCTAACTTGGGCACAAACCCTGTCGTTTACCATTGATAAAGATTTAGTGCTTAGGCAGATCCGATACGAAGCCATGAGTGATGAACCCGCCCCAGAGGATCAGGACTTGGACCCAGAAATCAAAGCGCTCGCCGAGTTAGACGCCCGGTTCGCACTCCTAAGTCAAGAGATTGCAGGACTCTATCCCAAGCTTACCCAAGCGCTCACTTAAAGGCTGTCTGACCAGCCCCTGCCATCAGGCTTTGGCGCCATCGGTGGAGCAGCAGTGCGCACAATGAAACGAGCACGAGCGCACTCGTATACACCAGCGCCATCCATCCCATCGACAATAAAAGATAGCCTGAGGAAAGTGCGGCAATAGCCTGCAAGCTAAACACAACGAAGTCATTACAAGCTTGAACTTTAAATCGCTCAGCCGCTTCATAAGTGGTTGTCAGTAACGTGGTTCCGCCAAGGTACAAAAAATTCCAACCGACCCCCAATAACACCAGCGCCCACCAATAGTGCATCAGTTCGCGACCGAGAAAAGCCACGAAAAGACATATTGTTAAGAGCACAACGCCCAGCAAAATCACCCTAACCGCTCCAAGTCGATCAACCATAAAGCCGCTTATCAAAGACGGTAAATACATCGCCATAATATGACTTTGAATCACCCAAGCGGTGTCCTCAAGACTAAAAGCGTCGACTCGATGCATTGCTACTGGCGTTGCGGTCATCAGCAAGCTCATCACAATCCAGGCTGATGCCGAAGCGCCCAAGGCTAATCTAAAATTTGGTTGCTGAGCAATTTCAGTCAATGGTCTACCACTTTGCGTGCTTGGCACGCTGAGCACAGGCTCAGGTTGATAGCGAGTCAGTACCAAAACAGCCCCTGACATCAGTACCGATAAGCCAAGAAATGACCCAGCATAGAGCGTCCCCAGGCCCGCATTCTTGAAAATCGTCGCAACTTGAGGCCCAAGGAAAGCGGCAACTACCCCCGCTAGCATCAAAATAGAAAGTGCCCTTCCGGTTTGATCTCCGGCTACCGATTCTGCCACTGCAAACCGATATTGCTGCACGAACGCGTTATGAGACCCGATTAACGCGGTTGCCAGACAAAACAACCAAAACATACCCCAAAAAATGGACATCGCTGCCAGTAGTCCGCCGAACAGCGCATAACTCGATGCGAAGACAAACCCTGCCTTACGTCCCCAACGGCGCATGAATAACGAGGCTGGAATCGTACTGAGCGCGGTGCCGACAATCATAAATGCCACCGGCAACGTCGCTAATCCGGCACTCGGTGCAAGGTCCGCGCCTACAATGCCTCCTAAAAGGACAACCACAGGACCGCCTGTTTGCGCCATACACGCTGCCAGAGTCAGCACCCATAACGTACGATTCATGCTGTTATCCTAATCAGGTTATTACGCTCATCTGTGACCGTCGCAGAGGCGTCTGCCAACAATAGCATCGGGACGGACATTTGAGTAAATACCAGCAGCATGCTTCAATATTCTTTGATCTATTGGGGCCAGCAAAATGACACAAACAGCACGCCAGACCACCGCCGACAATCCCTTGGACATTGTAATAGTTGGTGCCGGCTTTGCAGGCCTTTATGCTTTGCAAAGAGCGCTTACCAGTGGCCGGCAGGCTGTTGTCATCGAACGAGGAGACGGGGTTGGTGGCACTTGGTACTGGAATCGTTATCCAGGTGCCCGCTGTGATGTCCAAAGCATGGAGTATTCCTATTCTTTTGATGCAGCGCTCCAGCAAGAGTGGTCGTGGACCGAACGTTATGCGGCGCAACCAGAAATCTTGGAATATGCCAATCACGTCGCTGATCGTTTTCACCTTCGACCGCACATTGAATTTAAGCGCACGGTCGCCAAAATGGTATATCTTGAGGATCGCAAGGTATGGCAAACCGTGACCAGCGACGGTGCCAATTACTTCAGTCGGTTCTGTATTATGGCGACCGGCTGTCTGTCATCGACGAACTTACCTGAATTCGAAGGCCTGAATACCTTTGAGGGCGAGTCCTACCACACCGGCCAGTGGCCTCATCATCCCGTGACTTTTGAGGGCAAGAAGGTCGGCATCATTGGGACTGGCTCATCGGCGATCCAGTCGATCCCTATCATAGCCGAGAGCTGCGAACATTTAACGATCTTCCAGCGGACGCCCAACTATTCTATTCCAGCCCACAATGGCCCAATCGACCCAGACTATGTAGCCACCATTAAAAATAACTATGACGACTTCAGGGCACAGAATAAACAGATGTTTGCTGGATTCGGCGCGCACCAAACACGTTGGGACGATTCAGTTTTTGCTGCCGATGAGGCAACCCGGGAGGCTCGATTCGAAACACGATGGCAAGAGGGCGGCTTGGGCTTTAGTAGCAGTTTCAATGATACGGGTAGTAACCTAGAAGCCAATCAAATTGCCGCAGAGTTTGTGCGTAACAAAATCCGATCACAGGTTGATAATAAAGAAACAGCTGAACTGCTCTGTCCAGATCAGGTCCTTGGTTGCAAACGGGTTTGCGTAGACACCAACTATTATGCCACCTACAACCGGCCAAATGTCTCTTTGGTGAGTGTTAAAGAGCACCCCATTGAGGCCATCACGCCAAAAGGACTGGTCACAGGAGGACAGGCATACGACTTTGATATGCTAATTTTTGCCACCGGTTTTGACGCCATGACCGGCACCCTTTCGAAGATTCGTATTGAGGGCATAGACGGGTTAACGCTTAATGAAAAATGGGCAGAGGGCCCCAAGACTTACCTTGGGCTGGCAGTGACAGGCTTCCCTAACTTGTTTACTGTCTCAGGTCCCGGCAGCCCCTCAGTGTTGTCCAACATGATTGTTACCATTGAGCAACACATTAATTGGATTATGAATTGTTTGGATCACCTGGCTTCGATAGAAGCGGGTACTATAGAAGCTACGATGGAGGCCGAGACCCACTGGGTAACTCTAGGCAATGACATCGCTGCAGGGACTTTGTTTCCGACCTGCAATTCATGGTACCTAGGCGCCAACGTCCCTGGGAAACCCAGGATTTTCATGCCTTACGTAGGCGGCTTCCCAAGCTACGCCGAAATTTGCGATCAGATTCAACGAGAGGGCTATACCGGTTTCAGCATTCGATGATCGCCCACGAGTCAACGCGTAAAACTACCCGCCCTTACCAGGAATAACCTCATGCTAGGCGCCTTTGATGTCATCGTCGTACTGACCGGGGATCCTAATCCAGCGCAACCAGAACTATTAGTACTTGCAGATGAGGTCGCTGCTGCCTTTCATCAAGGCTTAGCACCCAGCGTCGTCACCACCGGGTGTTGTCATCATAGTCTCGATCTTTTCCCAGGCAGGACAGAAGCTCAAATCTTTAGGGACCTGTTGCTAGACCGGGAGGTCCCTGAAGGTAACATTTTCTGTGAGGAACATTCGGCTGATCTGATTGGTCGCATCGTCTACAGCCAACTACTTTTACTCGACCCCTGCAGCTGGTATCACTTGCTGATATTTTGCCCGGGTAGTCAAAATCAGCCGATCCAGCCTGCGATAGAGGCCTGCTTTGGGGACGATTACCATATTTCTTGGCAGACCTCAGCGGCTGTAATGTCTGACCGCCATGCAGCGGACCTTAAAAGCTTGCTGGCTTCGATCGGCACGCATCAAACCTCCCAAGCGCAATTACAAGCGCTCGCAAAAACCTGCAAAGCGAAAGGGTTACCCGAATCACTTCAGAACTTTACCCATTCGTAAAAGCCCGTGGGCAACTTTTGGCGACATCATTTAAGCGCGGGGTCGGTCACAAAATTAGGGTGCGAGGCTCCTCACAAGTTCGCATATCATCAATCACCTAGTTTTCGGTTAATATTGACGCTTGCTAGGGTAGAACCCCTCGCCCCAGCAGGAACAATTTAGGAGACGCTCATGAGCAGACTTTTCTCACCGCGATCACTTCGTTCGCTTGGTTTAATGTCGACCTTTTTATTGACGAACGTCGGCTTGTCGGTCAACGCGTCAAGCCCTGATCAAGGAGAGCAGGAACTGCGAGCTGTCATGGGTAGCCCGAATAGTGAGACTGAAGTCGTACAAACTGAGTCCAAAAATCTCATCATCAGCCGGCAGGCCGGAAATGGTGAGCACCGATCGGGTAAGACCCAGATAAAAATCATCCGATTGGCGGACGAATCTGATAACGATCACGGTGACCTGAAACGTCAACTCAGCGAGGCGATGTCTGATTCCCTTCCTAGCGACGTGACGGCTGCGATTGAGCGAGCGTTAGCTGACAATCTCGATCAGGCGCAAATGGATGTTGATGTGTTTATCACCGAGGATGAAAAACCCCATGTCTTTTTAAAGGGCATGGCCTTGCCAGAAGCAAGAGGTTCAGACTCCCGAGCCCTACGCTGGCGACATAAAACTGGCCCGGCTGAGCCTGCGCTTAGCCAAGCCGCAGCGGCCTGCGTGCTAAAGTCGATTACCAAGGTCACCACAGAGTCCGGTACCCATCTGCTGCGAGAAGCTTGCACGGCTGCCTTTGATAATCCAGAGCCTTGAGCCTAACGTAAATTTTGATGCAGCATCGAGTTCTAGCACGCCTCTACATCATCCGGTGCCGTCCTATCAATCGTTGATTTTCAGTGCCTTACCTCTTCAGCGATAAAAAAGGCATCAGGCGTCTGAACCCGATCGTCGCCTTTTCTGCGAACCAATTCACTCAACTGAACGCCAACGGACTCGATTTCAATTGGGACTTCATTAGCCTTTGGGGCTTGGGCTCGGACACCCTTTGCACGACTAACTCAACATGATTTCCGAGCAATCAGCAAGCCGCCGCACGGCTTGGGCAGAAAACTCACGACACTTTGCCAGCACCAGACTTCAGGCTGTCGAGAATTCTTTCGATGATGACGCCTGTCATTTCGATTTTACTGACCAATTCTGTTCGACCCTCTAGCGCGTCGGCTTGCCGCTCAGTCGAGCGTAAGTCATCGATACGCTGGCAGCAGTCTGCTAGTGTCGTCATACCTAACATAAAAGCCGTTGGCTTTAAGCTGTGGGCAACATCAATGACCTGGATTGCGGTCGATAATTCCACATCTAACTGTTCGATACTTAGCGCAAGGCTAGCCTTGAACGCTTCAAGCAACTCCAAAACCAAGTCATCCCCCATCTCAGAGGCGAGTGCTTCAATTTCAGGGGTTTTTACCTCGGGCTGCGATATTTCAAGCGCATCGCCATGCCCTCTAGACCGCCGGTCTTCAGGGGCTAGACTCGGCACCCTTGCCCCTGAGGCGGGCCTCAGCTGACTAGGCGCATAAGATCTGGCCAGTTCCAAGAGCTGCCCAACAGAGAAGGGTTTACTAAAAAGCCCTGTGAACTGCTGTGTAATCCGTTCGCTGCCTTCGAAATTCAGTGAGGCGCTCATGGCAAAAGCAGGAACCTCAGCCAGCATGCTGGGTAATTCTCGGATAGCATGCAGCACCGAATCGCCTTTTAGCCCAGGCATATTAATATCGAGCAAAATTAAATCCGGCTTGATTTTCGTTTCTGCCAAAAACGTTAGCAGGCTGTCACCCTCAGGAAAGCTGTAAACCGATGCCCCGTATCTCGACAAGACATTTTCAACAATGAGCCGATTCGCTGCCATATCATCCGCGACGACAACTTGCATGCCTTGAATCACTTGACTGATATCCGGAGCGCTTTCGGTCGTCGCTTCAGCTTGCCCTTTTGCAAGGGGCAGGTGCACCACAAAGGTGCTGCCGCCACCGGTGCGCTCTTCAACCGAGATCTCCCCAGACATCAGATCGGTCAGGTTTTTTACGATCGATAACCCGAGCCCTGTACCTCCAAAGGTCCTGTCGTGTGACTCGTCTACCATTGTAAAGGCTTCAAACAGCGATGATCGCTTATCGGAGGGGATACCGATTCCAGTATCGCTCACCGAAAAAGTTATCCCAGGACCTGTCGTGATTGTTATCTCAACGCCCCCGGATTCGGTATATTTTATGGCGTTGGACAACAAATTATTGAGAATCTGACGAATCCTAAAGTCATCGCCAATGTAGTGTTGATGCTCGATTATTGGCTCATAAGAAATCTTGAGCGATAACTGTCTGCTGTCGGCCATTGGTTGCATCAAGCTCACTAAATCCTCAACCAGGGCAACCGGCAAAAATAACTTTTCCTGGAGACTCATCTTGCCCGCTTCACTTTTACTATAATCCAAGACATCGTCGAGTATCTGCCGCATGAATGCGGCGCTGGTGACTGCGGTGCTCAATAATTTTTTAGCGCTATCGGCTAACTGCCTATCCTGAGTTAGGATCTCCAAGATCCCTTGAATACCGTGCAGGGGGTTTCTAATTTCATGACTTATCGTCGCAAATAGCCGTTCTTTCTGGCGAATCCCCATCACCGCTTTTTCAGATTCCTGAAGCAGCAGCGTGTTTTGTTTTTGGACCGCTTTAATGAGTTCCTGGTTCTCACGCGCGAGTTTCTGATTCAGAAATAACCTACTTAGCAAAATTTTTAAGGCGCCGTCACCCCAGGGCTTTTCGACGAACTGCGAAATGTGCCCTTCGTTGACCGCATCGATCACAAGCCGCAGATCGGCATTACCTGACATCAAAACCCTCTCGACGCCAATGTGACGCGCTTGAATCTCTCGCATTAATGCCAAACCATCCATACCCGGCATTCGATAATCGGACAAAACCACATCAATGGTTTCGGTTTCTAACACGGTGAGCGCTTCAGCCCCACTACCTGCAACCCTTAACTGATAGGGCTCTCGGCGCAATAATCTTTGCAGGGCACTCAAAATTCTCGCCTCATCATCGACAATCAGTAATACCGGAACGTTATCTTGATTAACTATCATTCGTGATGAAAATTCCTTCGCTTTTCTTCCGTCAAAAAAAGGCCTCGTCGTCCTGAGATCGCCGCGCATCTGCTCGCATAATCTTATCCCAAACCAACAAAAAATTGATGACTCGTGTAGGATCAAACCTTTAGGAGACTGCCTATGCAACAGCCTTTGAAACCAAGCACGCTCGCCGCTTACTCCGGGGTATCGCTCCCCATGGCTGCTATGGGTATGCCCATCGCCGTCTACCTACCTCGATTCTACAGCGAAGGCTTGGGACTTTCGCTTATTACTGTTGGCTTCGTCTTTACCCTAGCACGGATATGGGACGTGATCACAGATCCAGCAATGGGCTACCTGATCGATCGATTTGAAACCAGATGGGGGCGAAGAAAGCATTGGATTGCCCTCGCCGTCCCAATTCTGGTGATTTCTGTTTACCAGGTTTTTATTCCCAACCCTGAGCAGGTTAGCGGTGGATATCTCTTATTTTGGTTAATTCTGCTCTATCTTGGCTATACGATGATGGCAATCTCGCATCAGTCCTGGGGCGCAGAGTTAGCCAATAGCTACGACGAACGGACTCGACTGTTTGGCTGGCGAGAAATTTTTGTCATTGCAGGTATGACCATCGTCCTAGCGCTGCCAGCGATCCTTGAATGGTCTCAGATTGATGATCAGACCAGCAAAGTTGCCAGTATGGGCTGGTTCTGTATTGTTTTATTCCCACTTTTAGCGCTCCCAACGCTGTTTTTTGTACCCGACCAACAAGCCACAACTAGAAGCAGTCTGACCCTAAAGGCGCAGTTTGCATTGCTGGTCTCAAATCAGTTGATGTGGCGACTATTGAGCGCCGATTTTCTTGCTGGGTTCGCAACAGCTGTCAGCGGCGCCCTCTATATCTTTGTTGCCAGTGCTTACTTCCAGCTGCCTAGCCACGCGAGTGTCGCCCTTTTGTGTTATTTCATCGCAAGCTTTCTAGCGATGCCCGGTTGGATGCGGCTGGCGGTACGTTATGGCAAAGCCGTAGTCCTGAAAGTTGCTTTGGTCTATGGCGCATTGATCAATCTCTTACTGATTATCTTCGCAGAGCCAGGCAATGCCTTCGTGCTGTGGGCCTTTACGATTTCCTACGGCATTGCCTTTGGCGCTGCACCGACACTTCTCCGCACCATGATGGCGGACCTAACCGATTTAGATGAGGTGTCCTCTGGTGAAAAACGTGCAGGTTTGTTCTTTGCCATGCTGACCACCACCAATAAGCTGGGTGCTGCAATCGCAGTAGGACTCTCATTTGCGGTATTGGAGGCAGTTGTTGGTTTCCAGCCAGGTCAGTCCAATTCTCAGTCTGCCCTAGACGGTCTACTTTGGACTTACGCCCTCGGAACTGCCGGTGGGCTTTTGCTCGCAGCTTTGCCTGTGATGCGCTACTCGCTAGATCGTAAAGCGCACGATTTAATCAGAGCAGAACTCGAGGCGCGGGCGCTAAAAAACCAACCCTAAGAAATCTTAATGCGTGCCTCTAACGTAAAGGACTGTACTCACCTTAGGAGGCCGTATGAAGCCTTCATGCCCTGCTGGCACACTCTATTACGACGGCGACTGTCCGCTGTGTTCCGTTGAAATAAGGCACCTCAATCGGCTCGCCGCAGATCGATTGAATCTTGTCAATATTCACAGCCTTTCATCACTGTCTGCTCGCGATCGGCAGAGCATGCTCTCCCAACTGCACTTACAGACTGATGATGGCAGATTACTGCTCGGTTTAGATGCGACCGTATACGCATGGCGCCAAACTCGCTTCGGTTGGCTCTTGGCATGGCTTCGTTGGCCGGTGATTAAGCCTATCGTTGATGCAGTCTATCGAACATGGGCAACCAAACGTTACCAAAAACGTTACTCTTGAAAACCGCACTCATCATCGGCGCCAGTGGCGGCATCGGTAGTGGTATCGCTCGTAACCTGCTAGCCACCTGTGAATGGCAGGTTATCGCGACCTACCATCGCCAAATACCCAAACTTGAAGACCCCAAATTAATTTGGTATCCCCTCGATGTTACTCACGAGGCGTCCGTTGAGGCACTAATGACATCGCTTAATCGGATCGATCTGTTGATTCAAGCGGCGGGCACGCTCGCAAGCGAGCATTATCAACCTGAAAAGACCATACGCCGCTTTTCCCCAGATCAGCTTGCTCATTCCATAGCGATCAATACCACCCCTTTTCTATTAACGGCAAAATATGCTCGCAGAGCTTTATCGACTGCTAAGCAGCCAAAAGTTGTAGCCCTTTCAGCTCGGGTTGGGTCAATCACGGATAATCAACTGGGCGGCTGGTACAGTTACCGCATCAGCAAAGCCGCATTAAACATGGCTGTAAAAACCGTCGCACTCGAATGGCGCCATGCCCTGCCCGATGCTTTGGTTATTGCCTATCATCCCGGGACTGTCCAGACGCCTTTATCTGCACCTTTTCATCGCCCCACGCCGACGACCCTAACGCCAGATGATACCGCGCATGCCCTGCTTGCGCTTTTGAGCAAGCTCAACGCGACGGATACAGGAACTTTTTGGGATTGGCAGGGCCTTGAAGTACCCTGGTAGCCCACCACATAGACCTGCCTCAGGCGCCTTTTTTGCGCCCTAGTCGAGAACACAACTATTTGTCTATACTCTTTCGTGCCGGTCTATTTTTTGGCATTGCGGGTACGCCTTCTTAATCGCAAAGCGTCTTATCACATGCTTTGCTCAGGCTGGCTTGATGATGCGCCTGTCTCACCATTAAGAGACCAATAACCAATCAAAGGGGAATTTTATGAAAGGTATCGTGATGAATTTGCTCGCTGAGATGGTGGAATCGCAACTCGGCATCGAAGAATGGGACGCTGTCCTAGACGCGGCAGACGAATCCGGGGTCTACACTTCAACAGCAATTTACGAGGATGCTCGACTGCTCAACTTGGTCAGCATCTTAAGTGAGCGCAACGGTATCCCGGCTAATGATTTAGTTTTTGCATTCGGTCAGTTTATGTTTCCAGCATTTTATCAACGCTACCCAAGCCTTATCGAAAATCATGACAACATGCTGGATTTTCTAGAGTCCCTTGATAGCGTCATTCATGTTGAAGTTGTCAAGCTCTACCCGGGCGCCATAACCCCTGGTTTTGAGCCTGATCGAAAAAGCGCAACCCAACTCTTCCTCAAGTATGAGTCCGAGCGCAACCTTTGTCGTCTTGCCGAAGGACTCATTGATGGCGCTGCCAAACACTTTCAGCATGAATATACGTTGACCCACGCTCCCTGCGCCCATGACGGTGCCGATTATTGTGGCCTATTGGTTGACATTGTGGCGGCATGACGAGCGACGCCTATCAGAGGGCCTACCAACGAGAGAAAGCTGCGCGTATGGAATCCGAGCGTCTGCTCGAGGAACTGTCCCGGGAAATCTATGCCAAGAACGAGGAGCTTGAAAAGCTATATGACGATCTGAAGAAGAACCAAGGTGCGCTGCTCCAACATGAAAAGCTCGCTTCGGTAGGTCAATTAGCCTCTGGCATCGCTCACGAAATTAATAATCCAGTGGGTTTTTGTCTTACCAATTTAAATGCGCTAACCGACTTTAGTCCATTAATCCTTGACGCCTGTAAGGCTGCTAAAACCAACTGGTCTGACGCTCAGCAGCGCGAAGCCGCTTACCTTATTGAGGATCTACCAAATTTGCTGACTGAGACCATTGAAGGATTGCAAAGCATTCAAACGATTGTCAGCGACCTACGCAATTACTCTAGAAACACGGATAATGATTCTCTTTCGAACGCAGACTTAAATGATGGTCTCAAATCAACGCTTAATGTTCTGCGAAACAAAATCGGCAATCGATACACCATCGATCTTAACTTAAACCCCTTACCTTTGATCGAGTGTAATCTAGGCAAGCTGAACCAAGTTTTTTCAAACCTGATCATAAATGCCATGCAAGCAATGCCAGAGGGCGGCCGGCTCTATGTTGATAGCTTTAAAGACCATGACCGTATCGTCGTTCGCATCTCTGATGACGGGCCCGGCATCAGCGAAGAGGTTGCCAATGAAATTTTTCAACCATTTTTCACGACCAAAGATGTAGGAGAGGGTACTGGCCTTGGGTTATCGATCTGTCGAAGTATCATTCACGATTTACACAAAGGAGAACTAACCCTAGTCTCTGAGGGCAAAGGACGAGGCGCTACCTTTCAAATAACCTTGCCCATTTCTTTGTAATCCGTTTTTTTTGAGCGCTAGGCACGTATCTCTTCGGTACAAGCGCAGAACTTATCCAAAGGCTCAATTACCCGGCCAGATCAATTACTATGAGCACATTGATCGATTTTTTGAATCGATGCGTACCAAAAGTTTCATTGGCAGATCCCAATCCACCACCCTACAATCGCGACCCAGATAACAAGACTCAGGAGTAACCGTCATGTCCCAACGAGGTGAAGGCAGTTTAGAAGCGCCAACTCGACACCCTATTGCCTGGCGGGAGGACCACTTCTGGGATAAATCAGCTCTCAATGAGGAGTTAGAGCGCGTCTATGATGTTTGTCATGGCTGCAGACGCTGCGTGAGCCTGTGCGATTCATTTCCGACGCTATTTGATTTGGTAGATGAATCCGAGACGATGGAAGTCGATGGCGTTGACCCGGCAGACTATCAAAAGGTCGTTGATCAGTGCTATCTGTGTGATCTTTGCTATCTGACAAAATGTCCCTATGTGCCCCCCCACGAATGGAATATCGATTTTCCGCATCTCATGCTGAGAGCTAAAGCACAATCTTACAAAGCCACCGGTGGCAAATTTCGGGACAATTTATTGACTAGCACCGACGCAATGGGTAAAGCCTTGACCACCATTCCGCTCGTTGACGTTACCGCCAACGCCATGAATAAGAATCCACTATTCCGAAATGCCCTTGAGCATACCTTAGGTGTTCATAGGGATGCACCGTTGCCGACCTATCACCGAAAGACTCTGAGAAAGCAGTTTGTATCCCAAGCCAAAACCCCTAAACCCCTTGGCGCCACGACCGGTAAAGTGGCTTTCTACGCAACCTGTTATGGCAATTACACGACGCCGGATCTCGGTCTAGACTTTGTAAAAGTCTTTGAACACAACGATATTGCCATCGAACTGGTACCCAAAGAGGCTTGTTGCGGCATGCCCAAACTCGAACTAGGGGATCTCGACAGTGTTGACGCCCTTAAAGAAAAGAACATCCCCATACTCGCGCAACTGGTCGATGAAGGCTTTGACTTGATCGCGCCAATCCCCTCATGCGTCCTGATGTACAAACAGGAACTGCCGCTGATGTACCCGGATGACCCAGATGTTTTAAAGGTTCAGAAGGCGTTTTTCGATCCCTTTGAATATCTTTTTTTACGGCACAAACAAGGCGGGCTTAAGTTGGACTTTACAACCTCGCTAGGCGACATCAGCTATCAAGTAGCCTGCCATCTTCGGGTCCAAAACATCGGTAATAAAACTCGGGATATCCTAAACCTTGTGGCAGAGACCGAAGTCCACACGATAGAACGCTGCTCTGGTCATGATGGTACTTACGCCGTTAAAGAAGAAACTCGTGCAAAATCCGTAAAAATTGCCAAACCGGTGGTGCGTCAGGTTGACACCAAAAAGGCTCAGCACTTTGCGAGTGACTGCCCAATGGCGGCAGTTCATATCGCCAATCTTGCCGAATCCGTCGACGAAGCCGCTCACCCTATGACACTACTACGAAAAGCGTACGGCTTATAAGGGTGAGGATCTCAGCTAAAGCAGCACAACTTCCTCGGCGAGATAAAGTGCTGATTGGGAAAAATCAATGAACGTGGATTCGTCTGCTACAGCCGCGGCTGCGGCCTGCCTTCGCTGTTCTTGGCTACCCCCAGCGGTTCCTGCCCAAACCTCAGCGTGTCCAAGATAGGCTGGCACCAAGCAACCAAGCGCCTCATACAGTCGCTGGTTGAGTGGGTGGTCCAGTCTGTGAACTTGGATATAGCGCAATATGCCTGAATGGGGGGCATAGCGGCGTATAATTGGGCCGTGCTCTTGTAACCAATAACGCCTGACGGCGCCTTCATCCGACCCTTCCAGAGCTCTCAAGGGAAACTGTAGCTTTCGAATATCGCCACCAGGAAGGGCTAAGATATTTTCCGGGGTTGGATTGACCTGCGGATATTCCATCGCCAACCAAGCCGGAGAGCAGGTACGATCAATGACGTCATCCTGAGTTGCTGCCAGTGCCGCCAAACGTTCGATACCCTGTTGCGCGCCTAAGATGAGCGACGCCTCTTTTTCAGTCTGCCACCAGAATTCAAACACCAGATCAAAGGGGTCTTCCATATTGCCGCCCCGAGCATCATTCATTGCTTGGTTCAAAGCGTCACGTCGCGCTAAAACACCCCGAGCCTGGTGGCAGCCTAATCCTTGGGCAAGTTCAGACCAGACCGGCAAAAGATCGCGGTCGAAAACTGACCGGAACTCGTTGGCGGACAACGATTCTCTGCGGCGAATGTAATATTCCAATCTAATCATACTCGACCCTCTTTATGTGTCTTCAACTTTCTAGCGAGCCTAATAGGGACACACCTTTCAATCTATCCTACGGGGTTTGACGGCGTCCCAAGGGCGTCCAAAAATGGTCAACTACCCTTGAGTTGCCATCTGGGGCACATCATCATTGAGCTCTACCCAAGGCTGCTTACTGTCACACCAGACATGAAATTGTGGTGCAAAATCCTCTGTCTGGTCTAAAGTGCCTGTCTTCAAAAACAGCATGTCGGGCTGACCTGGAACGATGGAATAGATCGGAGAACCACATCGGCCGCAAAAGTGGCGCTCAACCTCACTGCCACTGGCGGTTGCGCCATCAATATACACAGTAGGGGTTTGTCCCCTTAATTGAATATTCGCTTTGGGCACACCCCAGAGCGTTGAAAACGCCGAGCCTGCTTGTCGTTGACAGTTTTTACAATGACAGACTCCTGCCATAGCCGGTGCACCTGCAATTTCATAAGAAATATCACCGCAGAGGCACTGTCCTGTATATGACGTCATAAAGTTCTCCTTATATTCATTGATGAATTTCCTAGGTGATCGCATCATAGTAGCTCAGACCCAGCATTTTTGTCGTGCTTCTTATGATCCGCGTGATCCTCAAGTCCTTGTGATCCTTGCGATCCTATCAATAATACTTTGACTGTCTGTTGCACAGTGCGTTACACCCGCCGGTCACATCATCCAATCGGTGCTATCTCTAGGCCGACCGGCGGCTTCAGCTTGCTTGTTCTGAGCGATTCGAGGGCAATGGTCTGCCTTTAACTAGGCTAACCAACACCGGGGCATCAGGATCTGACTCAACCGATAGCCCGTGGTGTTTTACAAAGGGAAAACAACCAACATCATCGAATCGACGGTAGCCGTTTGCTATTACTTGGCACACCAGGGCACCTGTTTGCTGCTACTGGGTTAATCGAAGCCAACGGATTAACCCGCAGCTTACCAACACCGCGGCATGCACATCTGATTCAACTGATGGGTTTTAGGTTTTTGCATGAAAGCCTTGCTGCTAATCGTCATATGACTGACTTAGCTATGTGCTCAGAGGCATCAGGTCTCTCAACCGACAAAACACTCTTTACCCCGTAATCGCCGTCCTTACCTGATCGCTTGGGCGTTTTTGGAATCGGTTAAGAACCTATCTTGAAACGGCAATGAATTGATCCTTTATCCCCAATCATCCCCGATCACCTCTAGCCATCTACAAACAATCGTCTGCTTTTTCCTGCACGGGCTTTAACCGCTTAGAGTCTTCTTACAGCATGGGCAACTCCATCGATCTTAACCAAACCTCTGAGCCCCAACCTCAGTCAGCAGGCGGATAACAACGAATGCATGAAAATTTTGCTTACCGCCAGGAAACAAGGTCCCTATCGCCAGCGCCCAAAAGAACATCTTGGCGATGTGGAGACGGGGACAGACCGCACGCGCTCCTGACGGGTCAGTCCAGTGTTTTATTCCGCATTAAAAAGCATCTTGGTCGTCAAGTTCTTCTTCATCGTCCAAAATTTTGCGAGCAAGCGTCAGCTCGGCAAACACTTGTTTCTTGAAAACCTACGACCATAACAGCATCTCAGCCCGCCTTAAAATACTACTGCATCGTAGCCTTGTGTCCTTTCTTGCCTGTGAATTTTAACATTGGCGTCCGCCATCCCTCGGTGCATAATGCGGACGGAGGCTAACCTTATGACAGATATACGAAACCCCTTAACAGCCGAGGAAGCTTGGGTCATCCTCAATAAAGGCACTGAGAGACCATTTACCGGTGAGTACGATGATCATTTTGAGACCGGCGTCTATCTATGCCGACAGTGTGACCAGCCCCTCTATCGATCCGAAGATAAATTTCAAGCCCACTGTGGCTGGCCAGCATTTGACGATGAAATTCCTGGGGCCGTAAAACGCGTGCCCGATGCTGACGGTTTTCGAGTAGAAATTTTGTGCAGTCTCTGCGACGGCCATTTGGGTCATGTCTTTGAGGGCGAACACATCACTGAAAAAAACACGCGCCACTGCGTCAACTCGTTGTCCATGCGATTTCAGCCCCCCGAGTCTCAATAAGCGCTAATTCAAAGACTTTCTTTCAGGTGCCGGTCAGTCCCAGTATTACTGGAATCAGGTCATTCTCTTTGCGATCCAAGGGGAGACCGCCATTAACGCGATACCAGTGAGCACTGCAAACAAACCCAATTTTTCAAAAACACTGACATAAACAGCCAACGACTCGACGCCCGACTCACCGGCGCTCGTGGTATCGATCGCCATTAGACCTGCTATCCAACCCCCAACGTAGGCCGCCAGCGCACTGGATAAAAACCACACACCCATCATCATCGCCGCAACTCTTTGCACCGACAGTTTTGTCACCATGGACAATCCCACCGGAGACAGACAGAGTTCCCCCATGGTATGGAGCAAGTACATGAGCACCAAGTAAATGGCAGCGACCTGACCCGCTGAGTTGGCGTTGAGCGCACCCAAAACCAATGCAAAAAACCCAAGCCCAGCTAACACGATGGCTATGCCAAACTTCATGGGTGTCGAAGGCTCGATGCGACGCCGCGCAAACACCACCCAAGCACTGGCAAAAACGGGCGCCAATAAAATAATGAACAGCGCGTTCAGGCTTTGGAACATTCCGGCTGTGAAAAAGTCGCCCCGATCAATATTGCGGTCAGTAAATAAAGTCACCGAAGAACCCGCTTGCTCAAACAGCGCCCAAAAAACTACGGAAAAGGCCATGAGCAGTAGCATGGTCAACATGCGATTGCGCTCCTGTGTCGTGCAACTACTCATCGAAAACCAAATCACATAAGCCGTAATGGCCCCGGCAAACACCGTCAAGGCGAGACCCATCTCGCCAGTATTTTGAATCGCTAGCCAAATAATCAATACAAAGGCGACACTGATCGTGTAAATACTGGTTTCAAGGGTTAAACCAAAGCGGGAAGCTTTCAATTGCTCAGCATTTGGCGGTAAACCATGCCCCTCTAAGTACTTTGTGCCCCAGAGAAATGTCACCAAACCCACTAACATCCCAATACCTGCAAGGCCAAAACCGTAGCGCCAACCATAGGTTTCGCCTAAATAGGCGCATACAAGGGTCGCAACGAACGCTCCTAGGTTGATCCCCATATAAAAGATCGTAAATCCGCCATCCCGACGCGGATCATTGTCTTGGTAAAGACTGCCAACAATGGTCGAAATATTCGCCTTTAAAAAACCGACACCGACAACGATAAATGCAAGGGCAAGATAAAAAAACTGCTCGTGGATACTCGATCGCACGACACCGTCAGCACTTTGGACCGCCTGAGGGCCTTCGATGGCCATGCCCAAATGGCCTACAACTAACAAAACAGCGCCAAAAACAATAGCTTTTCTGAGGCCCAAATATCGATCTGCAATCATGCCACCCAGGACAGGCACCGCATAAACTAAGGCGGCATAGGTGCCATAAATCATGGCTGCCTCGCCATCGGCAAATAGCCAATGCTTTGTGAGATATAAGATCAATAACGCGCGCATGCCGTAATAGCTAAAGCGTTCCCACATTTCTGTGGCAAACAAAACGTACAAACCTTTTGGATGGCCTAAAAACGTATCGGTAGCGGTAATTGATGTCATATTCCTGCGCTCTTTTTAGTCGTTTCAGTTACTCGGTCTTAAGGGCTACTTTCCCGCTGATCTACCCTTTGACCTGACTGGCAGACATCAAAGCGTTGTTGGTGGATATTGGAAAGACGCCAGAGGCATCGGCTGGCCTAAAGCTGCGAAGGCGCTGAGTAATAACGGTCGTTGCGCCCTCCGGGAAATTACCCATTCGATCTGCCCAGGCTCTCGCCGTTGCCAACACTTCTTCGTTAGCAACGACCCGATGCACCAATGAGAGCGACAATAACTCCCTTGCACTCACTCGATCTCCTAAAAGCGCAAGCCTAGCCGCCACCATTTCAGATGATTTTAAGTGCAACCATGCCGCATTCATGGGGATGTCCGAGCCCTGCTGCACTTCGCCGACCTGTAAAAATGCGGTCTCTCCCGCCACGGCTAAATCGCAAGCAAAAACAAGCGCTGCGCCTGCGTTTATCGCGTATTTCTCGAGCACACAAATCAGCGGCTTTTGGCAGGCGTAAAGGGCTAGATGGAGTGCTCGAATGGGCGCTTGGTGCCACCGACCATCATCACTACCGGGGTCCTCCTCACTCTGCAGTGCCTTCAGATCGATCCCTGAGCAAAAGCAATGATCCGCGCCTCGCAAGATAATCGCCGAAACTGAGTCCTTCGATTCAGCCTCTTTGATCGCAGCCTCAATAGCCACTGCCATCGAAGGTACAAGCGCATTCCGCCTTTCGGGTCGATTGAGGATAATTTCGACCCAAGTCGGGTGCTGCTCAATTGACACTACTGGCGCCATAATCATCTCCTTTTTGCTCTATTCTTCGAGCATGCATCAATCCCAAATACATTACTAGTAAGCCGGCATCGGATCCCCCAGCTACAACAAGATAATCCGTAACACTTCCTACCGACCAGTAGATCTGAGAAGATAACTGCTGGGCAATTCGTCTATCAGTTACCTCAAAATGTCGACAAATTTTGTCTCAGTTCACGAAAGGACACTTCTGCTATGGCTATCGAGCCTAAACTTCTTGCTCTGCGAGCACAGATGCAAAATGACAACATCGATGCACTCATCGTGCCACGAGCCGATGAGTACCTTGGTGAGTATGTACCCGCCCATAATGAGCGGTTAGCCTTTATTTCCGGCTTTACGGGCTCGGCTGGCATGCTTGTGATCACCCATGACAAAGCCGCGCTGTTCGTCGATGGCAGATACACATTGCAGGCAGCGCAACAGTGTCCTGCGCCCTTGTTTGAGCATCACCACTTAATCAATGAGCCTGTACTTCCCTGGCTTAGCGCTCAACTTAGCGCAGGTCAAGCAGTAGCGGTTGACGGACGGGTTGTTAACTATCGGTTTTTTTTGCAGGCAGAGGAGCAACTTCAGCAAGCAGGCATTAACCTCAGAGCACTATCTCATAACCTACTTGATGATATTTGGGAGGACCGCCCAGACCCACCCATGACAGAAGGGCTGCTCTATTCCGACAGTTACGCCGGTGAATCGAGCCCATCAAAACGATCGCGAATTGCTGCCTTAATTGCGGAAGCAGGAGCCGACGCCGCGGTTATCAATCAGCTCGATGCCATTGCTTGGTTGCTCAATATCCGAGGCAAAGATGTACCTCATCTCCCAGTATTGCTCAGCCAATCAGTGCTTCTGCGAGATGGGTCACAGCACCTGTTCATTGCGGAGACCAAGATACCCAAGGCCTTCATCGATCACGTCGGAGAAGGCGTTGTGCTACACCCTGAAATGGGGCTTGCAGACTACCTAACCGAACTGGGTAGCCAAGGCGCAAAAGTTTTATTTGATAGCGATCAGACCAATGCTTACTCTGCCCTGACTTGCTTGTCCGCCGGTTGCGAGCTCATCGAAAAACCAAATCCCGTTGAGTTACCCAAAGCCCAAAAAAATCCTGTGGAAATTGCTGGCATTCGAGCCGCTCACATTCGGGACGGCGCGGCGCTCTGTCAATTTCTGTGTTGGATCGATCAAGAAGTCGCTCTAGGTCAATTTCATGATGAGGGTGTGTTATCGGATCGACTAGAGACGTTTAGACGGCAGATTCCAGAATTACAAGACCTTTCCTTCGGCACCATCTCTGCAGCCGGCGAGAACGCTGCGATGGCGCACTATTCTCATACTAACGGCGTACCCGCCAAGCTAGCACCAGATACGCTCTACTTGGTCGATTCTGGTGGCCAATATTTTGATGGCACCACCGATGTGACCCGCACCATCGCAATTGGTACGCCAAGGGACGACCACAAGACAATGTTTACTCGCGTGCTTAAAGGCCATATCGCCTTGGCCTGCGCGCATTTTCCCAAAGGCATTCAAGGCCATCAATTAGATGTGCTAGCAAGACAGTTTTTATGGGAGATTGGTAAAGATTTTGATCACGGCACAGGACATGGCGTGGGTTGTTATCTCAGTGTTCATGAGGGCCCTCAACGCATTGGCAAGGCAGCAGGGCCTACGGCTCCGCTGCTACCGGGCATGGTGCTTTCAAACGAACCGGGCTACTACGAGCCTAATGATTACGGCATTCGATGTGAAAACCTCATGGTGGTTGACCCGCAACCCGATGGCATGCTCGGCTTCGAAACATTAACCTTTGCGCCTTTCGACCGACGACTGATTGATGTTGCGCTACTGTTGCCTCATGAAAGCCAATGGATTAACGATTATCATCAGCAGGTTTTTGGGAAGATATCACCTCTGGTTGATGCCGATACTCGCTCCTGGTTGGCCGCGGCAACAGCGCCGATCTGATTGCCAAGTAACCAAACCGTCGAAACAATCTGTTCGGCTTGTGAGTCACCAGCCTTAAGGAAATAGCATTATGGGAATGCCACGACACGAAGCCCTGAAACAGCTCACAGCAAAAGGCATGCCCTATGCTCTAGAGGAAGGATTGATACATGACCGACCTTGTCGCTTTTTTAGCCATGCACCACTAACGTTGGGCGATTTGTTTCGAGACAATTGCAGCGATGAAACCTTTTTAGTTTTCGAGGATCAGCGCCTCACCTTTAACCAAGTCTACGAAAGCGCGGTAGCGCTCGCCAACGGTTTACATCAAACCTGCGGAGTGAGCCATGGCGATCGTGTGGCTATTTCAATGCGAAATTATCCCGAGTGGGTGATCGCTTTTATGGCAGTTACCTCAATGGGCGCGACCGCCGTCGCCATGAATGCTCTTTGGCAATCCGATGAAATTGCCTATGGACTCAAACACAGTGGTAGCAAAGTGCTGATCGCCGATGGCGAACGCCTGGCTCGCATTGCTGCACTCGCCGACGAGCTCGACTTAGTCATCATCGGAACAAGGCAGACGCCTCAAACTCCAAAGGTTTCACACTTCGAATTCTCGGATCTACTCGCCACTCACATGGAGGGAAATCTTGATTGGGCAAGTGTTGGCCCCGACGACAATGCCACTATTTTTTATACTTCTGGCTCTACGGGCCACCCAAAAGGCGCTGTCAGTTGCCATCGCAATATCATTAGCGCGCTATTTTCTTGGGAGCTGGACCTCGCGGCGCGCCAGCTGGAACTCGACATAACTGCAGCACCACCTTTAGCTCAGCCAGCAACCCTGCTCGCAGTGCCGCTATTTCATGCAACTGGCTCACATGCAGTTTACTTACAGTCTTATCGGGCCCAGCGAAAGATGGTTTGTATGTACCGATGGGATCCCGATGTTGCTGTTCAGCTGATTGAGAATGAACGTATCAGCTCATTCGTCGCACCTGCAGCCATGACAGGCGATCTCATCGAGGCTGGTAAGCGCTGTGGTGCAGATCTGAGTAGTCTGTTGTCTGTTGGCGGTGGTGGAGCGCCCCGAGCGGCCGCACAAGTTGCTAGCATTCCAGAGACCTTCGCCCAAGCAATGCCAAGTACGGGTTGGGGTATGACCGAGACCAATGCCATTGGTACAGGCATCGGTGGTGATGAATACCTCAACAGACCAACCAGTTCCGGGCGCTGCTCAGCTGTGCTCGACATAGAGATTGTTGACGAGCAAGGCCGCGCACTCGCCGCCGGTGAGCGAGGCGAGTTACGCATCCGAGGGGCTTCTATAATCAAAGGCTATTGGGACCGACCGGATGCTAATGCCGAGGCTTTCGACGGCCACTGGTTAAAGACTGGCGACGTGGCCTATCTTGATTCAGAAGGTTATCTATTTATTGTCGATCGCATCAAAGATTTAGTGATTCGAGGCGGTGAAAACATCGGCTGCGCTGAGGTTGAAGGCGCCTTGCTAGCACAGCCTAACATTATCGAGGCGAGCGTTTATGCCGTTCCAGACCCACGCTTGGGTGAGGAAGTTGGTGCGACCCTTTATGTCGAGGGTAGCGTATCTGAAACAGCGCTAAAGACTGTGCTTGCAGAACAAATCGCTAAGTTTAAAGTTCCTCGATACTTTCAGATTCAACATTCACCGCTACCACGAATCGCCTCTGGCAAAATCAATAAACGCCAGTTGCGCGCCGATGCCCTTAAGGCCCTCGGCATCAGTTAAACCGAAGCCCTTGGCGACTATCGATTAACAACTCTCTTAACGATGCTCAAAACGGACAATTACCTATGAAGACCCATCAGATTTCATCCCTACTGGCAAACCAGGTATTAAGCGGTGAAGCGGTTACGGTTGAGGGCTGGATCCGCACTAAACGCGACTCAAAAGCTGGATTTTCGTTTCTTGCGATTCATGACGGATCCTGCTTTGAACCCATTCAGGCGGTCGTTAATGCTGACATTGAGAACTACTCAACAGAGGTTTTAGCGCTTTCGACAGGCTGCTCTGTGACAGTATCAGGCGTGCTTGTAGAATCCGAGGGCAAAGGCCAAGCAGTCGAAATTCAGGCAAAGACTGTCACTGTTCATGGCTGGGTGGATGACCCTGAAACCTATCCGATCGCTAAAAAACGGCACACCTTTGAGTATTTGAGAACTGTCGCGCACTTGCGGCCTAGAACTAACACCTTCGGTGCCATTACCCGTGTTCGTACGGTTTTAGCTAATGCAATCCATAATTTCTTTTTTGATCAAGGATTTCACTGGATAAACACACCCTTAATTACCGCTAGCGATTGCGAGGGCGCCGGGGAGCTATTTCGAGTTAGCACTCTTGATACGGTCAATCAGCCCCAAGCCAATTTCTCAGAGGATTTTTTTGGTCGAGAGGCCTTTTTAACGGTATCTGGCCAGCTCAATGTCGAGGCTTATTGCTTAGCCATGAGCAAGGTATATACCTTCGGCCCAACCTTTAGAGCCGAAAACTCCAATACATCTCGACATTTGGCCGAATTCTGGATGGTCGAGCCCGAAATCGCCTTCGCGGACCTCGCAGATAATGCACAGCTGGCAGAATCCCTGCTTAAACACTGCTTGGCGGTCGTTCTAGATCGGTGTCAGGATGATTTGGCATTTTTTCAAGCACGTGTCGACAACACGGTCGTTGAGCGACTCGAAAGCATGGTCAACCTTCCTTTTGAGCGGATGGAATACACCGATGCGATCAAAATTCTTGAACAGTCGGGCAAGAATTTTGATTTCCCAGTAGCCTGGGGTCGGGATTTACAAAGCGAACACGAACGCTTTTTGACCGAAACGCATGTTGGTCGGCCCGTCATATTGATGAACTATCCCAAAGACATCAAAGCCTTTTACATGCGACTCAATGACGACAACAAGACCGTCGCAGCAATGGATGTCCTTGCCCCAGGCATTGGTGAAATCATTGGCGGCAGCCAACGAGAAGAGCGACTTGACGTCTTGGATGCTAGGCTGCCAGACCCAAACATGCAGGCCAGTCTATGGTGGTATCGGGATTTACGCCGTTATGGCACTGTGCCTCATGCCGGCTTTGGACTAGGCTTTGAGAGACTCCTGAATTATGTGACGGGTATGGAAAACATCCGCGATGCTATTCCGTTTCCTCGCACCCCAGGGAACGCCGATTTCTGAACCTATCCTCCCATCATCATTTTCCAGGTTTCTGGATCCTTGATTTTGAGATAGGTATTACTTCGCTTGGTCTCTCCCATAGTGGCATGGGGTACTGCACTATAATTATGTCCGGGCAGTAAAAGCGTGTCATCGGGCAGACTAGCAAGTTGCTGCAAGCTGCGAAACATGTCCTCTGTGTCTGAGCCAGGCAGATCGACCCGGCCACAGCCATCAATAAATAACGTATCGCCAGAAATGAGGGTGTTTTTCACTCGAAAGCACTGGGATCCCGGTGTGTGCCCGGGGGTGTGTAAAAACTCTATATCGATATCACCAATGCGCAATTTATCACCAGAGGAGACTTTCTTAATATCTCCTTCTGAGATACCCGTCACGCGGCGCACACCATCGGCTTCTAATTCATGCGCATAAATGGGCAAACTTTGATGCTCTAAAAGTCGACTGACACCTTCCACCGTGTTCTGACCAAAACTGCCACCACAATGATCTGGATGATAGTGGGTTAACAGCGCACCTGTTAAATGATAGTCGCGCTCCTCAATCAGCTTCAGCAAGCCAGCAATATCCCAAGCAGGGTCAACGACCACCACCTCTCGAGTGGTCCGATCACCGATAACGTAGGCAAAGTTTTGCATAGGACCAATTTGGATCTGCTCAACGATTAACTGTTCTTCTACTTGCATAACCACATCCTCAAACTAAATAGCAGCCGTAACGGCGATTTCTACTTTTAGTGCCGGCACAACCAATTTTGACTCGACACAGGCTCTAGTTGGTGCTGCGTCCGGCGCAACCCAGTCATCCCAAACCTTATTAAATTCACCAAAATCTTGTATGTCGGACAACCAAATTTGTGCGGTCAATAATCTCGATTTGTCACTGCCGGCTTCAGTCAAGAGCCGATCGATCGACTGCAATATCTCGGTTGCTTGGGCAGTCACCGATTCTCCTTGAGTCACCTTCGCAACCTGGCCCGCCGTCGATACCACACCCCCATAAACAACGGCTTGGCTCATTCGAGCACCACTATCGATTCTTACAATTGTCATTTTTGAGCCTCCATTAAAAACCCGGGTTTTCCTAGCTAACCGCTCAAACCCAGCTTTATGCTACCACGAGACGATTGCATCATCGCTGCCCATCAGAGAAAGATTTGCAAGGCTCAAAACTAAGACGATGTTGCGGCGTTAAACCGAGGGCAGCTAACGCTGTCTTGTGCTTCGCGGTTGGATAGCCCTTATGACTAGCAAACCCATAGCCGGGGTAAATGCTATCTAGGCTGCTCATTTCAGAGTCCCTAGCAACTTTGGCAATAATAGCCCCAGCCTGAATTGCACCAACCCGCTGGTCACCCTTGATCAGCCAGCGGGCTGGCATCGAGAGCTCTGGCAACCGATTGCCATCCACTAAGGCTAAATCCACCTTGACCTTTAGTGCAGTCAACGCCCGTGACATTGCCAGCAGACTCGCGTTGAGGATGTTGAGCTGATCGATTTCATGCGCCTCCGCCCTGCCGAGCGACCAAGCTAGCGAATCTTGTTTAATGTGCTCACTCAATCTGCTTCGTTTGGATTCGGACAGAGCCTTGGAATCGCGCAAACCAACAATGGGGCGTGAGGGATCTAGCACGACGGCTCCTGCGACAACCGGGCCAGCGATAGGACCTCGACCGACCTCGTCGACCCCCGCGATCATCAGCCCGATCACTTGAGTAATTTACCCTCAGCCAGTTGAATGATCGGACGAGCAGCATTTTGCTGTAGGTCGCCAATCAGGCCTCGGTGGATCTCAGTATAGTCACGCATCAACGCTTCTCGATCATCGTCGATCAATAGTTTACCTAATGCCCGCGCTAAATTTTCGCCGGTTGCTTGATCCTGCATAAACTCTTCAACGATGGGTTTGTCTGCCAAGATGTTGGGCAATGCGAAATGCTCAACAACAACTAACCGAGAGACCAATTGATAGGTCAGGTTTCCCAATCGATAAGCCATCACCATCGGTTTCCGTAATAACATCGCCTCTAGGGTCGCGGTCCCGGAATTCACTAAAACAGCATCACTTGCCGCCATTACGCCAATCGCATCACCGACCTCGATTGCGACCCGAGACGATAGTCCCTGTTTCTCTATGTATCCGGAGATGTCCTGGCAACCTCGATCATTTGCCGCTGCGACAATAAATTTAAGATCGGGGTAGGTCTTACCAAGTAGTATTACCGCCTCTAAGTAAGCCGGCATCATCGAAGCGATCTCACTACGACGACTCCCCGGCAGCAACGCTATGACCCGATCTTTATCACTTAAACCACGCGACCGTCTTGCGACTTGGTCTCGCTTTTGGTGGCCCTCAATATCGATCTCTTGAGCCCTTGGATGGCCTACAAATCGAACGGGTATACCATGCTTTAGGTAGATGTCCGTCTCAAAAGGATAGAGCGTCAGCATCAAATCTATTCGGCGCCGAATTGTGTTGATCCGACCTTGGCGCCAAGCCCAGACCGTCGGTGAAACATAATGAACCGTTGGGATTCGGTGCCGTTTGACGAGCCCAGCGAGGAGTAGATTGAAGAAGTTAAAATCTATGCCCACGAATGCGCTTGGCCGTTTCAATTTGCAAAGATACTGCAATCGCCAGAGTATCCATAGTAAAGAGGGTAGTTTCATCAAGGGGGCTACGAAGCCATTGACAGACAAATCGTCGATATGAAACCAAGGCCTTAGACCCGCGGCAATCATATTATGCCCCCCTATCCCAGAAAACTGGGCATGGGGCTCTTCACTTAAAAGCGCCTTTATCAATTCAGCGCCTAACACATCACCTGAAGGCTCCCCCGCAACCAGGACGTAATGTGGGGCTTTGTCCAAGGGATTCGCGCCTAGCCCGTCTTCTGCTCTGCGCAGGTTAAGCGGGTACTGCAGGCCATACGATCCCCCACGTAGGCTCTACCTTCGGCTTTCATCCAATGTTTCCTGAGATTTACGATCTCAACTTCCAATCGAATCTGATCACCGGGAATTACTGAGCTCTTAAACTTTGTCTTATCGGTACCTGCTAAATAGTAGATATAACCGTCATCTAGCGTCCTGCCCCTGGATGCAAACGCTAGGATCCCTGCTGCTTGCGCTAACGCTTCCACAATCATGACACCTGGAAAGACCGGCGTATCCGGAAAATGTCCGGTAAAGATGGGTTCATTAATGGTGACATTTTTAAGACACACAATGCGCTGATCGGGCTCAATTTCAATGACTCGATCAACCAACAAAAATGGATAACGGTGTGGCAAAAGGCGCCAAATGTCGGTTACTTCCATCATATTCTCCGGTTAACGGGCTTCGATCCACATAAGTCCCAAACTCTGCAGTCGATCATAAGTCAGGCCTTGGCGCAGTCAGCGTAGAACAACGCCGCCTCAGGCTTCTAAGCGACGCAAACGCCGATAGAGATCATCAAGTCTTTTAAACACGGCGACATTACGCCGCCATTGCTTACCCGGCATAAGCCCGGTTCCCGAGCTGTAACGCCCGGGCTGATCAATCGAGTGCGTCACAAGGCTCATTGCTGATATCTCCACCCGATCACAAATCGTTAACTGATCGACGATTCCCACAGCACCACCAATGAGACAATACGCACCAATTCGAGTGCTTCCAGCTATCGCAGTGGCGCCAGAAACAGCCGTATTCGGCCCGATTTTTACGCCATGTCCGATTTGGACTTGATTATCAATTTTAACGCCTTGGCCAATTTCAGTATGCGTCAGCGCGCCTCGATCAACGGTTGTGCCGGCACCGATATCTACGTCGTCCCTAATTAACACGCTATAGACCTGCGGAATCTTCTTAAGCGTTCCATCGCCGGGGTCAAACTCATAACCGAAGCCGTCCGCCCCAATGACAGCCCCCGCATGAACCGTACACCTCGCGCCGATCTTTACATCGTGATAGATCACCACGTTTGCATGGATTTCTGAGTCGACTCCGATGGAGACATTCTCGCCGAGCACTACCCCGGAACCTAAAGCAACACCTGGCGCCACCGTGACACCAGCACGAATTACGACATTTGGACCTATCACCACATCTGGCGAGACTGTCGCTGAGGCATCTATGACTGCAGAGGGATGAACACCCTGCCAACGCTCACTGGTATCAAATAAACCAGCGATACTCGCCCAGGCTAAACGAGGACGTTCGGCAATAAGCCCGGGGCCGCTTAACGCATGAAGATCTTCTGGGGCAACGACTACCGCGCTGGCTTGAGTTTGTTCAAGCGCACGTCGGTATTTGGCACTAAATAAAAAGCTTAGCTCTCCTGGCCCTGCTTGGTCTAACGCCGCAATACCAGTGATGATCGTCTGTCCATCACCCACTACCCTCAAATCAAACTGTCGGCCGATTTCTGAGAGGGTAGTTTCCAATGGGAGGATCTTGTTCGTTCTACTACTGAGGCTGATTCATTTCGTTAAGTTTTTCAGTGACTTTGCGAGTCACATCATACAGATCGCCGACATAAAGAGCCGCGGCTCTAGGCAAAATCATATCGTAGTCGTTCTCAAGTACCAGCTCCTCGATCGCTTTGCGCACTTTGTCCTCTGTGCCCGCGAACAGTTCACTCTGTCTTGCAGCAACTTCTTTTTGAAGCTTTTGCCTTTGGTAAACAAAATCATTGTTCAGAGATTCTATTTCCTGCTGGATACGACGTTTTTCGCTGTCGCTCATGACGTCACTGTCTTTTTGCATTTTCTGAAGTAACTCAGCCGCCTCAGTCTGTATTTTCTTGATGGTGTCTTCGTCCGTACTGAATTCTTGCTGTAACTGCCTCAATAGCTTTTGAGCATCTTCTGAACCTGCAATGGCACGATCGACATCTACTACCGCTAGCTTCATTTCTGCCGAAACAGTAAGCGAGAGCACACTCAAGGCAAGCACTAAACCGGCACTCATCAATTTTATCAAACGCACAACACTTCTCCTTGAAACACCAATTTTTAAATTTTTGCGTAAACCAACGCCAGCTTAGTGGCTATCACCCCGAGCCGCACGCGCGGCCGCAGATCTTGTCACAACCTTCAAAAGGATTCAAATGCTTAGACTGCCATTTCCCTAGAAAGTTCGGCCCAACTCAAATTGAAATACCTCACTTTCATCGCCATCGCGGCGATTAAAGGGGTAGGCAATCGCGAAGCTAATGGGTGCAAAACCGGTAATCCAGGTAATTGAAACGCCTGCGGAATACCGTAATTCACCTTCTGATAAGTCGAGGCAATAAGTGGAAATATCAGGGCAATTGGTATTAAACACATTGCCCGCATCAACGAACATTGCCGCTTTTAATGATCGTTGATCTTCCACAAAAGGAAGCGGGAAAAGCACTTCTGCACTGCCTTCAATGAGGACATTACCACCCACGGGGTCAGGCTCACCAAACTGGTCATTCGGGGACCGCGTCGTTCTCGGCCCCAAGGTATTAGACTCGTAACCCCTAACCGAACCCATGCCTCCCGAATAAAAATGTTTATAAAATGGGAAGGTTTCGGTGCCACCAAAGGTACCACCATATCCTAAGTCAGTTCGCAATCGGAGCGTAAACAGGCGGGTCAAAGGAAAGAAAATTTGCCCGGAATAGTTCACTCTAAAAAACTCTAGTTGACTACCGGGGACGGTCATCTCAAAGGACAAACTCTGAGACTTACCCCCGGTTGGTAGCAACCCTCTGTTAAGCGCTGACATAGAGTACGCCGCTTGCAAGGTCACCAAAGAAAACTCGTTGCCCTCTTTTGCTAAAAATCGCGAGATCTCTTGAGCGGGAAAGACCCCTTCCTTGATTTCTGTGTTTTCTGCACCGATAGAAAAATTCAGCCTCGAGACCTCATTAATGGGATAGCCAAAATTAATCGATGCTCCCAAAGAGTCTGTCGAAAAACGTGCGATATTACGTTCATCAAACGACGTGCTACGATAAAAAATAGAATATCCTCGACTTACGCCATCGACGGTAAAATACGGGTCAAAAAACGATAAGTTATAAGAGGTTTGATACGAACTGCGGTTGACTGACATATTAAACGAGTTACCCGAGCCAAAGACATTAGACTCCTGATAACTCAAGCCAATGATCGCGCCAAAGTCTTGGGCGTATCCTAGGGTCGCAGACACCGCGCCTGAGGGCTGTTCCTCGACCGAATACTCCACATCAATCTGATCCTCAACGCCTGCAACCGACGGAGTTTCAACCGCGACTTCTTTAAAGTAGCCTAAACGCTCTAACCTGACTCTCGAGGCTTCAATGTAAGCGTTTGATGCCCAACCACCCTCCATTTGACGCATTTCTCGTCGCAGCACTTCATCCTGCGTCAAAGTGTTACCCCGAAACGATATTCTACGCACGTAAGCACGACTGCCTGCATCCACAAAGAAACGCACCGTGACGCTTTGGCCGTCTTCTGAGAGTGCCGGATTACCCGTAGCACTCGCGAAGGTATAGCCGGCATTACCGAGCACCGTTTCAATTCGCTCTTCCGACGCGGTCATGAACTCCCGAGAATATATTTGTCCCTCTCGGGATAAAATAAGGGACCGTATGGTCTCCTCGGGAATGTCTCTGAGTTCCCCAGAGATCTCGACAGCACCTACTTTGTATTGTTCGCCCTCAGTGATATTGATCGTGATATACACATCTTCCATATTCGGGGCTATCGCAACTTGCGTGGAATCAATCTGAAATTTCAAATAACCCCGATCAAGGTAATAAGACTCAAGACTCTCCAAATCGCCTTTCAATTTTTCTCGAGAGTATTGCCCGTCTTTGGTGTACCAAGACAAAAGCCCAGGTAACTGCAGTTCAAACAAGTCCCTTAAAGTTGCATCATCAAAAACCTTATTTCCCACGATGTTGATATGGCGGATACCAGACACACTGCCTTCATCTACCTCTACTTTAATCGCAACTCTATTGCGCGGCAGCGTTTCGACTTCGGTGGCGATCTTGGCGTCATAACGGCCTTGGATGACGTATTGCCGCTCAAGCTCCGCGCCCATTTGATCAAGGGTTACTTTTTTAAAGATCTCACCCTCAGCAAGTCCTGCACCACTTAGCCCATCGATCAAAGCTTCAGTCTTTATCGCCTTATTGCCATCGATTTCGATAGCATCGATCGTCGGTCTCTCGCTAACGATGATTAAAAGCACGTTGCCATCACGACCAACTTTGACATCATCAAAATTTTCCGTGCGAAACAGCGCTCGAATAATCTGCCGTAGGCCCTCGTCATCGACTTCATCACCAACGTTAAAAGGAATGGCTCCGAACACAGCGCCGGCCCCAATCCGTTGCAAACCCTCGACTCGCACATCAGAGATTACGAACGCCTGAGCTGCATTTACGATCCCGAGCCAAAGGACAAGCAGACAAAAGCGATAGGAAAATTTTAAAGTGGGAATGGTCACGAAAGTCCTGTTACAAGCGCAAGAGATCATTATAGAAGGCTAGCATCATGATTCCTACCAGAAACACCATCCCTATCTGTAATCCCCACATTTGGATGCGTTCAGAAACCGGTCGTCCAGTAACCCCCTCTACCAAAAAATAGAGTAAATGGCCGCCGTCTAACATGGGAATAGGCAGCAAATTTAACACCCCAAGGCTGATACTTACTAAGGCGATAAACGTTACAAAGCTTTCAAGACTCGTTTGCGCGGTCTGATTCGCAATCTTGGCAATCGTGATGGGCCCGCTTAAATTGCTAGTTGAAATAAGGCCTTGTACCATTTTGGTAATGCTATCTAGCGTGAAGCCAATCATTTCCACCGTTTTATCTAGAGCTGGTATCCACGCCCAATAGATAGGCTCCCTGACAACACGCTGCCGCTCAGAGGGCCAAGAAACATCGCCGAGACCAACACCAATTCGCCCTATAGTCGCATCTCCAACGCTGGCTGCCTCTGGTCGCACCGTCAGAAACTGCCTCTGACCCGCCCTATCGACCTCAAGTTCTAAAGCTCGCTCGGGTGCAGCTTGTATCCGCTCAACAAAAGCCTGCCAAGTCTCGATGCTTTGACCTGAAACCTTAAGGACACGATCGCCTTTAGCAATACCGGCAGCATCAGCACGCCCGCCTGGTACAACCTCTCCCAATACCGGAGGGATAGGGGGCCTTTCAAGCATCAGCCCAAGCGCACCCGCTGGATCGGGTTCGTCTTCTCCGATTAAAAAGTTTTTGATTGGCAGCCCGACCTGACGCTCTATTTCACCGGGTGCATCACGAACCGTAAGCACAATACTCCCCGTTTCTCCCAGTCGATCAAATAGCGCAAGACTGACCGCACGCCAGGTAGGGGTGCTTCGCTCATCGACCGACAGGACTTCCGCGCCTGCGCCAAGTCCAGCTTGCTGAGCTGGCGTCCCTTCGGACGGCGCCGACAGGAAGGGCGCGACACCAGAAACCCCTGCCGTGAACAAAATCCAATACAAGCCAAAGGCCAATAAAAAATTTGCCACCGGTCCAGCGGCGACAATCGCGACGCGGGCAATTAGGGATTTTCGATTAAAAGCGAAGGGGCTCAAATGCGGGGGCACCTGGCCATCGCGCTCGTCAAGCATTTTGACATAGCCACCAAGCGGTATCATCGCGATGACATATTCCGTTCCCGGGAGCGTTCCACCATTGTCTCCCTGCCCGTCGGCACCTGAAGATACCTGCTTTGCCACCACCGGTGACTGGGGTGCGCCTCTAAAGGTCAGCAACGGCCGTCCAAACCCGACGCTGAATCGCTCAACCATCACACCGCAGCGTTTAGCCACATAAAAATGACCGAACTCATGAACGGTAACGAGAATCGCAATCGTCACAATTAGCGCTAAAATGCTCTGAAGTATCTCAATCATAAGTGGCTAGCAAGTTATTGGTGAGATCTCTTGCGGTTTGATCATAAGCCAAGACATCATCGATGGTGAGAAGTTCCAGGGGCTCCGCCTGATGCACCACCTTCTGTATGGTCGGGGCAATCTGTAAATAAGGCAGGCCAGCATTTAAGAAAGCTGCCACTGCAACCTCATTAGCGGCGTTCAAGACCACCGATTGGCTAAGCGGTCCTTCTGCAACTTCCCTTGCCAACGTGAGCAGCGGGAACCGTTCATAATCAGGCGATTGAAACGATAATTCAGCCAATCGGCTAAAATCGAGCCGCTCAACGCCAGAGGCCTGGCGGTCGGGAAACGCGAGGGTATGCGCTATGGGGGTTCGCATATCAGGTTGACCCAACTGCGCAACCACTGAGCCATCAATAAACTCGACCATAGAATGCACTATGCTCTGGGGATGAATCAAAAACTCAATTTTATCTGATGGCACATTAAACAACCATGAGGCTTCTATCAGCTCTAAACCTTTGTTCATCATGGTTGCCGAGTCGACCGAGATTTTTCTGCCCATGTCCCAATTAGGATGTCGGCAAGCATCCTCTGGCGTCACTTGGGCTAAATCCGCCAAGGGCGTCTGCAGAAATGGACCGCCCGAACCCGTAAGCAAAATGCGACTCACATCGGCACCTACGGCTGCAGTCTGACCCAGACACTGAAAAATCGCATTATGCTCGCTGTCTACTGGCAATAACTGAGCTCCTGAAGCTGCAATTGCTGACATGAAAATTGAGCCTGCCATGACCAAAGCTTCTTTATTCGCAAGAAGCACTGTTTTTCCGGATTCAGCTGCAGCGAACGTCGGCGCTAGTCCTCCGCCACCAACAATCGCTGCCATGACGTGGGATACCTCAGAATGACTGGCCACCCGCTTTAGACCCTCTTCCCCGACTAGTACCTCGGTTGCGATTCCCTTTGCCGCGAGCGTCATGGCAAGATCCCTAGCAGCATCCCCAGACCCAAGCACCGCATACCGAGGTCGATAACGTTCACACAATAGGCCTAGCTCTTTGGCACGCTTGTGGGCGGTCAGGGCAAAAATATCGAATTCGTTAGTTTGCTCGAGCACAGATAAGGTACTTGTTCCGATCGATCCCGTGGCCCCCAAAATAGAAATGCGCTTAGGCTTCAAACTAGCCTCCCAGAGAGCATCAGCAGACCACAGAAGAATGGCGCCGCTGAAAACAAGCTGTCTAATCGATCAAGGAATCCACCATGACCGGGCAGCAGGCCACTGGAGTCTTTAATACCTCGATTACGTTTTAACATTGACACCGTGAGGTCTCCAAGGACTGATATTAAGGCTACCATCAGGAACATCGAAAGCCAGAACAGCGGAGCCTCTCGCAATTCGTCATCGATCATAACCCCAATGGCCATCGCGCCCAGCAACATGGCTGTAATCAGCCCGCCCAGTAAACCCATCATGGATTTTCCCGGGCTCACCGCAGGCAGTAATTTGCGCTGACCAAACCGTCTACCAACAAAATAAGCGCCGATGTCAGCGGACCAAATCAAGACCAGCAGCAATAAAATCCATTGATTTCCTAGTTGGCTGTACTTTAAGGCCAACAAACTAGTACCCGCGGGCACCAAGATCATAAAGCCAATCACTGACTGAGTCGCTGGCAACCGCCAAACATCCGACTGGCTGGGGTATCGCAAGATCAGTAACAGTGCCAAGCCCCAGGAGATGGCAGCAATAACTAGCCAGAGGTTCGTGTAGCTACTCGAAAGATAAAACACTGTGGCGATCAAAATGCCATAGATCCAGCGACTGGTCGGGCTAAACCGACAAAAGTTACCCCACTCCCAGCCGCAAACCGCCAAAATTAACAAAATAAACCAGCGAAACTCTGCTGCCGGCAGAGCAAACAGACCCGCCAGCGCAATTGGCGCGATGACCAAGGCTGTTAGGATCCGAGTCTTTAACATAGCAGATATTGATGGCTCAGAGCGCCATCAAATCTTGCTCTTTGGTCGCTAACGTTTGCTCAATCTGCTTGATCATATCATCGGTAAGCTTCTGGATTTGATCCTCACCCCGACGAGCTTCGTCTTCACTAATTTCTTTTTCTTTCAAGAAATCTTTGATGTCACTGTTGGCGTCTCGACGAATATTTCGAACTGAAATTCGGGCGTTTTCCGCCTCTGATTTAGCGATCTTCGCCAAATCCCTTCGATTCTCCTCGGTTAGAGGCGGCATTGAAATGCGAATACTTTCTCCGCTGCTGGCCGGATTAACCCCTAGGTCAGATTTTAAGATCGCTTTTTCGATCACAGGGATCATCGCACGCTCCCAGGGAACGATGATTAGCGATCGCCCTTCTTCCACGTTGACGTTAGCCATTTGTCGGAGGGGGGTCATATTGCCGTAATAATCTACATTGACCGAATCTAAAAAGCTGGGGTGGGCGCGACCCGTACGAATTTTGGCCAAAGCAACGTCGAGCGCAGCCAGACTTTTTTGCATTCTATCCTTAGCGTCTTCTCTAATTTCATCGATCATAGAAGCCCCTTATTTAGAAGGTTGAGCAATAACAAGGGTACCCTCATCATCGCCTACCACTGCATTCAGCAACGCGTCTTGTTTATCAAGCTGAAAAACCCGGAGCGGCATACCATGGTCTCGGGCAAGACAAATCGCGGTTAAATCCATAACCCCGAGTTGTTTTTCAAGAATTTCGTCATAGGTAATCGACAGAAATCTCTCAGCATTGGGATGACTCACCGGATCTGCAGTATAGATACCATCGACTTTAGTCGCCTTCAATACGATGTCTGCATCTACCTCAATACCCCGCAGGCAGGCCGCTGAATCAGTGGTGAAAAATGGATTGCCGGTGCCTGAAGAAAAGATGACCACGTCGCCTTCTTCTAGATGTCTGATGGCAAGTCTTCTGTCGTAATGCTCGACGACGCCGCTCATCGGAATGGCCGACATCACAACTGTTTGAATATTCGCTCGCTCCAGGGCGTCCCGCATCGCCAGCGCATTCATCACAGTCGCCAACATGCCCATGTGATCGCCGGTGACGCGATCAAGGCCGGCTGCACTTAATTCGGCGCCACGGAATAGATTACCGCCACCAATTACGAGGCCAACCTGAATACCAATACCGACCAACTGACCAATTTCCAGAGCCGTTCGGTCAAGCACTTTGGGGTCGATTCCAACGCCATCTTTTCCGAGTGCTTCCCCGCTGAGTTTCAGTAATATCCGCTCATATTTTGGCGTTGGTTTTTTTGATGGCATTAGATTTCTCAGGACAGTTGTTGAGCGACCTCTGCAGCGAAATCGACTTCCTCTTTTTCGATACCTTCACCCACTTCATATCGAACAAAATTTACGACGCTCGCACCCTGCTGACTCAGTAGCGTCCCCACCTTGATGTCGCCGTCTTTTACGAAGGCTTGCTCGGTGAGACTGATTTCAGCTAGAAACTTCTTAACTCGACCCTCGACCATCTTTGCAACAATCTCAGGAGGCTTACCGCTTTCAGCCGCTTGCGCGGTATAAATTTCTCGTTCCTTTTCAATGACCTCTTGCGAAGCGTCATCAGGGGAGACCACCTGGGGATTGGTCGCAGCGATATGCATCGCCAAATCCCGTCCTAAATCTTCGCTACCGCCCTCTAATTGCACCAAGACGCCAATCTTGCCGTTGGTATGTAAATAAGAGGTAACGTCCCCTTCGTATCGGGTTGCCCGGCGAACACTGCAATTTTCCCCAATTTTTTGAACTAAGCTTTCTCTTGTTGCTTCAAACCCACCTGTCATGAGCGCCTCAATGTCACAGACTGGGTCAGCAAAAAGTGCGTCGGTAACGTCACTGGCAAAGGTCACAAAATTCTCGTCCTTGGCTGCAAAATCTGTCTCGCAATTGATTTCGACTACGACCCCGACGTTGCCCTCGATCTTGATTCGAATCAAACCATCAGCCGCGATACGGCCGGCCTTCTTCGCCGCCTTCATACCACTGGATTTGCGCAAACTGTCGATCGCTTGCTCCATATCGCCATCGTTTTCAACCAACGCTTTCTTGCAATCCATCATGCCAAGGCCCGTTCGCTCTCTGAGCTCTTTGACCATTGATGCTGTCACTGCCGCCATAGTACTTCCTCTCTCATCTCTCGTGGGCATCTGCCTTGCGCAACAAGCCGCTAAGCCAAATCGCGCGAGTCAGCGTCCATCAGTCTGCTGTTTTCTCTGTCTCTGGAGCCGGCTCCGCTGCATCGGTCTTAGCGTCTGCTTGTTCAGCGGATTCTTCAGCCGCTTCTGCCGGCGTTTCTTCAGCCACTGAGGCTTCCGCTTCAGTCGCGTCGGGTTCGGCGGCTGGTTCGCCACCCTCTTCAACCTCAACAAAGTCGCTCTCTGCTACCGTGTTTTGCCCTTTTGCCTCCAAAATGGCATCTGCAAAACTGCTCAGGAATAATCTCACAGAGCGAATCGCATCATCGTTACCCGGTATTAAGTAATCCACGTTGTCAGGATTACTATTGGTGTCAACGATCGCGACCACGGGTATGCCAAGGGTTTTAGCTTCGGTAACCGCAATCTTTTCATGATCTACGTCAACGATCAGGATCACATCCGGTAGACCGCCCATATCCTTAATGCCGCCTAAGCTACTCTCTAACTTTTCTAACAAGCGTTGCCGTGTTAGCGCTTCATGTTTGGTTAGTTTCGCAAAGGTGCCATCGGTGCTCTGCTCTTCTAAATCTCGCAAGCGCCGAATTGATTGACGGATTGTCTTGTAGTTCGTCAACATGCCGCCGAGCCAGCGCTTATCGACGTAGGGCATGCCTGCTCTTGTCGCTTCCTCTTTTACGATTTTGCTGGCACTTCGCTTGGTACCAACAAAAAGCACCTTATTCTTCTTCGCAGCAACGGACGCTACAAACGAAAGCGCCTCTTCAAGCGCTGGTACAGTCTTTTCAAGGTTTATGATGTGGATGTCGTTTCGGGCGCCGAAGATGAATTCGCTCATCTTAGGGTTCCAATACCTTTTTTGATGTCCAAAATGGACGCCTGCTTCCAGCAGGTCACGCATGCTGACTCGAGCCATGATTTCTCCAATGTTTGGGTTAGGCTTCCACACATCCCAAACCGAAACCCGAAGGCACCCGCGATTTGTGTCGATGTGTGTGCTGATTTTCGATGCCGATCTTAAAAACGACATCCCTATTTGCGCTTCCGCGGCGCGCTTTATAGCATAATTATCGCGACAAACCAACGATTTAGCGCCAAACGTCAATTCAGGCTGCTATACTCTTGCCGCGCCAGGAGGAGATCAACGTGGTCAACATCAAAACAGCATTCGAGATCGAAAAGATGCGAACAGTAGGACGGCTTGCAGCCGAGCAGCTTGAGATGATCGCCGATTTTGTGCGGCCCGGTGTTAGCACAGGCGAACTCGATAGAATCTGCCATCGCTACACAATCGATCACCAGGCAGCGACGCCAGCCCCGTTGAATTATCGGGGCTTCCCGAAGTCAATTTGCACCTCGGTCAATCATGTGGTCTGTCACGGGATTCCAAGCGACGAAAAAATCCTCAAAGACGGTGATATTGTGAACATTGATGTCACGCTAATTAAAGATGGGTTCCATGGCGATACCAGCAAAACCTTTATTGTGGGCAAGGGCAGCGTCAGAGCCGATAGACTGGTAGAAACCAGTCGTCATTGCTTGAATCTCGGCATTGCAGAGGTGCGTCCTGGGGCAACGCTAGGCGATATCGGTCATGCGATTCAACGCTATGCCGAAAAGCAAAGATTCTCGGTGGTTCGAGAGTATTGTGGTCATGGGATCGGCCGAGTTTTTCATGACGAACCTCAGGTACTGCACTATGGTCGTCCTGGCACAGGTTTGACCCTTACGCCAGGCATGACATTTACCATTGAGCCCATGATTAATGCGGGTAAGGCTTCGGTTAAGCTATTGCCGGATCAATGGACCGTCGTTACCAAAGATCACCAACTCACCGCTCAATGGGAACATACGATATTAGTCACCGATACCGGCTATGAAATCCTCACGCATCGGTCAGACGACGAACTTCCAAGGGTGGGCTAGCTTGGATCTCAAGGCGCTCAACGACGCTGTTCAACAAAGCAAAAAACCGTTACCGCTCCTCAAAACTGCGTTGGCAGCGTTCAAAGAGGCTCAACGGGAGGCTTTTTCCAACGGTACAGCACCGACCACCCTGATCAAGGCAAGGTCTGATTTTATTGATCAAATTTTAACGCTTTGTTGGCAACGATTTTCTTGGGATGAGAACCTCTCGAGCCTGCGTAAAAGCCGGATTTCTTTGGTTGCGGTTGGGGGATATGGACGCTCAGAGCTTTTACCTAACTCGGATATCGATCTGTTGATCCTGACTGAGCGCGGAAATGCTCGCCAGCATACATCCAACATACAATCCTTTCTTACCCTACTATGGGACATTGGCCTGGAGGTAGGGCACAGCGTTCGAAGTGTGCAGGAATCCCTCCAGCAAGCCAGGTTAGACGTCACGGTCACGACTGCTCTGCTCGATGCGCGTAATATCTGCGGGACCCCAAAAATGCTCAATCAGTTAAGTGAAAAACTGAGAACAAAAGCGGGATGGAAATCAGCCACTTTCTTTAGCGCCAAAGCCGATGAACAAAAAGAACGACACGCCAAATCAAATCACACCGAGTATAGTCTCGAGCCCAACTTAAAAACTTCGCCTGGCGGGTTGCGGGATATTCAGACGATTCTCTGGATCGCTAACTTTCATTATCGCACTGATCAACTCGAGCAATTGGTCCTTGCAGACTTTTTAGAAGAAGCCGAGGCGCGCCTACTTTCTGAGGCTCAGGCCTTCTTATGGAAGGTGCGCTTCGTGCTTCACGACTTGTATCGTCGGGATGAAAATCGATTGCTCTTCGAACATCAACGTAAAGTCGCTCAGCAGCTCGGTTATGCAGACGGAGACCAGCTCGCAGTTGAGCAGTTCATGCAAGATTATTATCGATTCGCCAAATCTGTGAGCACAATCAATGAAATTGTCCTGCAGCATTTTGAAGAGGTTGTATTTAGACCGAGGCTTGTTAGAAAGCCCGTTGTCATCAATAACCGATTTCAAAGCAACCTAGAGCATTTAGAAGTCACCCACTCGAATGTCTTCGAGCAGCATCCAGAAGCGTTGCTAGAAATGTTTATTCTTTTAGGCGAAACCCCAGAGCTCAAAGGCATCCGAGCCGGGACCATTCGCCTTGCACAAGCTGCAGCTGCGAAAATTGACGATGACTTCAGAGCCAACCCAGTGACGACTGCACTATTTTTAAAGCTACTTCGTGTTGAGTTTCACCTATTTTCGCAGCTCAGGCGCATGAACCGATACGGCGTACTGGGCGCTTATCTGCCGGAGTTTGAGCGGGTGGTCGGACAAATGCAGTTCGACTTGTTTCATATCTACACTGTCGACGCCCACACCCTGCAAGTGGTTAGAAATATGCGCCGCTTTCGATACAAAAATCAGGAGCAGCGGTTTCCGATCGCAGCACACATTCACCATCGCCTTCCTAAAATCGAACTACTCTACTTGGCTGGCTTTTTTCATGATCTTGCTAAAGGCCAAGGGGGTGACCACTCTGAACTCGGAATCGATATTGCTCGCAGATTTTGTGAGCGTCATCAACTTGGGATGTGGGACACAAACCTTGTCTGCTGGCTGGTTAAAAACCATCTTTTAATGTCAACGACGGCTCAACGTAAAGATATTTTTGATCCCGACGTGATCAAAACCTTCGCTGAAGAAATGGGCGACCAGGTTCGACTAGATTATCTATACGCCCTAACCGTCGCCGACATCAACGCTACCAATCCAGATCTGTGGAACAGCTGGCGGGCATCGCTTATGACGCAACTGTACCTTGAAACCAAGCGGGTGCTACGCATGGGTGTAGAGAACATGGTCGACCGGGATGATTATCTCGAACAAGTGCAGGCAAGCGTCATCAGAAAGCTATCGGAAAAAGGACTCGATCCAGCGCTCGTTGAAAGGCTATGGGCAGGTCTCGATGATGATTACTTCCTCAGGGAATCGGAACAAAACATCATTTGGCACACCGAATCGCTATATGACTACGACCTTGCGGATGGCCCGCTCATCCTAATCGGTGCTGACCAATCGAGACTGTCTCAGGAAAGCGATGCCATCCATATCTTTATTCATGCACGATCCACCGAACCGGTCTTCTACGCAGTGGTCGCAGCTTTTGAGGATCTAGGTATGAACATTGTCGATGCAAGAATACCCAGTAACACGCGAGGTAGAACCGATTACACCTTTGATGTGCTCGATACTCAAACCAACGATGACAAAAACCTGAGTACTCGAACTGAAACCATCAGGGCGACGCTCGCAAAGGCAATTAAGGCAGGGGATAGCTTCAGGATTCGCCCTCGACGGACGCCCCGTCAACTCAAAGAATTTAAACTTAAAACCACGGCGTCTTATCATCAAGACCCATCCTCTGAATTCACGGTTCTAGAGGTGCTCGCGGCCGATCGACCGGGACTCTTGGCAAAATTAGCCCGCCTATTTTCAGATCATGACGTACAAATCTTGGCTGCAAAAATCACGACGCTAGGCGAGCGCGTTGAGGATGTCTTTCATATTGTCGGCCGTGATGGCGAGCCCATTTTGCACCAGGATACGATAGAAAATTTGTGCGTAGATATTCGATCAGAGCTCGATCAGCATATCCAAAGGTTGACCGCATGAACCCAGATCTCAGTCGATTAAAACCCTATCCTTTTGACCAACTGAATCAGTTATTGGATGGCGTCACCCCTGGTGCCCAACCTTTTATTTCTCTGGCTTTAGGAGAACCCAGGCACCAGCCGCCAGATTTTATTATCGAAGCCTTTGCGAACACTGGCTTGCTCACTGAGGGCGTCGCGACTTATCCACCTACAAGAGGTTTGCCCAACCTCCGGGCGGCCATTGCCGACTTCGTCAGGCGGCGCTTTAGTCCCGCAGACCCTGATCCTGATTTTCACGTGCTGCCCGTTAATGGCACACGAGAGGCCCTGTTTGCAATAGCCCAGACCGTTTGTGACCCAACGTCCAAGCCCCTGACCTTACTGCCGAATCCCTTCTACCAGATCTATGAAGGTGCAGCACTTCTAGCAGGGACGACGCCACACTATCTCCCTTGCGGACCTGAGCGTGGGTTTCAACCCGATATCAATGCCATATCAGATGACTTATGGCAGCGGGTAGGACTGATTTACTTGTGCAACCCGGGAAATCCCCAGGGCGCATTAATGTCAACTGAGACGCTACAAGCTTGGATCTCCAAAGCACTCGAGCATCAGGCCGTGCTGGTCATGGACGAATGCTATTCTGAAATCTACAGAGAGGAAACTAATCCGCCGCCGGGTTTGCTGCAAGCGGCGGCCATGATGGGTAACAAAGACTTCAAACAGTGCCTTACATTCAACAGTTTATCGAAGCGATCCAATTTACCTGGGCTAAGGTCTGGATTTGTTGCAGGCGACGCAGATCTCATTCGATCCTTCCTTTTATACCGTACCTATCATGGTAGTGCCATGCCAGTTCACACCCAAAAGATTAGCGCCCTCGCTTGGCAAGACGACGACCACGTCCGAGCTAACCGCGCGCAATATACCGCAAAAATTCAGGATTTCGTCCGCGTACTCGCCCCTTTCTGGCCCATGCAACCGCCCGCCGCAAGCTTTTATCTCTGGCCTGAGACCCCCATCAACGATCTCGAATTTACCCAGCGTTTGATGCGCAATTGCAATATTAAGGTGCTCCCCGGGCAATTTTTGTCCAGATCTGTAAACGGCCAGAACCCTGGTCTTAATCGTGTCCGACTGGCCCTAGTTGCCGATAGCGACGATTGCTTAGAGGCTGCAAATAGAATCGCAGATAACTTTCAGCACCTAAGCTGAAAGTTATCCCTAAAACAGGCATAATTGGCGCCCTTCTCGAAGGCAAACCGGGTCAGCGGAGGATTCATGTTTTGTATTGGTATTGGCGTAGGCACTCACTCGGCCCAGGGACACTGGTTAGACGTTGCATATCCGCAGTCAGTGCTTAACCCTGACGCTAAGCTGATTGATGAAATTAACTCGATAGTCGATCTGCAAGCGGATGCCGGTGCCGTTACCCTTGATTCGGATACTCTCTCTCAGCTAGCCAACGCCGTTTCTGATGAAGCCCAGCAATCATTGCTTAATGACCTTGTTACCAGCCAAAGCCCCTGCGTCTTAACATGGCTTCGCAAAGACTCGGCCATCACATCCACACCTGAAGCTTATCTCAAGCTGCATTTACTATCGTCAGGGCAATCATTACCCAACAGCCTCAATCTTGACGGCATTTTCGCGGCGCTACCTAATGTTGCATGGACCAGCGAGGGTCCAATAGCCATTGAAGCGCTTGATCAAGCATTACTGAAAGCTAGGGTCGCCGGTAGGCACCTTGATGTGACGAGCATTGATAAATTTCCGAAGCTCACCAACTATTTAGCACCGCACGGTGTTCGGATTGCAGATTCAGCCCGGGTTCGACTCGGCGCCTATCTGGGACCAGGCACCACGGTTATGCACGAGGGCTTTGTTAATTTTAATGCCGGCGCGGAAGGCCCGAATATGGTTGAAGGTCGTATTTCCCAGGGTGTCTTCGTTCGCAAGGGCAGTGACCTAGGCGGCAGTGCGTCTACAGCCGGCACCCTGTCCGGTGGCGGCAACGAAGTTATTACCATCGGTGAAGACTGCTTGATCAGTGCCAATGCTGGCACTGGCATTTCTCTGGGCCATCGCTGCACCATTGAGGCTGGCCTCTATATTACGCCCGGGACCCGCGTGACCGTTATGGATACCGAAGGTACACCCGTAAAAACCGTCAAAGCGCGACTACTCAATGGTCAGGACGATTTGCTTTTTATTCGACATTCTCAAACCGGAGAAGTCCAATGTCGCACTAATCAAAATGCCATTAAGCTTAACGATATGCTACACACGCACAATTGAATATCACCATGAATGCTAGCACCCCATCCAATGCAGATGATCTCTTGACCCTTGCTCGAGACCTGATTGCGAGACCTTCGGTTTCGCCCCTTGATGAGGGCTGTCAAACAGTCATTGCGGAAAGATTGGCTAAATCTGGTTTTACCACAACATCGATGCCCTTTGCCGATGTCAGTAATTTATGGGCGGTGCTCGATAGTCATCGGCCCGGACCAACGTTAGCCTTTGCCGGCCATACGGATGTGGTGCCATCAGGGCCCGTAGCCGAATGGACTTATCCGCCTTTTCAGCCGACTTGTCAGGATGGTTGGCTGTATGGGCGAGGTAGCGCTGATATGAAATCGGCCCTCGCTGCCATGATCGTAGCTTGCGAACGCTTTATCTCTGATCACAACAATTTTCGAGGTAGGATTGCCTTTTTAATCACCAGCGATGAAGAAGCAGAAGCACGGCATGGTACCCGCGCCGTAATAGAGGCGCTGGCACAAGCTGACACAGAGATCAGCTATTGTCTGATTGGAGAACCTTCCAGCGCTCACCAGCTGGGAGATGTGATTAGAGTTGGACGCCGTGGCTCGCTTAATGGCCGGCTCACCATAACCGGCCAATCCGGCCATGTCGCTTATCCTGATACGGTCATTAACCCCATCCACCTCGCCATGCCGATACTCGATAGTTTATGTCAAACGCAGTGG
>JADHNJ010000006.1 GCA_016779565.1 Pseudomonadales bacterium
GTAGGTTACACCAAAAAGACGAGTGCTTTTTTGGGGTTCTCCATTATTTACTAGAGCATGTGTTTGCCAGAGCATGTGTCTAGTAGACCATGCGTAGATCGTCTTTTTGAGCAGATGCCCCTAGTTCAAGACACGCCGCGACAAGCTCTCAAGGAAAGCAAGCACCGTGTAAAACCGTTTTCTTTCGCGAGCACTGAGGGGTAAAAAGTGTGCGACACGGTTGCCGCAGGCCCTTGGCCCCAGTGATTAATTAAAAATAACGGACATCGTTTTCGGTCCACCCAATCCTCCCATCACGGCCGTATCGGGCTCGACCAGCGTTACGGAATCAAAATGCTCTGTAAGAACTTGTGTGGCGATTTTGCCCTCAAGACGAGCAAGATGTGCGCCCAAACAAAAATGAATGCCAAAGCCCAGAGCGAGATGAGGATTTGGATCGCGATCAATCTGGAATACATCGGGCGCTTCAAACACTCGCTCGTCTCGATTAGCCGATGCAATAAGCGGAATGATTAGGTCGCCTTTTGGGATCAAGGTCTCGCCGAGGGTGACGTCTCTTGTGGTCCTTCGGGCGGTAGCCGAGAACGGCGAGTAGAAGCGTAGTGCCTCCTCGATAAAGGTCGGCAACAGTTCGGGTTGGTTTTTTATTGACGAGAAGGTCTCAGGCAGCTCGTGAAAAATTCGCGCCGATGCGGTGATTAAGCCAGTAGTCGTCTCATTGCCCGCAATAAGCAATAACCGACAAAAACTTAAGAGCTCCTCATCGCTTAGGTGACCTTCCTCGGTCTTTGTCTCTACCAGTCTGCCCAGGAGATGAGCCTGCGGTGAGCGACGAATCGCTGCGATTTGCTCGAGGAAATAGGTATCCATTTCAAGGGCGGCCTGCTGCGCCTCGGGGCTAGGGGTGCCGAACAAAATTTCACCGATGTTGCTGAAAATAGCATCGGACCATAATTTGAAAGTTGTCATGTCTCCGTCTTCAACACCCAGCATCTCAGCAATGACCATAACTGGCAGCGGAGCAGCAAGACTCGTGACCAGATCAACGGGCGTACCTTTGGGTAGTGCTGCAATGAGCTCTTGAGCTCTGGTTTCAATTCGGGTTGCTTGTCGTTCGATATGCGAGGGCTTAAAAGCGACGCTCACCAATTTTCGAAGGCGCTGATGGACAGGCGGATCACTAAACAGCATGGTGGGTTGGCCGCGCTCCTCGATCGGTCGAATAGAGACCTCAGATGAAAAGGTCTGGTGATCTCGGAGAACACGATGGACATCTTGGTGACGGCTGACTTGCCAGGGGCCCTCTGCATCCATTTTGGCGACTGGCATTGCATCTCTTAAATATTGGTAGCCCTTGTAAGGATCCATGGGTTGAGCAGTCTCTGTCATAAGTTTAGGTCTCAGTGTTTGTTGCGAAAATTAATGAACTAAAAGCAAAGATTTGTTCGGAATTTTAAAAGCTATCTACTAGGGTTAATTCTGGCGCTGCAGCAAGCTCATGGCATCGAATGCTCGCCAAAGCGTAACGACAAGTCGACTGCCCGACAGTGTTTTGTCAGTGCCCCGATGGAAATATAGTCCACCCCGGTTTCGGCAATGTCGACAAGCGCCTTAGCACCATCTATACCCCCAGAGGCTTCTAGTTTGATCGAGGATGGTGTTCGTGCGACAGCGCTGCGAAGGTCTGTTAACGAAAAGTTGTCCAGCATAATCCAGTCAGGGCCGCTGGCAATGGCGATGTCGAGTTCGTCGAGGCTCTCGACTTCAATTTCTAGACGTTTATTGGGTGCCAGAGTCCTAGCTGCGAGGATTGCTGCTTTGATCCCGCCTGCTGCGAGGATATGGTTTTCTTTAATCAAAAATGCATCAAAGAGGCCGATGCGATGATTCTCGCCGCCACCTATGCGAACAGCATATTTTTGCGCCAGTCGGAGTCCAGGTAGAGTCTTGCGAGTATCTAGAAGCTTGGCTTTGGTGTGGGTAATCTTTTGTGCCAACTCAAAGGTCGCGGTTGCCGTACCTGACAAAGTTTGAAGAAAATTCATGGCGGTACGTTCGGCGGTCAGGATTGCCCGAGCAGGGCCGGTACAAACCATGAGCTCTGTGCCAGCCTCTACCAAGCTGCCTTCTTTGATTTGCCATTTAATTAAAATGGTAGGGTCAATTGCTGCAAACACGGCTTCAAACCATGGTTGGCCGGCGATCACAGCCTGATCCCGGCATAGTAGTTTCGCCTCGGCATAGGTGTTTTCTGGGATGAGCTGTGCCGTGATATCACCATCACCGATGTCTTCGGCAAGAGCGGCTCTAACGCAAGCGTTAATGCTGGCTTCGGTTGATTGGTCCATGGCTACTTCTCCCTAAGAATTAGCGTACTGCCTGTTTGCTCCAAGTCCAAGTGACGCAGCACACTCATGCCCAACAGCGCTGCGCCGCCTGCCATTCCTGGATTAACCACGCCCGATACGTTATCGAAGGTTAGACCTGCAATAGCGAGAGTTGGGATATTGGTTTGATAGACAGTGATCACGCCAGCCGCTGTATTGGCCTGCCGGGGACGGCCCGGCTTTAAGCCGAGGTTCATCGCAAGGTTTTGAGGGATAACGACATCAGTAGCACCAGTATCGACGAGAAAATCAATTGGTCGATTATTGATATAGCCCCGCACAGTATAATGGCCGCGCCGGTCCTGCTCTAACAAGACCGACGTCTTACCCGCGCTTTCAAGACTCGTCGGATTGCGATTAGGGTATTGTCGATCCTCTTCGACAGCACCAAACCACAGTGTCAACACGCCGAGAAAAATGACGCAGCCGGCGATCATCATGCCCTTGCCTAGTTGATTAATCCCCGCCATGCTGCCAGTTTTCATCCCAAATGAAGAGGTTTTAACGTCTTTGATTGAACGCTTGAGTTTAGAACATCACTGGTTGACTGAAGGGCTGCGTTGCCCGTCACCCCATCAGTCTGTACGCCTAAAGGAAACGATCAGCTTAATCGTACTGCATTGTATCAGTTTGCCTGCCGGACATTTTGCGAATCGCTATGTGCCAGCATTGTTTACTGGCACATTGTCGACAAAGGAACATGCTGATTTTGCAGATCTGGAGGGGGTTAAAGTATCCGCTCACGTGCTAATTCGCCGGGAGGGCACGCTTTTGCAGTTTGTGCCTTTTGATCAAGCAGCTTGGCATGCTGGTGTTTCAGCGTATCAGGGCCAATCTGGCTGCAACGAGTTTAGTATTGGCATTGAGCTCGAGGGCACAGAGCATTCATCCTATACGGATCAGCAGTACCAAGCGCTGGTGCCTTTAATTCAATTGCTGCAAAAAGGGTATTCAATCCCTGAGGATCGTGTGGTGGGCCACGCCGATATCGCGCCGGGCCGAAAGACTGATCCGGGACCCGGATTTGATTGGGACAGGTTTTGGCGGCAGCTTCAAGCGCGCTAGAATAAAGTTCGCCAGGTCATGGTTAGCGTACAGGTTTGCTAAATCACCGTTTTAAGTCGTCACAAATTACGGCTAGATACGGATGGTGCTAATAAGTCTTTGAGGAGGAAGGTAGATTGGAGTTTTTTGTGACGCTGCTGCTTTTAATAGCTGTGCGATATTGGTGGGGAGAGCTTCCGAGATTTGGTGGTAGTTTGACGTCTCAATGGATTGCCTTCGCCCGAGATCAAACCTTTGGAATCCCAGGTTATTTGCTGGCTGTTGTCGCGCCAGCAATTGCCGTGGGCTGGCTTACCGCGGCAACAGAAGGGGTGTTCATGGGTTTGGTCACGTTGGTGATCCATATCGCTGTGCTGCTTGTCAGTGTTCGAGCACCCTCAACGGAACAGGTCTTCGATGAATTATTGATGAGCGCGAGGCAAAAAGACGCCGATAACGTCATTCTAGCGGCTCGGCAAAGCGCTCAGTTCAAAAACTTTTTGAGTGAACTGCATCAGGGCTTTTTGGTTTATATCTTGTGGTATCTGTTGCTGGGTCCCGGGGGCGTCGTTTTTTGCGCGTTGCAAAAACAGTTCGAGGCCGACAAAGGAGAATCGGCAGAATTGGCTGTCGAAGGCCCGATTGAATGGTTTTATCAGGTATTTCCTTGGCTAGAGGGCTTGAGTGTCCGGATCACGGTGCTGCTCCTTGCCATCGTTGGGCGATTCAGCGATGGCTGGCCGTTTTTTGTGGGTAGTTTGAAAGATTGGTCAATCCAGTCAGGGGATTTGTTGGTCGCCGCCTTCAGCAATTTTTTGCCCCAAAGCGCTGATTCAGAGACAGAACCTAGGCGCGATGCACAGACAGCCTGGGTTGAGGCAATTGAGGCGCTGGTTGGTAGATTGTTTTTTGCTTGGATGGGCTTCGCTGCGTTAATCGCAGTGCTGTCTTGAGCTTCCAATTTGCGTCCATGAGCGGGCCCCGCGTCTGGTTGTCTGGCTCCGTGATTTGCTTGCTTTTTTGGGCCCCCGTGCTGCAAGTTATTGGGGCAGAGCGGGTGATTACTTTAGCGCCGCATTTGACCGATATGGTGGTTGATATTGGTGCGTCAGATCAGCTGGTAGGTGTTTCTCGATTCTCAAGCTTGCCCTCTGGTCATCAGCAGATACCCGAAGTGGGGGATGCCTTCCAGCTGAATGTCGAACAGATTATGAGTCTTCAGCCGGATCTGATTCTTGCATGGGAAGGTGGAGCGCCTAGGACAGTTGCTCGCCTCACTGAGTTAGGGTTTCAAATCATCTTTTTTAATAGCGATCAGCTCAGCGATATTGCCGAAAACTACGCCAAATTGGGTCGAGTGCTGGGCAAAACTGTTCGGGGTCGAGACTTAGGCAATACTTTTAGAAATGCTTTACAAGTGCTCGGCGAGCAGTACCGAACCAAATCGCAAAAGCGCGTCTTCATGCAAATCGCCGAAGAGCAACTGTTTACCACCAATAACAAACACTTCATGGGTCAAGCCCTTAGCGTTTGCGGTGCGGAAAATATATTCGCAGAGGCGATTGTTCAGATTCCGGTCGTAAGTTTAGAGCAAGTCTTGCTTGAAGCTCCAGATGTCATTGTGCTTGTGGGAACACCAAACGCGCCATCAGATTGGTCATCACGTTGGTCACGATACTTGCCAACGACCCGGATCGTGCGAATCGACGCAGACCTACTAAGTCGTCCTTCTCGTCGCATCTTGTCTGGGGTAGAGGCGCTCTGTCGCGAGGTTCACTATGAGGGCTAAGACGCCTCGGCTATACTTTTGTATCGAGCGTTTTTCGGTTTAATTTTTTTTGCCAGAGGCAAGTTGCGTGCCCATGAATAAAATTGACGCCTTAGATACTGATCCGGATGAAACCCAGGAATGGCTTGATTCGCTGGCCTCTGTGCTTCGAACCCAAGGGGTGGAGCGGGTTCAGTATTTACTGCAAAAATTGTCCGTCAAACTGACCGAGCAAGGCTCCCAGTTGCCTTATGCGATCACAACGCCCTATCGCAACACGATCCCAGTCCACAAAGAAGCTCGTATGCCTGGGGATCTTTTCATCGAACGCAATATCCGTAGTCTGATTCGTTGGAACGCCATGGCAATGGTCATGCGAGCGAATATCAAAGATAGTACCCTAGGGGGTCACATATCGACCTTTCAATCATCCGCGACATTATATGATGTCGGTTTTAATTATTTTTTTCGCGGGAACCAACCCAATAAGCCTGGCGACTTACTTTATATCCAAGGCCATAGTGCGCCTGGCGTCTATGCCCGATCGTTCCTCGAAGGGCACTTAAGTGAGGGGCAGTTAGATAAGTTTCGGCAAGAAGTGGACGGAGACGGTCTGTCAAGTTACCCGCATCCTTGGTTGATGCCCGATTATTGGCAGTTTCCCACGGTTTCTATGGGGCTCGGTCCGCTGCAGGCAATCTATCAAGCGCACATCATGAAATACCTGGTGAATCGTGGGCTTGCCCCAGAGAACGACCGTAAAGTCTGGTGCTTTATCGGCGATGGCGAGATGGATGAACCGGAGTCACTAGGCGCAATCTCACTTGCTGGTCGTGAGGGGCTCGATAATCTAATTTTTGTGGTCAACTGCAACCTGCAACGTCTGGATGGTCCGGTGCGAGGTAACGGAAAAATCATTCAGGAACTTGAGGGATCATTCAGAGGTGCTGGCTGGAATGTCATTAAGGTCATCTGGGGGCGGCAGTGGGATCCGTTGTTTGAGAAAGATTCACAAGGCTTGTTGCAACAACGTATGGATGAAGCCGTGGACGGCGATTACCAGAACTACAAGAGCCATGGGGGTGCTTATGTACGTGAGCATTTTTTTGGTGCGGATCCAGCGTTAAAAGCGCTTGTGGAAGATTTAACAGACCAACAGATTTCTCGCCTTAACCGAGGCGGTCACGATCCTTACAAGGTCTATGCTGCCTATGCAGCTGCAGTTGCCCATAAAGGCCAGCCTACTGTGATTCTCGCCAAAACGGTTAAGGGCTACGGCTTGGGTTTGGCGGGGGAGGCCCAAAACTTTACCCATTCGGTCAAGAAGCTCGACACGGAAGCGCTAAAAGAATTTAGAGATCGATTCGATATCCCGATCAGCGATCAGGATCTTGATGCCATCCCTTACTATCGTCCTGCAGAGGATTCGATTGAACTTCGATATCTGAAATCCTGTCGAGAAAAATTAGGCGGCGCGATGCCGTCGAGGATCAGCCAGTTTGATCCACTCACGATTCCTGCTCTTGACGCTTTTGATGCACTCTTGCGAGGCTCCGGTGATCGAGAGATGTCCACGACCATGGCCTTTGTTCGACTGCTATCTATCATGGTTAAAGATCCGCATATCGGTGCTCGCGTAGTGCCGATTGTGCCAGATGAGGCGCGAACGTTTGGTATGGAAGGCATGTTTCGGCAATTAGGGATTTACTCAAGCGTCGGACAGCTTTATGAGCCCGTTGATACTGGTCAAATCATGTCATATCGGGAGGATCGACATGGTCAGGTCATGGAGGAGGGCATCAATGAGGGCGGTGCTTTCGCTGCCTGGTTGGCAGCGGCAACCTCTTATTCCAACCACGCCGAAACCTTGGTGCCATTTTATATTTATTACTCAATGTTTGGTTTTCAGCGAATCGGAGATCTTTGTTGGGCAGCCGGCGACTTAAGTGCTCGAGGGTTTCTGTTGGGAGGCACCTCGGGGCGAACTACGCTCAATGGAGAGGGGCTCCAGCATCAAGACGGTCATAGTCATATATTGGCGGGCACGGTTCCCAACTGCGTGACTTATGATCCGACCTTTGCCTACGAGCTCGCGGTCATCATTCAACATGGTCTGCAGGTTATGTTTGTCGACAAGCGCCCCTGCTACTTTTATATCACGGTCACGAACGAAAACTATGTACAACCCCCGATGCCTGCGGGCTGTGAATCAGGTATTCGAAAGGGAATGTATCAACTTAGGGCTTCGCAAAAATCGAAGCGCTCTAAAAAGCGCGTTCAATTGCTGGGTTCTGGCGCAATATTATTGGAGGTGATGGCGGCCGCTGACGTATTAGAGCGTGATTACGGCGTTTCAGCGGATATTTTTAGTGTGACGAGCTTTAATGAGCTAAAGCGAGAGGGAGATGCTGTCTCGAGGTGGAATCGGCTGAACCCGGATCAAAAGCCGCGACAAACCCATGTTCAAGCATGCCTGAAGTCAAGTGGTGGGCCAGTGATCGCGGCGACAGATTACATCAAGCTGTATGCTGATCAGATTAGGGCCCAAATTCCAGCGCCCTATCATGTGCTCGGTACCGACGGATTTGGGCGAAGCGACACCCGCTCGAGACTCCGTCGGCATTTCGAAGTGGATCGGTTCGCGATTGCTTACACGGCGCTACAAGCCCTAGCAGATGAAAATATCATCGATATGAAAACAGTATTAGCGGCACGCGAAAAATTTAACATCGATCCAGATAGTCCAGATCCGGTGACCCTCTGATGTCAGAGAAGCAAGTTCGTGTGCCAGATATTGGCGAAGCTGAAACCATTGAGTTGGTCGAAGTGCTGGTTGCCGAAGGTGAGCAGGTAGAAAGCAATCAAGCCTTGGTGGTGCTTGAATCAGACAAAGCAAGCGTTGAATTGCCATCGGCCTTTTCTGGAGTAGTAATCCAAATTTTGGTCAAGGCCGGGGAATCCGTGCGCGAGGGCGACCTGCTAATGATCCTTGATCAACAAGACGCCACGACATCGTCGGCGCAGCAGGGTTCTGGCGTCGAAACGAAATCAGGTAATCAGGAAGCGATTACCGAAACGCCCCAACTAACCGATCTTGAGCGCGACATTGCGCCATTAGAACCCGCTCAACCGGCAGCTGACAACGGGACGGAAAAGACCCAGCATTCGATCTTCATTCCAGATTTGGGCGAGATCGACCAGGCGGAAATTGTCGAGGTTCAATGCGCCGTCGGTGATGACGTTAAAGCCGATCAAGTGGTCATGTTATTAGAATCCGACAAAGCCAGTATGGAAATTGCGGCTTCAGTGGCCGGTACGGTGACTGGTGTCCACTTAACCATCGGTGCTGAGGTAAAGGGCGGTGAGCTCGCAGTATCAATGACGAGTATCTCAGAATCTGTTTCTAGGGATAGTGATCTAGGGGCCGAAGAGGCAACTTCGGCTGGGCAAACTCTCGGTAGAGCGTCCAGTAACCTGGTGTCAGATGACAGTCGTCAGTCACTGCTGGAAGGCTCAAAAGGGGTTTCCGGCCAGCGGAACCAAGCAGCAGCCCCGGTAGAACAACGAAGTCAGCTTGAGCCAGCATTCCAGGTATCGAGACCAGAGCGAGATGTAGCTAGCCAGGGTGGATCATTGGTTCACGCAGGTCCAGCGGTTAGGAAATTAGCTCGGGAACTTGGCGTCGACCTAGCTTTGATCAAGGGGTCGGGCCCGAATGCTCGTATTCTGAAAGAAGACATCGAGACCTTTGTTAAGGCCAATTTGAATGCGCCAAAGTTATTGCGAGGAGAGGTTGAACGTAAACCTTTACCTGATTTTAGTCCGTTCGGGACAACTGTCTTAGAACCCCTTAGTAAAATTAGGCAAGTCTCCGCGAAACATTTACAAAATAGTTGGCAACAGATTCCCCATGTTACCCATTTCGATGAGGCGGACGTGACCGATCTTGAAGCCTTTAGGTCCACGCTGAATGCGCAACGTGGATCTGACGCTCCAAAGATCTCTCCCCTAGCTTTCTTCATCAAGGCAGTGTTGCAGACCCTAAAACAATACCCGCGATTCAATGCGTCACTCGACCCTCATTTCGAACATTGGGTTATTAAACATTATTACAATATCGGCATTGCGGTCGAGACTCCGGACGGGCTGGTAGTGCCAAATATCAAAGGAGCAGAAGCATTATCGATTTCTGAACTTGCTGCCGCTGCCGCCGAGCTGGCAGCGTCGGCAAGAAGTAAAAAGCTTATGCCCATTGATATGCAGGGTGGAACTTTTACCATTTCGAGTTTGGGCGGGATTGGCGGCACGGGCTTTACGCCAATTATCAATAGCCCAGAGATTGCAATTTTGGGCGTCGCTCGGACTCAAGAATTGCCGCGTTATCAAGACGGGGAGCTTAAGCCCCGGAAAATTCTGCCCTTAGCCTTAAGCTATGATCATCGAGCCATCGACGGTGCTGAAGCAGCGAGATTTGTTGCGGAGATATCCAGACAACTCACCGACATTCGGTGGCTCGCGATTTAATCACCACCTTATGCGAGTTGATCTTTTTCCCAAAGAACCTCTCCGGTAGCTGAGGCCCTGGCAATTGCCCGGCCTAGTACAAAAAGATAATCGGAAAAGCGATTCAAAAACTGTAAGCCCGCTGAGTTGATGGCCTCACTAGCTGCGAGGGCAATTAGGCTGCGCTCTGCTCGGCGGCAGGTGCTGCGTGCAACGTGACACTGGGCAATTAAGATCGATCCGCCAGGCAGGATGAAGTTTTCTAGGGGATCTAGATCTTCATTCAAAGCGTCAAGTCGGACCTCGATCAACGAAGTATGGTGCGCTTGAATGAGCTCGAATCCGGGAATAGATACTTCGCCGCCAAGATCGAAAATGCGATGCTGGCAATAGCGTAAAAAGTCGCACCAGTCAGTTTGATTTGGCAGATCGGTCGTTTTTAGGTGTTCTATGAGCAAACCCAAATGCGCGTTGAGTTCGTCGATGTCCCCCATGGCATTAACGCGTAAGCTATCTTTCTTAACACGACTGCCATCGCCTAAGCCGGTTTCACCATTGTCACCGGTTCGCGTGTAGATTTTAGTAAGACGTTTGCCCATTTCCGATCTCAGAGGGGTGAAAGTCAAGTGTACGTCAAATCTGATGCTTTATCCCACTCTAGAGCGGCGATCTATGGCTCAGCAGGTCAAGATTGACCAGCCCAGTATCTGATATGCTGAGGGTCAATTTCTAGCGGAGAACTCGTGATGCCATCTTTTGATGTAGTTTCAGAAGTTGATCTTCAGGAAGTTAACAATGCGGTTGATCAAGCCAACCGAGAGCTTTCAACCCGTTATGACTTTCGGGGTGTTTCGGCATCCTTCGAACGACAGGGCGCCGAAGTAAAATTGACTGCCCAGGCAGACATTCAGCTGGATCAGATGCTCGACATTTTGAGAGAAAAACTGATTAAGAGAGGCATTGATCCTATGGTGATGGAAGCGGGGGATATACAACCTAGCGGTAAGTTACTGCATCAAACTGTGATCATGCGGCAGGGTATCGAATCTATGCTCGCCAAGAAAATGGTGAAGCTCATAAAAGATAAGAAGCTCAAAGTTCAAGCAGCAATTCAGGGCGAGCAGTTAAGAGTAACCGGCAAGAAGCGAGATGACTTACAGTTGGTCATGGCCGAGCTCAAAGCGGGTGAATTTGGTATCCCACTTCAGTACCAGAATTTTAGAGACTAATTTGGCCTCCGGACGGCAAACAGCAACCTGGCGGGCCGCGATCGCGAGCTACCGAAAGCCGGAAGTTATATCACTGGTCTTTTTAGGTTTCTCTGCAGGGCTTCCCTATCTGCTGGTGTTCGCAACGTTGACTGCTTGGCTGCGAGATGAAGGCGTTAGCCGGTCTGCTATTGGGTTTTTTGCTTGGATCGGCATGATGTATTCCATCAAAGTGGTTTGGGCCCCTTTTGTGGATCAGCTGAAGCTACCGTTTTTAGGGGAAAGGCTCGGTCAGCGGCGCAGCTGGATGCTGTTGGGACAGTTAGGCATTGTCATTGCGCTTGCAGGCATGAGTCTGGTTGGTGCTGATTCGCTAGGGTTACTGGCGCTTTTAGCGTTATTGGTGGCTTTTTCTTCGGCGACCCAAGATGTCGCGATAGATGCGTATCGTATAGAGATTGCAGATGTCAGCCAGCAAGCCGCGCTCTCGGCTGGCTACATCGCAGGCTATCGAACCGCTTTACTAGTGTCAGGTGCCGGCGCGCTCTACGCGGCAGAGTATTTGGGGTGGACCGCTGCTTATCAAGTGATGGCCACCTGCGGCCTGGTGGGTGTGCTGACCACACTCTTGATTAAGCAGCCGCAAGCGACAGTTCAAGGTGAAGCGGGTGTTGGCTGGGAGAAAAGTTGGTGGCGCTGGGTCGTTGGACTTTTCGTTGATCCCATCACTAATTTCTTGCAAAGAAACGGTCAATTCGCGCTATTTATTTTAGCGTTTATCGCGATGTATCGTCTGAGCGATATCACCATGGGGATTATGGCGAATCCCTTTTATTTGGACTTAGGGTTTACCAAGCTAGAGATTGCTAACATCGCCAAAGGCTTGGGGTTCGGCGTGTCCTTATTCGGGTCATTCCTTGGGGGTGTCTTGGTTTTGCGTTTTGGGCTTTTGCCGACCCTACTGACTGGAGCGGTCTTGGTTGCAACGACCAATATCTTATTTGCCTCATTAGCGCTCTTTGAGCCCAGTTTGTTGGGGTTGGCGATCATTATTAGCGCAGACAATCTCAGCGGCGGAATCGCGGCGACCAGTTTCGTGGCCTATTTGTCAAGCTTGACTGCAACAGCCTACACCGCAACACAGTACGCGCTTTTTAGTTCTTTGATGACGTTGCCCGGCAAATTCACGAGTGGTTTTTCTGGAATCATTGTAGATGGGTTAGGTTACCCAACTTTTTTTCTGCTCTCAGGCTTGTTTGGTTTACCGGCCATCTTGATGGTTTTCTACCTTCTTCGCCGTGAGCAACAAAGTGTTCACTAGGCTATAAGATGTCTAGGTAGCAGCCCACCCAGCGGTGCTTATTCGTTAGGTGTTAAGGTGTCCCTGTCCTCTTGACCAGGCCGCCATTGAAAGCGATTCAAGTTGACTCGCCTATTGTCCGATACTATCCCTTCGGCCAACAGACGGTTGGTTTGTCTCAGGTAATTGGGGTTAGTAATACGGCCTGATGCATTGACAACCCGGTGCCAGGGCAACGCAGTGCCATTTGGCAGCTCTGATAATAGCCTGCCAACCCAGCGAGCTTGACCCGGGATGCCAGCCATATCGGCCAGTTGTCCATAGGTAACAACCTTGCCTCTTGGAATCGCAGCTATGATCTGCCAAACAGTTTGTTTTTTGGAATCAGAATCAATCACTTATTGGCCTTATTACAGTGATTTTTCAGGCATTTTAGGCGATCAAAATCGGAACTCGGTTTTGGCTTGGGTTTTTCAAAGATTTTAGCACTCTACCCTTGACTCTGCTAAAAGTGACCCTATTATTAGCACTCCTTAGGGGAGAGTGCTAAAAGACTGGGCAAGCCGTTGCCGAGGTTTTTAGCTGATATCAGAAACAAGCTGGCCGGCCATTTGGAGTCGGCGCAATCTTAGATTGGGAGATCAGAATGAATATTCGTCCATTACAAGATCGAGTGGTCGTACGACGTCTGGAAGAAGAAACCAAATCTGCTGGCGGGATCGTTATTCCCGGTTCGGCAGCGGAAAAACCTTCTCAAGGGGAAGTCTTAGCAGTTGGAACGGGCAAAAAGCTCGACAACGGGACTGTTCAGTCAGTAGACCTGGCGGTTGGCGACAAAGTGCTCTTTGGGCAATATGCCGGTAGCACCGTAAAGGTTGATGGTGAAGAATTGCTAGTCATGAGCGAAAGCGAAGTGTTTGGGGTGATCGAGTAAGCATCCCTAATGGCAGTGCTCACGCGTAACAATCAGACAGCAATATAAGAAACGAGATAAGGAATTTAAATATGACAGCTAAAGACGTAAGGTTTGGTGATTCTGCACGACAGAGAATGCTCAAGGGCGTCAATGTTCTAGCAGATGCTGTGAAAGTCACACTAGGACCTAAGGGTCGTAACGTAGTGCTTGATAAGTCGTTTGGCGCACCGACAGTAACGAAAGATGGTGTTTCGGTCGCGAAAGAGATTGAACTTAAAGATAAGTTTGAGAACATGGGCGCGCAGATGGTCAAAGAAGTCGCGTCACAGACTTCTGATGTGGCCGGCGATGGCACCACAACAGCTACAGTTCTAGCCCAAGCAATATTAAACGAAGGGCTAAAGGCCGTTGCTGCCGGCATGAATCCAATGGATTTAAAGCGTGGCATCGACAAAGCCGTGAGCGTAGCCGTCGAGTCGGTGAAAGCACTTGCAGTACCTTGTTCGGATTCTAAAGCGATCGCTCAGGTAGGCAGTGTATCTGCTAACAGTGACACGCAGATTGGCGATATCCTCGCCGAAGCGATGGACAAGGTTGGCAAGGAAGGCGTGATCACCGTAGAAGAAGGCTCTGGCTTGGAAAATGAGCTGGATGTGGTTGAAGGCATGCAGTTTGATCGAGGTTATCTATCCCCTTACTTTATCAACAATCAAGAAAATATGAGTGCTGAACTCGAAGATCCTTACTTGCTACTGTTTGACAAGAAGATCTCCAATATTCGAGACCTTCTCCCGGTACTTGAAGCAGTCGCCAAATCAAGTCGTCCGTTGATGATTATCTCTGAGGATGTTGAAGGCGAAGCGCTTGCAACTCTGGTAGTTAACAATATGCGCGGTATTGTGAAAGTTGCTGCTGCAAAAGCACCAGGCTTTGGTGATCGACGTAAAGAAATGCTTCAAGATATTGCAATCTTGACGGGCGGTACCGTGATCTCAGAAGAAGTTGGCTTGTCTCTGGAAGGCGCTTCTTTAGAAGATCTGGGTCAGGCCAAGCGCATCACACTGACCAAGGAAAATACGACCATCGTCGATGGCTCAGGGGATTCTGCAGATATTGAGGCTCGAGTGAAGCAAATCAGGACACAGATCGAAGAGACTTCCTCGGATTATGATCGTGAGAAGTTGCAAGAGCGTGTCGCTAAATTGGCCGGCGGTGTTGCCGTGATCAAGGTTGGCGCAGGCTCTGAGGTCGAGATGAAAGAGAAGAAAGCCCGAGTTGAAGATGCGTTGCACTCTACTCGAGCCGCAGTCGAGGAAGGTATCGTTGCAGGCGGCGGCGTCGCGCTGATTCGAGCACTCTCAGCGATCGAAGGGTTAGAAGGCGAAAACGAAGATCAGAACGTTGGTATCAACATCTGTCGACGCGCGATGGAAGCGCCTATCCGGCAGATTGCTGAAAACGCAGGCGCTGAAGGTTCCGTTGTCGTGGACAAGGTTAAGCAATTGACTGGCAATGAAGGTTTCAACGCTGCCACCGGCGAATATGGCAACATGATCGACTTTGGTATTCCTGATCCTGCTAAAGTGACTCGTACGGCGCTTCAGGCTGCGGCATCCGTGGCCGGTCTGATGATCACAACTGAATGTATGGTCACTGATGTTGTTGAAGATAACCCATCAGCAGGCGGCGGTATGCCTGATATGGGCGGTATGGGCGGTATGGGCGGTATGGGCGGTATGATGTAATACGCCCTTCCGGCAAAAAGACCCCGCTTTGAGCGGGGTTTTTTTTGTGTTAAACCCTAGCACCAAGATGGTAAGCGAAACTTTAAGTAAGATGATTGAACAATTTGCACTCCGAATATCTGCTGAGGAAATGCAGCGGTATTACGCTGGGGCTGCCCGGGTCGTCATTGTGCGTGCCGAAAGTGGTCGGCGTATTCAATTCTCTGCTGAACATTTAAGGCAGTTCGTGAGTTCAACGGGCATTGCCGGGTGGTTTGAAATTGAGTATGACGGCAACGGTAAGTTTATTCGGATTGACTGCTTGAAAAGGTTTGTCGATGTATAGGAAAAGCTTATGTTTTGAACAAAGTTTGGTATAGTACTTTGAAGTCTGCTGAAGCACTTGCAAGCAGCATATAAGTTTCGGTTAAACATACTGGGGAAAGCGCATGGACATACCATTATTTTCATCTTATGGCATAGACTATTTGTTTCGTTGGGGACATTTTCTATTCGGCATCGTTTGGATCGGGTTGCTGTACTATTTTAATTTTGTTCAAACGGAATATTTTAAAGAAGCCGACCCGGCTCATCGCTCTGGCGCCATTCAAAAGCTCGTCCCTAGGGCGCTTTGGTGGTTCAGATGGGGCGCGGCGTTTACATTCTTAACTGGCTTGTACCTTCTATATGTTTTACATGGTGCATTGACGTACGACATCACAGTGGGTGCAACGCTTGGAACTCTGATGGCCATTAATGTTTGGTTTATTATCTGGCCTAATCAGAAAATTGTCATAGCCTCTGCGACTCAGGTCGCTGAAGGTGGAGAAGCCTTGCCAGAGGCCGCAGGTGCTGCGCCAAAAGCTGCATTAGCTTCTCGCACGAACACGCTATTTTCGATTCCTATGTTGTTTTTCATGGGATCTTCCGCGCATTTGCCGAGCGGCATCGTTACGGATTCCATGGCAGCCTCAACCGCAAGTTTGATCGTGGTCTTCTTGATTATTTTAGCGTTAGAAGTCAATGCGATACGCGGTAAACAGGGTCCAATGACCTCGGTCGCGGGTGTGATTCACTGTGGTCTAGGGCTAACGGCTGTTCTATACGCTTGTATGCATTTGTTGTGATCTAAACGACAAATTGACTTAAAATACGGGGCGAAATGTGCCCCGTTTTTTTTGGACATGTGCTAATGACTGATGATTTGAAAAAGATTGATGATCTACCATCGATTACACCCGATGCTGAGGATGTGTCCTCTTACCGGCGAGGTGCTCGTGCAGAAGCGCCAAAGCAAAGCAATTTTAATGGCATTTTGATGTTTGTTATCGCGCTGATGGTAGGTGTTATGGGCTTTGGTGGTTATGTGCTGTTTCAGGTACAGCAGAAGCTGAGTGAGGCGAATGTGCTGCTGACCAAAAGCCAGGCGAGTATCTTAGAGCTTGAGGGAAGGCTAGCGGCCACGGGTTCTGACGTTTCTGCGACGTTTGCGACCCTACAAGAACAATCGAATCGAAATTTCAGTGAAATTGATAAACTTTGGGCGGTTGCCTATCGGCAAAATCGTCCGAAGATCGAACAGGTTGCCGCTGATCTTGAGGCCGCTGTGACAACTTTTAAGGCCGAATTGGATCCAATTGCGGGCACGGTGTCAGGCATTGGTGATAATTTCGACTCACTGAACAAAGATATGATCGGTCTCAAGGATCAGTTGTCGATAAACAATCAGGAGTTGGGCACGGAGGTTGGATTGATTCGCCAGCAAGTTCAAGATCAAACTGACGCGTTAGAGACTCAGCGTCGCTCGTTGACGACTTTGGTTAAGAAGATTGACGAGGCAAATGCCGATATTCGGTCGAACCTTGAATATCGACAGAGGCACAACATGGAAGTGCTTGAAATGAAAAAACAGATTCAGCAGTTAGCGGAGCTGCAAGGGGCCAATCAACCCCTTTAGTCGTCTGCCCATTGGCTCAAAACGCTAACAGGAACCGAATGGGTTTGATGACGGATAACGACACCATCTTCGGTGATTTGGCTGAGTTCGAGACCAGAACCGAATCGCTCTAGCTCTCGTAGTGCTTGCCCATTAATGACAACCATTCTTAGCGTGGCGTCACTAGCGTAGATATGGCTAGAAAAGCGTATCGCCGCAATCTCGTCAGCGATAGCACTTGGCAGCTTTCCATCACCCCCAGGGATAGGGGTCTTAGCGATGGGTTCTGTACGTTTGATGGCCGCACTGGACCTAAGCTCAGGGGGCTGTTCGGTTGGGGTGTAGACTGGAGTATTCTGAGTCCTCATTGATGGGCGCGGACTTGGCTCAACGGCGGGGCTAGAACGCGTAACTTTCTCTGGCTGAACGCGTGTCTGACTAAAAAAAATCAACCAAGTAACCAGCGCGACCAAGGTGATCAGAATTAAAGCGCTGATGACGATAGTCCACGGCACGCCGCCTCGGTTTGACCTGCCGGGTCGCTGATGAATCGTATTCAGAGAAGGCGTGCGATACGCCTTCTTCTCTTCCTCTGATTTATTTAATGCATCTAGAATGTAGGACATTACAACCTAACTCCATCTAACCTAGGCGTAGGGATGTCATCTGCATCATTAATTTTGATCCAAGTTTTGACACCGGCAATACCATCTGGCGTTAGCCCGGTCACGAGCTGAAACTGTCGGACTTCGGACTCCAAGCGCCCATCGAAAACATAGCCAGGACTGGTCGAGCCGGGACGCTCGTTGATCACTTGTAAACGATTGACCAACCAGTCAACAGCCGGTCCCCGATCTCCCAGTGAAATTGGCGCCTTGTATCCAGGGGGCGCTCGCCATAAAAGGGTAAAGTTACCGCTCCAAGCATCGAGCAATTCTGATATGGCGACCTCATGACGCTCTCCGCCCACACTCAAAACGGCCATTTCTCTTGTTAAGCTTTGGAGGGTGAACCACTGATTGTTTAAATTAATAACAACCGGCCTATCGAAATCATTCATTTCGTTGAGGCCTGCGATGCTGGAGAAGCAGAATAGACCAATGGTTTCGGCCAGCTCACAGGTGGCTGATTCGGGGTCGGTGAAATCAACGCCCCAGAGACCGAGCAGATCATTAAGAGCAGCGCCGGCTCGGTTATGCCCCTGGATGAGTGCCAGTGAGGTCAACGGACGTCCCGGCTCTGTTTCAGTTATTTGATTGACCAAAGGTTGGTTAAGGGTAAGTGATGTCGGCTGATCTTGGGGTTCTGAACCTGTAAAGGATTGATCAATGACTGGCGCTTTCTCTGTGACCTCCGATGCTCTTTGTGTGACCGGCTGCTCTTGAGGTGCTGCCTCAACGCTTTTGGCCTCGTCAACGAGGGTGCCAGTGGATGCAGTCAGTGCCGCCTCTCTAGATGGGTTTACCAGCATCAACACAACGACAGCAATCAGCATAGCGAGTCCGCCGCCCAAGCCTAGCGCGAGCGCTCTCCAGTTCATGGCTGGTTTGGAAGCGCCTCCGAGGATTTCTCTCGCAGCCTTGCTAACGATTTTTGGTGTGACTTGTAGCTCACCCTCTGAATAAGTACCGAGGAGGGACCGGTCGCAGATCAAGTTGATGATTCTCGGTATCCCTTGGCTTATTTTATAGATTCGATCTACTGCTGGTTTCGAAAAAAAGGAACCCTTTGCGCCCGCAATGGTTAGCCTGTGTTTAATATAAGCTGATATCTCCTCCCGGTTGAGGGCATCTAAATGAAAGCGGGCTGTGATACGTTGCGATAATTGTCTTAGTTCAGGTTTCGCTAATAAAGATAGGAGTTCGGGCTGACCAAGCAGGATAATCTGCAATAGTTTACGTTGATTGGTTTCTAAGTTGGTCAGTAATCTGAGCTGTTCGAGCACCTCAGTCGACAAATTTTGGGCTTCATCGATAATCAATACCGTTCTTCGATCCTTAGCGTGCGCCTCGAGTAAATAGGCGTTCATACAGTCAGTTAAGACTTTGATTGTTGCGTCTTTAGGATATTGAATTTTTAGATCATCGCACGCGGCAGCGAGTAGTTCCCCTGCGGTGAGTTTTGGGTTCAGGATAAAAGCGGTGTCAACTTGACTGGGAATTTGCTCTAGGAGGCACCGACATATCGTGGTCTTGCCAGTGCCAACCTCACCGGACAACAAAATAAAAGCGCCATCCCCCTGTATCCCATAGAGCAGATGCGCCAAGGCCTCTCTATGGCGATCGCTCATGTAGAGATACTGAGGATTTGGGGCAATCGAGAACGGCGATTCTTTCAGCCCGAAATAATCGTTATAGATGGACGTCAAAAAGCTTCCTCCGAGGCGGTAGCATAACAGGACTGCTAACGCTGCTCTAGCAACAGTTGTTGAATATCTGCGTCCTTAAGGGCCCATCGCTCGGCTAGCAGATCTCTCACTTGAACGGCAGATGATCGAGCAGCGTTGGTGCCGACGTTATCGATATCTCGTGGTATCGGAATGGCTTCGATTTTGACCGTAATTTTGGCATCGTGTCCGCAAAGAAACTGCCAAATGCTAGGGCAATGGTCGTGATAGATGATTGTCACATCTAAAATGTCAGTGAGGTGCTGCTCAAGCGCATCCACCACCATGGCCACACCCCCGCTTTTAGGTTTTAACAAATGCTGATAGGGGCTGTGGCTTTGTTTGTGTTTTTGAGGTGTATACCGAGTACCTTCCACAAAGTTGAGCACGGACACCGGCGTTAATTTAAATCGTTCACAGGATCTTAAGGTCGTTGCTAAATCTCGTCCCCTTAAATGCGGCTTTTTCTTGAGGGTCGTGTGGCTATATCGCTTCATGATAGGAAAGTCGAGTGCCCACCAGCAGGCCCCTAATACCGGTACATAGATAAGAGATTGCTTAATAAAAAACTTGAGCATTGGAATCTGTCGGTTCATCAATCGCTGTAAAATGAGAATGTCTGTCCAGCTCTGGTGGTTGCAGATGACCAGATACCATGCATTGCAATCCAATTTCGCCGGTTTGATGGTCTCAATATTGAGCGTTTGCAGACTATCTAGGATGCGATTATTGTTGCTGATCCAGCTCTCTGCGCACCGCATTGCGAATCGCGTACAACCAACTTGCATTTTTTCAGGTGTCAGAAACCTAATTAGTGCTGCCATACAGAGCGGCACAGCCAGCAGCAGGGTGTTAATCGTCATAGCAACCAGGGTCGCACTGCCTCTAAGGATTCGCATACAAAATCCCTTTTAATTGACTCATGCGAGCGCCTCTGGTCCAAGCTTTAGCAACTTTACCTAGGCCGCGCGTTAGCCATAGGTTAGCGCCAGTGACAAAAGATGGGCGCATCACAGTAGCCAAGTAGTGAGCGCGCTGATGATGAGCGCCCCGATTAAATTAAGTGCTAGGCCTTCTCTAACCATAATTTTAATTGGAAAAGCACCCGTGCTGAACATAATAGTGTTAGGCGCTGTTGCAACCGGCAGCATGAAGGCACAACTTGCGCTCATTGCCGCTGGAACCATGAGCACTTCAGGGGGTATTTCGGCGGCCAATGCCGCTGCGGCCAAAATTGGCAACATTAAGGTGGTGGTAGCGGTATTACTTGTGATTTCTGTCATAAAGGTGATGGTCAAACAAATGGCCAAGACCAGGAAAAAGGTATCAAGGGTCGCCTGTTCGGTCAGAAAGGCCCCGAGTTCTTGTGATAAACCAGATTCAACAAAAGCTTTAGCGATCGTGATGCCGCCTCCAAAAAGAATTAACATGCCCCATGGGATTTTTTCTGCGGCTTCCCAGTTGAGTAAGCGTTCACCTTTGCCATCGGGTACTAAAAACATGACGACGACAGCGAGTAGCGCGATACTTGCATCGTTGACACTTGGTACGCCCATCAAGTCTGACCAGCCACCAAAGGGTTGGCTGCGGGTTATCCAAGCGACAGCAGTTATCGAAAAAATGATAAATACCCGGCGTTCAGCAATTTGCCAGAGCCCGACTGGCGGTAACGAGAAGCTGCCCTTGAAGTTCAGTCCGCGGGTCAGCCAGAGCGCGCAAATGGGGACAAAAATAGCAACGATGGGAACGCCCCAACTCATCCAGGTCAGAAAGCCAATCTCATTGCCTGTTGCACTGGCATACACTTCACGAAACACGAGGTTGGGTGGTGTGCCAATGGGCGTGCCAATACCGCCGATGCTGGACGCGTAAGCGATACCGAGTAGCAGAGGCACTGCCAGGCGTTTATCTGGGGCCTTTTCAAGTACCGCCAGTGCGACTGGCAGGAGCATCAGCGTGGTTGCGGTGTTGGATATCCACATCGAAAGTAATGCCGCCGCAGCCATGAAACCGAATACCAATCGGCGACTGCTATTACCTCCGAAAAGATTGACCATGGTCAGGGCTACGCGTCGATGGGCGCCACTTCTTTCCATGGCAGTAGACAGGATAAAGCCCCCCATAAGGAGGAGAACCAGAGGACTGCCATAGGCCGCACCGACTTGATTGGCGTTAAGAATTCCGAAGGTAGGGAATAGAGCTAGCGGTAACAGAGAAGTGGCTGGAATCGGTATCGGCTCAAAGACCCACCAGATGGCGGTCCATAGGGTGATGCCTGCTGTAATGGCGATCTCATCACCCAGAGACGTGTTTAGCCACAAGTAGATTGAGAGCCCAGCGACTGGTCCAAGCAACGCTAGCAATGTTCGTCGATAAGGCATGGTGATCGTCTTCAGGAAGTGACAAGATTATAAGATACAGTGCGTCACAAAACGAAGACACATTCCGATGGCCGAAACCTTTTTTTGGTATGACTTAGAGACGACAGGTACGCATTCGGTTTTAGACAGGATTGTTCAGTTCGCCGGTCAAAGAACCGATATGTCGCTCAAACCTGTCGGGCCAGCGATAAATTTCTATATAAAACCTGCATGGGAAGCCTTAATTCATCCCGAGGCGGCGCTGGTAACCGGAATAGATCCAGAGCTTCTCGACCAAAATGGTGTCACAGAACGGGTTGGTCTTGAACGAATTCTTGAACAGTTTGCCGAGCCAGGGACCTGTGTGGTTGGCTACAACAGCTTTCGGTTTGACGACGAATTTATCCGGCAGGGTCTTTACCGCAACTTTTTCGATCCTTACGCGCGTGAGTGGCAAAACGGAAACTCCCGATGGGACCTCATACAATTGGCAAGATTGGCTTATGGCCTACGACCGGATGGTCTAGATTGGCCTACGCATCCATCAGGGAAGCCGTCTTTCAAATTAGAGGATTTAGCGCGGGCAAACCAACTGCAGCATACGCATGCTCATGATGCCTTATCAGATATTCATGCCACGATAGGTTTAGCCTCGCGACTGCAAAAAGCGCAACCTAGGCTGTTCGATTACCATTATCGTTGGCGTCGAAAACAGACCGTGATCGATGCGATGTACCCCTTAGGGAAAACTCCGTGGTTATTTGCGGGTGGTTTTGGACCTGTCAGTGATCGAACTTTGGTACCTCTGTTACCCTTCATGACCCATCCAGTTAACGCGAATTCGCTGATATGCATTGACTTACGGGTTGACCCGTCCACTTATCTTGATTTGAGCCCTGACAAGCTCATTGCGCGATGCCTTGGTACCGAAAACGAACCACTGTCCCAAAGAATTCTGCACATTATGCAAATCAATCGCTGCCCGCCAGTTGCCCCTTTTTCGACCTTACCCGAAGCTGTTGAGCCCAATCTAAGTTGGCAAGTTGATACGATTAAAGGCCACGTCCGGCAGATTCAGAAAAGTCCTCGGTTGTTTGCGCTTTTGAGTGACGGTTTGCTCAATGAGCCTCGTAGGGTAGTCGCTGACGTAGATTTTCAATTGTATTCCGGAGGGTTTGTCTCTAAGGATGATCAGCAGAAGTTCAGTCTAGCGAGACAAAGCTTAAGTCCTGACCTGGTTTTTGATGATGACCGGCTCAACGAACTGTATTTTCGTTTTAGGGCACGACAAGACGGCGCTAACTTGACCGAGGAAGAGCAAATTCGTTGGCATGCGTATCTACAAGCGCTTTGGTGTGACAACGATCGCTTGCGTGATCTCTATCAGCTCACCCAAAAGAAGCTGTTAGACCATCCTGACAGCGATATTGTGCCTAAATTGTTAGACCGATTAAGTCGCCAGGCTGCCGATCTCGAAATTAGCCTGATCTAATCAGCGGAGGTAATAGATAGACCTCCTTCGGATCCCAGAAATGCCGATAGCGCTGTGAATAAATGCGCTGTATCTTGGGTCCCAGCTAATTCTCTGATTGAGTGCATGCCAAAGGTTGGTAAGCCAACGTCAAGCGTTTTGATGCCGAGCTTACTTGCGGTAATTGGGCCAATAGTGCTGCCGCAACCCATGTCAGATCGGGTTACGAATACTTGAAATGGCACGGCTACCGACTCGCATATCGATTTAAAAATACTGTGTGTATCTGAGTTGGTTGCATAGCGCTGGTTTGCGTTGATCTTTATCACAGGCCCGGCGTTGATTTTAGGGCCATGGTTAGGATCATGCTTAGAGGCATAATTAGGATGAACGCCGTGGGCGTTATCGGTTGAAATCAGCAGGGAGCCAGCCAAAGTTCGCACCCTTTCCTCGGGCGACGGCAGCAGTCGGTCGATGACATCGATTAAAAAGCTGCCGTCAGCACCAGCATAAGAGGTACTGCCAATTTCTTCATGGTCGTTGAACACAATCATGGTGTTTGCGCTTTGGGGCACGCTGATAAATGCCTTTAACGCGATAAAACAAGACAGCAAATTATCGAGGCGAGCGCTTGCAATGAACTCTTGCGCTGAGCCGATGATTTTCGGTGGATTGGTGTCGTAAAAGCTGAGGTCCCAAGCCAGAACACGATCGATCTGCTTGCCGGGATGAGAGCGCTCTATTTCCTCGATTAAGCGAGCCTCTAAATTAAATTCACTTTGAGCGACAATCGGTGGAAGATCGGTTTGAGCGTTTATAGTTCTTGACGTGTTAGCCTCTCGATCAAGATGAATTGCGAGGCTGGGAATCGTTGCGATGGCCGTGTCGAAGTCGATCAAACCATTTCTCAGCGCACCGCTCGCCAAACGATAAGTCACTTTGCCAGCCAAGCTCAAATCGCGATCGAACCAAGGATTCAGCAGGACGCCTCCGTAGACCTCGACTCCAATTTGATGGTATCCCAACTGGCTTATACTAGGATTGGGCTTTACCTTTAAACAGGGGCTATCAGTATGGGCGCCTATTATTTTAAGACCAGATTCGGGCAGCTTATCCCGGTCTAAATTGAAGGCGATGATTGAGGAGTCTGCGCGGGTGACAAAAAAGCGCCCGGCATCTAGATTCCAAGCCTCTGATTCATCAAGTTGAGTGAAGCCTGCCGCTACCAGCGCATCAGTCGTCGAGCGAGTGGCGTGGTAGGGGGTCGGAGAAGCCTTGATAAAAGCCAGCAGCTGGTCGTTAAGCGATTCTGTCATGGTGATAGGCAAGTAGTTTAAAGAAGGATTATAGCAGGCAAAAGTCAGTCAATCGTAGCGAGTGGTTGAGGGTAATTCGTTGAATTGTCGAGACTGCCGTACTAAAATTTCGGGTGCGCCGTTTTGATTTCAGCTTGCGGGCGCATAACAAATGCCGCTAAAGCGGTTTGGCCCGCCTGTTAGCGGGTTTTTTCGTTTTGGAGCCCAACTATGGGATTTACCACTCAGATATTGCACTCAGATCGCCGATTCGGTGTTGAACATGGCAACTTAATCAAACCGGTTCATCCAGGCGTGACCTACGGGTACGACGACGCGCGAGAATTAGCTGCGGTCTTTCAAGGTAAACAAAAAGGGTACACCTATGGTCGTCAAATAAACCCGACCGTCGAGGCGCTTCATCAAAAAATGAACCTCATGGAAGGTGGAATCGCAAGTTTAGCGTTTGCCACTGGAATGGCCGCGATCGGTACCATGCTGTTTGCGCTTCTTAGACGAGGGGATCATGTGATTGCCTCAAAATACTTGTTCGGCAACACCGCAAGCCTGTTTGAGTCTTTCAGTCGTCACGGCATCGAGGTGTCCTTTGTCGATTTGGGAGACGCTGAGGAAGCCCAATACGCGATCAAAGACAACTCTAAATTACTATTTGTCGAGACGATCGCTAACCCAAGAACGCAGGTTGCCGACCTTGAAGGCTTGGGGCGGTTATGTAAAACCCACGGGCTTGTCTATGTTGTCGACAATACCCTGACGACGCCCTACTTGTTTCAGCCTAAAAACGTAGATGCCAATTTGGTGGTGAATTCGCTGACAAAATATATCGGTGGGCATGGTAACGCGCTCGGAGGTTGCGTCACTGATCTAGGCAGCTTCGACTGGGCTACCTTCGCTAATATCCTCCCTGATTATCAATCTGGAGATCCTGCGCTGTTTGCGATGAACCAAATGAAAAAAAAGGGCTTAAGAGATTTTGGCGCGAGTCTTGGTGCTGATGCCGCGCATCGCTTGTCGGTGGGTTCTGACACGTTGTCGCTGAGAATGGAAAGAGCCTGTGACAATGCACAGAAGTTAGCAGAATTCTTTCAGGACCATCCGGCCGTTGAGCAGACTTACTACCCAGGCCTCAATAGTCATGATCATTACGAGCGTGTGGCACATTTATTTAAGCGGCCAGGCGCGATCTTGAGTTTCGAGCTTAAACCAGAGTTCGATTGTTTTGAGCGTTTGAACAGACTGAAAACCGTCATTAAGGCAACGCATTTAGGTGACGTTAGGACTCTAGCGATACCGGTTGCGCATTCGATATTTTACGAATTAGGCGCTGAGCGTCGAGCGGCGATGGGAATTAAAGATAATCTTATTAGGTTGTCCGTTGGGATAGAGGACATAGAAGACCTCTTATCGGATTTTGATCAAGCTTTAGCCTGATTGTGCTACCTTAAAAAATGGTCGTGGTTTAGTGTTTGAAACAACGAACGACGATGCCAACGAGATAGATTGTAATAGGCGTTAGGTCTGTTGCAGGCGGTTTAAAACCAAGTAATCGCTCCCTTCCAAGATGGGATTTGTTGAAAACAAAACCAAGGAGATCCTCAGAGATGACAGCAGCACTATTAACCACCAACCTATCGCTGCCGAACAAACGAACCGGAAAAGTCAGAGATCTATATGACGTTACGCTACCTGATGGTGGAGAGGGTCTACTGATTATTGCCTCTGACCGGGTCAGTGTTTTTGATGTGGTCCTAGAAAATGGCATTCCCGGAAAAGGCGCAATGCTGACCAAGATCTCCAAGTTTTGGTTCGAATATTTCTCAGGCACCTATAAGCATCATTTAGTGAGCACGGAGATTCGGGATGTGCCGGGTTTGACCGAAGCAGACTACCAGATGTTAGACGGTAGAGTGATGATATGTCGCAAGAATCGGGTGGTGCCGGTTGAGTGTATTGTTCGAGGGTATTTAACGGGAAGTGGGTTTAAAGATTATCTCAGAACCGGTGAAGTCTGCGGGATACCGCTGCCCGCCGGAATGGTTAATTCTGATCGTATTGAGGCGCCCTTGTTCACGCCCAGCACGAAGGCTGAAACAGGTCATGATGAGAATATTAGTTTTGAAGAAAGTTGTCGGGTAGCCGGGCGTGAGCTTATGGAGCAGATTCGAGACCAGTCAATTGCAATTTATAATCAGGGCCGCGCTTATGCTGGCGAGCGAGGCATTCTTATTGCAGATACGAAATTCGAATTCGGGCTTGAGCCGGACTCGGATCAACCAGTTTTAATTGATGAGGTGTTGACCCCTGATAGCTCACGGTTTTGGCCGGCCGATGAGTGGCGTCCAGGAGAAGAACAAAATAGTTTTGATAAGCAATTTGTTCGTAACTATACCGAGGGCTTGGTCGCCGAAGGTCTCTGGAACAAAGAAGCACCCGGGCCCGCACTGCCAAACGAGGTGATTGAACAGACACTCATGCGATATGATCAAGCGTATCAGAAACTCATGTCCTAATAGCAGACTCCAGTGCCGCCCAAGCCACAGTAGCCATTAGGCACTTTCGCAAGATACTGTTGATGGTAGTGCTCGGCATAGTAAAACGGCACAGTTTCTCTAATTTCGGTCGTGATTGATGGATAGCCTGCAGACGTCAGTTGTTGTTGGAAATGCTGCAGGCTGGTCTTGGCGATCGCGGTTTGATGCGCATTCGCAGTGTATATGCTGGATCGATATTGGGTGCCCAGGTCGTTACCTTGACGCATGCCTTGGGTGGGATCGTGGCTTTCCCAAAAGGTCGTAAGCAGCGTTTCAAAACTGATCTCAGCGGGATCCCAGACGACGAGCACGACCTCGGTGTGGCCAGTTTGTCCAGAGCACACCTCTTCATAACTCGGGTTAGGCGTATGCCCGCCCGCATAGCCGGCCGCAGTAGTAACAACACCAGGGAGAGACCAGAATTTTCGTTCTGCGCCCCAAAAGCATCCCATACCAAATTGAACTTGCTGTAGCGCCGCGTCGAAAGGACCTTGCAGAGGACGACCATGAACAAAATGCTGGGCTGGCACGGGTATTGGCTCAGGCCGACCTGGCAGAGCGTTTTCTTTAGAGGGTAAGGTCGCTGGCTTTGAAAATAAACCCATTCTCGGTAGCTCCTATGAAAAGCAGATCATCATCCCAGTATAGAGGTTTTAAGTCGGTATTTGCAGATGCAAATGTAGGTCTTTTTACCGCCTTAATTAAAATCGCGGTATGCTGTGGTTTTGGTAATCATCAGGTTAAGAGAGTAGGTGGCAGTGAATCCGTATTTTGATGAGATCCTTGATCGTCGAGGAACCGCGAGCTCGAAGTGGGAGAAATACGCCGGACAAGATGTCATTCCAATGTGGGTCGCTGATATGGACTTTCCAGCACCCGCAGAGGTTACCGAGGCGCTGGCCACAAGAATCAGCCACCCGATTTATGGGTACACCGTGGTGCCTGACTCATTGACTTCGGTTACCTTGAATCGGTTCGCCGAGCGGTACCACTGGTCTTTGACAGAAGAGGATTTAGAGTGGATCCCAGGAATCGTCCCTGCAATCAATCAAGCCATTCGAGGCTTAGTGAGACCGGGCGGTGCGGTTGTAACGGCGACACCCGTTTATCATCCCTTTCTGCAGGCGCCTGGTCATATGGGGCGTCAACTCATGACGCTTCCCATGACAGCAGATGATGACTGGCAATTTCCCTTGCGTGCCTTTGAGCAATCAGCCGAAACGTATCCTGAAATTGATCTTTTACTGTTGTGTCATCCAATGAACCCGGTTGGTCGCACCATAGATGAGACCATGCTGGCGGCAATTGTCGAGATCTGCGTCACCCACGATATTGTGATCATATCGGATGAAATTCACTCAGAGATTGTTTTCGATGGACGAATGCACACGCCGCTGGCAACACTCAGCGAGCGAGCCGCTCAGCAGTCGCTAACCTTTCATGCAGCGTCAAAGACTTTTAATTTAGCGGGTTTGGGTTGCGCGGTGGTGATCGCTCAAAACCCGCATTTGATGGCCCGTTTTAAAGCCGCAGGCGCGGGAATTATGGCAAATGTTAATACCCTTGGTTACGTCGCGACCGAGGCGGCTTGGTCATCGTGTGAGTATTGGCATCAACAACTCTTGGCCTATCTTACTGACAACAGAAATTTTCTGGTGGAAAGAGTTGAAGCGATTCAAGGGGTTTCGATGACGCCTCCGGAAGCTACGTATCTTGCCTGGCTGAACATTGAAGCCCTGGATATCAAAGATCCAGAGGCCTTCTTTCGTGCTGCAGGAGTTGGCCTATCACCGGGTAGCCAGTTTATGGGTGAAGGGTATGTGCGTTTAAATTTTGGTTGCCCTCGGGCATTGCTCGAGCAGGGACTCGATCGATTTGAAACTGCGTGCCTTGGCCGGTGGCAAACTTGAGTCATTAAGGCCACACTGACAAGCCGATCGGTTTTGTTTTTTGAGGTTCTCGCAAGCTAAGAGCGTATTAGAATTTACCGAGTTAGACTTCGGCGTGGTCTATAATGATTTTTTAGCGATTAAGGAGGAAAAAATGGGTGCTTTTTGTCAGGTCATTAAAGAAGAGCGGTTAACGATTGTTACGATTGATCGGCCCGAGGTTATGAATGCGTTGCACCCACCGGCAAACCAAGAGTTGGCTGAAGTGTTCGATGAGTTCGTGGCGGATCCAGAGCAATGGGTTGCTATTATCACCGGTGCTGGCGATAAAGCGTTTAGTGCGGGCAACGATTTAAAGTACCAGGCCTCAGGTGGAAAAATGGGTGGCCCAGCATCAGGTTTTGCGGGGCTGACCCAGCGGTTTGATAACGTCAAACCTATCATCGCGGCGGTTAATGGATTAGCAATGGGCGGAGGATTCGAAATTGCGTTAGCTTGCGATTTGATTATTGCCGATGAAAATGCGTTGTTTGCGTTGCCAGAGCCTAGGGTGGGGCTGGCTGCTTTAGCAGGCGGCATTCATCGCCTACCTAGGGAAATTGGCATGAAGCAAGCGATGGGCATGCTGTTAACAGGAAGACGAGTTTCGGCATCGGAAGGCCAAAGTCTTGGATTTGTCAATGAGGTTGCGCCCGAGGGACAAGCCTTAGCCGTGGCTAGGCGCTGGGCTGCCCAAATTTTAGAATGTGCGCCACTATCTATCAGAGCAAGCAAGCAAGCTGCTATCGAGGGGATGGCGGCAGAGTCACTTGAAGCAGCAATAAAGGGCAGATATAGCCAAATAAAAGCGATGTATGGCAGCGATGATTTCATCGAGGGCCCTCGTGCATTTTCAGAAAAACGCCCGCCGAGTTGGCAGGGCCACTAAGGTTCTGGCTTAAAGAAGTCGGAAACTCGAGTTTAGTCGGGTGACACACAGGGATCGGGTGCATGTGATAATGATCACAGAGCTTTGGGGCGGGTAGTGGTTATCAAACCACTCCAAAATGGTTTGAGGTCGACTTATGATCTTGGTGCAGTTAGTAGGGTGAACCGGTCGTTTGCGTAAAGGTTTTAAGAGACCGAGTCGTCAAGGTCGACTGCGAGGACCGTCAAAACTTAAGGAGGAACCGATGGCAGAAGCCCTGAATATCTCAATTGTTACCGTATCCGATACGAGAACGGCAGAAAATGACACATCCGGCGATTATCTTGCGGAGGCGCTTCAGGCGGTAGGCCATCGCTTGGTTAGCCGTAGTATTGTCATCGACGATCGATATCAGCTACGCGCCGAATTGTCGCAGTTAATAGCTGCGCCAGAGGTCCAGGTGGTGCTGATGACAGGCGGTACTGGGTTTACCGGCCGAGACTCGACGCCAGAGGCGGTTGCCCCGTTGTTTGATACCCAGATTCAAGGGTTTGGTGAATTGTTTCGACAGCTGTCCTACGAGGAAATTGGCACTTCCACATTGCAGTCCAGGGCACTGGGTGGTCTTGCCAACAATACGCTGATTTTTTGTATTCCCGGATCAACAGGTGCCTGCAAAACGGCCTGGACAGGAATTCTGTCCTCTCAGCTAGATAGCACCCATCGTCCCTGCAATTTCGCAGAATTACTTTTACGCGGCCATCATTGAATCGGGGACAGTCATGGCATTAATGTCTGTGCAAGAGGCCAAGCAAGCACTGTTGTCAGGAGTGTCTGCGCCAAAGCGTATAGAGACTGTTGGATTAAACGAGGCTTTGGGACGAACTTTGGCGCAGGATATTGTGTCACAGCACGCGGTTCCGCCTGCCGATAACAGCGCAATGGATGGTTTTGCAGTTCGAGCGATGGAGATTGTCCCGGGAAAACCACTTCCTATCTCTCAAGTTGTTGCTGCAGGCGGTGTAGCATCGCCGCTGGCTGAGCAAACGGTTGCACGGATTTTTACAGGCGGTCAGTTGCCGGAGGGTGCTGACGCCGTGCTAATTCAGGAGGACGCGACCTGGGAAGACGATCAAGTTTGGCCAAAGGTCAGGGTTCAGGCCAATGACAACGTCAGACCGAAAGGTCAGGATATTGCGTTTGGGAGTCGAGTGGCTTGTCGGGGCCAGCGGCTTCGACCGGCGGATCTTAGTTTGCTTGCAAGTGTTGGTCTTGCTGAGCTGCCCGTCTTTAAACCCCTTCGAGTAGCGATACTATCAACTGGTGACGAATTAGTTGAGCCGCCCAATAGACTTGATGTTGGACAAATTTATAATTCTAACCGTTACGCACTTCAGGGGCTGCTAACCCAAATGGGCCTTCAGACCATGGATTTGGGAATTGTGCGCGATGATCTTGAAGCAACAATACAACTGCTGCGCGAGGCTGCTAGTCAAGCTGATGTCATTATCAGCTCAGGTGGTGTCTCCGTCGGAGATCGGGATTTTATAAAAACAGCGATAGAACAACTGGGGGAATTGTCGGTTTGGAAATTGGCGATAAAACCGGGTAAACCGATGGCTTTTGGACATGTTCTGGGAGTCCCTTTTTTCGGTTTGCCGGGCAATCCAGTATCAACCTTTGTGACCTTCTTGGTGCTCGCAAAACCTTATTTAGAGCAGCTTCAGGGGCGAATAAATTCAGAGGTCATCACTTGGCCTGGGGTTTCGACTTTTTCATTCCAGGCCGGCAATCGCCAAGAGTATTTGCGGGTTCGAGCGCAGCGACAAGGCGGCGACGTTTTACTCACACGCTTTGAGCAGCAGGGCTCTGGTGTGATGAGTAGTCTATCCTGGGCGAATGCTCTAGCGGTTGTTGAGCCTCAGCAGCAAATTCAATCGGGTGATCTTGTGCCCTACCTTTTTCTTGACAGTGTTTAGGAGCGACTCAGCATGGGACTGTTACTGATTAGTTTGGTGTTGGGCAGTCTATTAGGCTGCGCGTTATGGCTCGTTATTGGTGATCGATTGCCCCCACGGCGGACGGAGAAATGGTCAGCTCTAGGTAATATCGTACTTTATGCCGGTGGTATTGCGGCGAGCCTCTATGTCCTGATTTTTATATTGGTGTGAGCATGCAACTACCCATCGATATCGACTCGGTTAAAGGGTTTTTAGATCCGGATGAGGGCGAAGCGCTGTATCAGTCGGCCATGGAGGTTGCCGATATTGGACCCTGTTTGGAGGTGGGTTCTTATTGCGGTAAATCAACGGTCTACCTAGGCACAGCTTGCAAGAAGACAGGTAATACGCTCTTTGCAATTGACCATCATCGAGGCTCGGAAGAGCACCAAGCGGGTGAGGCCTATCATGACCCAGCCTTGATGGATGTAGAGCGAGGGGTGTTTGATACTTTTGGTGCCTTTCGCGATACGATCAATGGCGCTGAATTAACCGAAAACGTTGTCCCTATTGTGGCGGCATCTGCAATAGTGGGGCGTCATTGGGCGACGCCGCTGGGGCTCGTTTTTATCGACGGTGGCCACTCGATGGCCGCAGCGAGGATGGATTACGAAATTTGGTCGCGACAGGTGAAAGCCGGCGGCTTGTTGTTGATTCACGATATTTTTCCCAATCCCGAGGATGGCGGCCGCCCACCCTTTGAAATCTATCAAGAGGCGCTCGATTCTCGTAGATTTGTTTTTCAGCGCATGGTCAAAACTCTGGGAATTTTGCAGCGAGTGCCCGATTGATTGGTGAGGGGGTTTTAAATAACCACACCAGATGTTGAACCAGTAACGACCTCTTTGAAAAGCCTGTGGCCACCGGAGCGTTGTTCGATTGCATCAGATGCGAGTAACACCGCGCCGGCGGTCCAAGAGGTTTGCTCCTCGGGCCAAATTGCCTGGTCACGGTAAACATATCCCGTCCAGTAGGCGCCTTGTTTATCCCTTAACTGTTGAATCCAATTAAAAATTTCCCGGGCTCGAACTTCGTCGTGGATATTCATCAGTGCCATCACTAACTCGCAAGATTCCGCGACCGTGACCCAAGGCTCGTCACTGACACAACGACAGCCAAGCTGATCTACTACAAATTCGTCCCAGCGTTGATCGATCCTGGCTTTGGCCTCGGCACCCGTGAGAACGCCAGTAAGAACCGGATAAAACCAGTCCATCGAAAAGCGAGCCTTACTAGCCCAAGTTCGATCAAAGGCTTCAGGCTCATTCAATATGGCATGTTTTAAATCTGCTTGAACTTTAATCCAGTGCTTGCAGTCAATGCCTTTGACCTCCGCCATGGCAATAGCGCAACCCAAGCTGTGATAGATAGAGCTGCAGCCTGTAACTAAGGCATCTTTTTGCAGTCCTTTGACCGAGTCAACAGCCCAGTAGATTTCACCCAATGGCCCTTGCAAGCCGACGACAAAGTTAATCGCTTTGGAGATCATCGGCCAAAAACGGTCGATAATGGCGTTATCGCGTGTGACCAAATAGAGGTGCCAAACGCCGGTAGCCGCATAGGCAACGAAGTTAGATTCCATACGCGTATCATCTTTTGGGTTACCGGCTTGGTAGCTTGCGTACCACCCACCAGAGTCGGATTGGATTTTGCTGAGAAAGTCATAGGCTCTAAGGGCGTTGTTGATATAACCGCAGCTAGCCAGTCCCATCGCAGCCTCTATGTGATCCCATGGATCTAAAATACCGTCTTTAAACCAAGGGATGCCGCCATTTCCTTCCTGAAGGGATCTGATGTAGTCCGCGGTTTGAGTCGATGGGTCAGAGAGCGAGGTTTGCATTAAGGGCGGAACCATCAGATTTCCTTAGTGCTATCATCAACGAGGTCGGTTGCCACGTAATACATCACAATGGATTTTCCTATCAGCGGGTTCAATAACCTATCCAACCAGCGCGTCAGCCAAGGGTTTTTCATCAGATCCCAGACTAGAAATCGATGATAGAAATCGACCAGCGCATGTTGCGCGCCTTCCCGCCAGAATAAGCACTTTAACCACCAATAAGGCACATGAAGCGCATGAGCCTTGTGGCGCCGAAAGCGTTTAAAGCCGAGCTTCTCGATATCTCGATGTAATTGTTGAGCGTTAAAAATGCGAACGTGGCCACCTTCCACTTCATGATAGGCGTCACTGAGTTGCCAACAGATCCACTCGGGGACAGCGGTAGGCACGCTCACTGCGAAGATACCTCCCGGTTTGATGACCCGCCGAATTTCTCTCAAGAAAGATTTGAAATCAGGAATATGCTCGAGCACTTCTGAACAGATAACTTTATTGAAGATTTGGTCAGCGAAGGGTAAATCGTGACCTGAACCTTGAATAAAACCGACATTGGGTTCCTTTGACACAAAGGCGTCGAAGTCTTTTAATCGACCTCTGGCCGTTTGTAGATCTTGGTAAGACAGATCAAGGCCGATAGCTTGTAGTTTCGTCTCCAATCCCACCGAGATAGTGTGTCGTCCCTCGCCACACCCAAGGTCGAGTAGATAGTCCTCTGGATGTAGTTCCAGATAAGCAGATTTTATGGTTTCAAGAGACATGAGAGGCGCGATTCACTGTGCTATAAATTTGAGAAAACCTGTTCGCGGCGGTCTGCCACTGGAATTGTTGTTCAATCCGCGCTCGACCAGCTTCGGCTAAGCGTTTTCTCTCAGCAGGGTCTTGCAATAAAGTTATGATCGCATCAGCGAGCGACCGGCTGCAACCGGGGTCCACCAGCAGCCCACAGTCCCCGACTACCTCAGGTAGGGCTCCGCCCCGGGTAGAAATGACAGGTACTCCACAAGCCATAGCCTCTCCGGCTGGAAATCCGAAGCCTTCATACAAAGAAGGGACAACAGCCATAGTAGCTCTTGCATAGAGTGCCACCATTTTTTGATCTGTTACATTAGTGTGCAATTCGATATGCGGCCTCAAATTGAGTTCAGCTATCAGCCTCTCGGTTGTACCGCTTGGTTTGAGTCGTCCAAGCAGACAGAGCTTGATGTTGGGAAACTGTTCAACAACCAAGGCTAGGGCATGCAGTAAGACGCTGACGCCTTTAAGTGGCGTATCAGCGCTGGCAGTGGTCATGAGCAGCTGAGGCTCTCGAGAGATTTCTGGCATTGGATGAAACACGTCCAGATCGATACCATTATGAACGACCTCTATGCGTGCTTGCTCGATGTCGAAAGCTTCCGCAATATCAGCTCTAGCGGCGTAGGAGACTGTCGCCAAATGGGTGAGTTGTTTCACGACACGTTTTTGCATGGTTAAAAACGAGTGCCAGCGTCTGATTAACAGTCTGAGCCCCCAACGGGTCTCATCGGCCAGGGCCAAAGCCAAATCACGAGTGATAGGGTGGTGTATTGTCGTGATGACTGGAAAACCTTGTTTCTGAAGTTCTAAAACGCCATAACAGAGACTCTGGTTGTCGTGGATGATGTCATAGTTCGGCTGATGTTCGCGAAAGTAGCGCACGAGCCGTCTTCCGAAGGTATAGGGTTCGGGAAACCCACCCGTTATCGTTGACCAATATTCGATAAAATCGGTCCAATTAGTCAGATAGCGAAAGCGAAATGCTCTGGCGCCTGGATCATCAGCGTAAAGATCAAGGCTTGGTAACTTGATCAAGTCGATGTTTGGATCGAGCTTGGGATAGGGCGGACCAGATATCACGTCGACTTTGTGTCCCGCATTCGCCAGGGCTCGACTTAAGTGTCGTAAGTAGATCCCTTGACCGCCGCTGTAGGGATTGCTGCGGTAACCCAAAAGACAAATTTTCATCGAGCGTGCAACCCCGGTTTCCATTGATCTGTGAACCATTGTTATTTGATTCGACCCGCGTCTTTCGAGCGGGTGTCGAACTGACGGAGCGCCATAGTATAAATTCCCAGCTCTAAATGCGAATTCCTGGCTGAAACGGTGCCAAGTCTTGAGAATCGTCGCAACATTTTTAATAAGTTGAAAAAATTTTTCTCTATATTAAAATAAAGTGAATTTTATTCAGGTTATTTGACGGCATGACGCTCGAAGTTCGACACCTAAAGACGCTACTGGCACTTCGCGAAACCGGTAGCTTGGTAGAAGCAGCTGATCGTTTGTGTCTGACGCAATCGGCGCTATCACACCAGATAAAAGACTTAGAGGCGCGGCTTAACTGTACGCTCTTCGTCAGAAAAACTAAGCCACCCAGGTTTACCAGCGCTGGCCAGCGGCTGTTAGCCTTGGCAGACGAGGCAATCCCAGCTTTTTTGGCCGCTGAACGAGATGTCGCTAAATTAAATACGGGCGAAGCTGGCCGACTACATATCTGCATCGAGTGCCATTCTTGCTTTCAGTGGCTTGTACCCTGTATGGAATCTTACCGCCGCCATTGGCCAGAAGTAGAGCTCGATTTGACCGGGGGTTTTAGTTTTGCTCCGTTGCCGGCTCTGGCGAGAGGTGACCTAGATTTGGTGATCACCTCTGATCCGATCGAGTTACCTGATATTCACTACGAGCCCTTATTTGAATACGAAGCCAAGCTCGCGGTCTCCAACCGACATCCGCTGGCCGATCGCGATTTCGTAATGCCAGAAGATCTAATAGATCAAACTTTGATTACGTATCCTGTAGATCATGATCGATTAGATGTGTTCACTGGCTTTCTGGATCCAGCCGGCGTGGAGCCGCTTGATACACGGACCGCTGAATTGACTCCCATGATGGCCCAACTGGTTGCCAGTGGGCGCGGAGTCGCCTGTTTGCCTAATTGGGCGCTAACAGAATATCTTGCTAATGAGCTTTTAACGGCCTTGAGAATGACGGAATCAGGTCTTTGGGGGCAGCTCTATGCTGCTGTTAGGTCGGATCAGCTTGATGCTCCCTATGTAAAAGACTTTTTAAGCACAGCAACGAAGACCTGTTTCGCTAGCTTGGCCGGTATTAAACGTATTGTCGCCGTCGAGGCATAAAAGCCGGTCCAATCGACCACGGTGATCGTTAGGCAATACAGCTTATGACAAGGTCATAGCAAGACCACTCGATCGCATTGGTTAGGGCAACGCGCAGCAGCTTGCTGGGCTAGTGGTAATTATCGTGTTGCGATGGTGCTAGTTTGTAGATGGTCCGAGCTAAGAATAAGACAAGAGCCCCCTTCACCGGTGCTCGAGGGCCACTGGCGCTGGAGTTCTGTTTGCAAGATGAGATTGCGTTAATCGGTATGAGGCAAGGTTTTGCAAGCGGTTAGGTAGCTACTTAAGTCAGCGCTTGAGAACACGGCTTGAGGCCCTGTTAAACCGGGCTTCGAGTTGAGAGGGGCCAGATGAGGTTGGTTCGCGAATCCTTTAATCCATAAACTTTCATCCATAAAAAGCCCCAAAAAAAAGCCCCAAAGCGCATCGCACTTTGGGGCTCTGTCTTAACGTGTGGGAGCGGACTCCGAGTTAACGTAACTCGGAGGCTCCCTTGATAGACTGACTATTGATGGGATCACCTCCTTTGCGGTCAGGGTGTTAAAAGGAGCGCGAGAGATTCCCCCTGGTCAGAATGTCTGCGCATCAATGTTCAAAGTAAAGTTAATGCCAAAGCCCGGGAGTGTCAAAGGGTTTCTCGAATGGAGGGATTTAGGGCACTAGAGTGCTCTTTTGCCAAGCATTAGCCTGCCACGTAAATTTTGATCGATCGTGAGGTAGATCATTCTGAGATAGATCCAACCGCTCGATTTCTGTTGTCGTGATGGCAAGACCGATTGCGGCATCGGTTGCTTCTAAAGCCTTAGTATCAATGCCATCATAAAGGGTTTGATAGGCTTCAAGAAAGCGCTCACGAGACGCAAACTCAGTGCTCTGTCCAGCAAGTTGGTCATAGAAGTGATCGAGGACCTTGGCTCTTACCGGTCGTTTGTGCCAGTTTTGCTTTATGTCATCTGTGTTGATCAATGCGGCTTTACCCGATAATCGATATTGGATTTGAATGCTGGGATACCATATTAGGACTTGGCAATGGGGTTGATGTTGGATGTGCCGCCATTTAGGACTGGAGGCATTGATAAAGAGTGTGAGTTGCCGATCGCTGATTTCCCGCAACACCAAAGTTCTTACCGCTGGGCAGTTTTCCGAATCCACGGTTGCTAAAAAGCATACCTGGGCATTCTGATCTTGTGCCGCAATGGCGCGCGCTCGGTCAGCCTGAAGGTCATCAAGGATAGTGCTCATTGCGATTCCAAGGCGAAGGTTTTAGAGCCTATTTCCGTGTGACTCATGTAAAGGGTTAGGCTGCGACTTTGGTCCGTTGTCTCAATCAGTCCAACGACATGCTCGTGAAATTCGTAGTCCGTTTGAACCACGCTATCGAGTCGAAGTAGTGAGCTCGCGATTCCGGAATCTCGGAGCAGACCATTAATCCAGAGTTGGCCCAGGCCCTCTCCATTGCAAGACAGGATGATATCGGCTTCTCGGTAATGGCAGCTTAGTTGTTGGTCAGCCATAGTTGGCCTGATCCTTTTGGTGGAAAGCGGATGGGTTTCAGGATGAACGCTATCATCAATTGCGATATGATTCGCGGCAAACGAAATATACAGGGTAAGCGAAATGAGTCAAATTCCTGAGGCCAAGATCAAAGCGTCTGAAATATTAGCGGGACTAAGAAAATTGGGGCCAAATCGAGTGGTCGCCTTGTCGACACATAAAACCAAGGCATTGGTAGCGGAACTCGAATTAAAAGCTGAAGCGCTGGTGAAGGCTCTGGATGACGCTTGATCGGGTGCCGCAAAACTGGAGAGAGGTTCCATGCGGCGTTGGAAAGGCACGTGATACATGCAAAGCAAAAGAATAGCAGGCGCCCTCGGCGCCTTAGTCACAGACATTGATTTGACCCAGCCGCTCTCGGCAACCGAGGTCAATGAAATCAGGACAGCCTTGCTGAGCCATCAGGTCCTTTTTTTTAGAGACCAAGCGCTTGAACCCGCCCACCACGAGGCGCTCGCCTCTGCCTTTGGTAGCCCTCAGCTACATGAGGCCTACCCCCATGTACCCGGTCATCCGGCGATCACAATTTTAGAAAACGATAGGGATAACCCGTCAAAAATTGAGGTCTGGCATACCGATATGACATTTCGGGCTTGCCCGCCGCTAGGATCGATTTTGCATGGCGTCGTTGTTCCTCCTCAAGGAGGCGATACCTTGTTCGCTAGCTTATCGGCGGCCTACGATAGTTTGTCGCCAAGTATCAAAGACTTCGTGCAGAAGCACGAAGCCATCCACGATTTCAGCCACGGTTTTAAAGAATCATTGGCAGAACCTGGGGGCCATGAACGTTTAGCGCCGATGGTCAGAGACAATCCTCCTGTTGTTCATCCGATGGTGGTTACCCACCCGGAGAGCGGCATCAAAGGTTTGTATGTCAACGCTTTGTTCACTGTTGCGATCAAAGGGCTAACCCAACGGGAAAGTGACGCAATGTTAAATCTATTGTTTGAGCACATCGTGCTGCCAGAGCATACCTGCCGGTTTTCCTGGGAGGCAAACTCCATCGCATTTTGGGATAATCGCATTACGCAACACAAGCCAGTCAATGATTATTGGCCACAACATCGAAAAATGCAGAGAATCACCGTGGATGATGGTCAGCGGCCCAGTTAGCGGTCCCCAGCATCTAGATTGTGTGCTCGAGATCCAAAGGCACGCCATAGCGCATCAATAAAAGCTAGAGGCTGATCCAAGGGTACGTGGTGGAATGCCTCTGGGATAACCTGAATGTGGGCGTCTGGTAATAGTTGATACAGCTGCGCCCTGTTGCCTCGCCCTAATTCCGTACTGGTGTCAAAAAAATAACTGAGGTCGCCAATGATCGCCGATTTTGGTATCGCTAACTCAGCGAGCATGGTTGCTGCCGGCGGCAGGGTGACGCTGGTCAGGAGCTTATCAAAAAGACCTCGGTCTAGCTTGTAAGTATAACCTCTAGGTGTTTTACGTATTGAACGCGCAGCGATGTGAGCAACAATGTGGGGGTGTCTTGAGGGCTGGCGTGGCCGAAGCCTAAAACGCGTTACTGCTTTTTCGAGGCTGTCATAGTAGCGAGGGGGCTTTGGAGGTCTTTTCGCACTTACCGGTTTTATAGGGTCCTTTCCTTTGGCATCCGAGGAACGTTTAGGGGGGGCAATGACTGAATCCACTAAGATCAATTGGCCCGCCCAATTGGGATAGAGCCAACAGGCGATTCGGGAAAGCGTGCCGCCGAAACTGTGCCCAACGATTATTGGCGACTGATAGCCTACACTTTGAGAGACTGCCACGAGTTCTGCAGCGAATAAGGCCGGCGTATAATAATCGCGATGATCACTATCCCCCGCGCCGGTAAGATCAATGGCAGTAACATCGAAACGATCATGTAAAGCAGGGCCAATATGATCCCACCATTGGCTATGAGCCGCATGCCCATGAACTAAAAGGACCCCGGGCGCCCCAATTTTCTGCCAACGTCGGTAGCGCACAGCTGCACCTGCGACAACGGTTTCATGCCCTTGTGATGAGTGATCGAGGGCCGACTGAAATTGTTCTGGTGTCATGGATGGCAGCTCTAATAAATCGAGGTAGTATAGGGTAGCGAAGGGGATGCGAGGAGATTAAAGATTAAAAACCCATGGACGAATCGCACGGCGTTGGTCGCCATTTGTTTTGCATTTTTGGCAGGTTTTGTCGGAACCTTAAGTCTCAGATCGCCGGATACACAAGTCGCGGTCCAAAGTGCCAGCCGGGGCGAAGAAATCAAATGGCGTACTCCCGTTGCTTTTGGGACTCAGTTGCCAGCGCTCGGCGATAACATTTTATTTGTATCAGATGCTGTTAAAGCTGCGTCTGATGGGCGATTTTTGCTGGAAGTCTATGAGCCAGGCATGCTGGTACCAGCCTTTAGCATTACAGAAAGCGTGAAAGCGGGAAAGTTGGAAGCAGGATATACCTGGTTAGGATACGATCAGGGAAGAATTCCGGCGACACCTCTAATCTCCGCTGTTCCCTTTGGAATGGAGCCTTGGGAGTATACCGCTTGGTACTATGAGGCGGGTGGCAAAGCGCTCGCCGAGGCGCTTTATGCAGAACACAATATTCATCCAATTCTTTGCGGGATCATCGGACCGGAGACGGCAGGTTGGTTTCGATTTCCGGTTTCCTCACTGGAACAATTCAACGGACTCAAAATTCGGTTTGCCGGTCTTGGGGGGCGTGTATTACAGGCTCTGGGCGCCTCTGTAACGCTCATTCCCGGCGGAGAGATTTATCAGGCGCTCGAAAAAGGCGCGATCGACGCGACCGAATATTCGCTGCCCGTAGTGGATGCCAAGTTGGGGTTTGATCAGGTCGCGAAATTTAATTATTTCCCTGGCTGGCATCAGACCTTCACGGCCGCTCATTTGGTTGTCAATAAGACTCGCTGGCAAAGTTTACGTGCTAGCGACCAGCAATTGTTGGAATTAGCTTGCACCGCTGGAGTCACCCGTAACTTAGCAAGAGGAGAAGCGCTGCAAGGTGCTGTCATTGACAGCTTTTCAGATAAAGGTGTGCAACCGATTAAGTTTGATACGGCGATATTAAAGTCATTACAAGAAGTGACCAACTCTGTCCTTGAGTTAGAAGCCGAAAAGGACCCGCAATTTGCTGAGATTTGGGCTTCGCAGAAAACATTTATGGCCCAATATCGCAAGTGGAAGTCACTCGCGTATTTGCCTAGGGACTTCGACGAGGATTTAGAATAATGGCGGAGGTGCTTCCTGAGACGGGATTGTCGATCGCGATAGACCGATTTATCCGCCGTCTTGGAAAATGGTTAGGCTTAATTTGGCTCGCCCTAATTGCGGTTATCATGGTGAACGTCATTTGCCGCTATCTTTTTGCTGAGGGGTTTATCGAGCTAGAAGAGTTACAGTGGCACCTGTACGCGTCAGGATTCCTGCTGGGTTTGTCTTACGCTTTGGTCGAGGATGCGCATGTGCGAGTCGATGTTTTTAGGAGCCGTTGGCAAGCATCGACGACAGCTTGGGTCGAGTTGTATGGTTTGGTTTTTCTGCTGTTCCCGTTCTGTTTGTTGGTGATCGTCTCTTCTCTGCCTTTTGTGCTTTACGCCTTTGAGACAAGTGAGGTTTCTCAAGCACCAGGTGGACTGCCACTACGCTGGTTAATTAAAGCGATGCTACCACTGGGATTTTTATTGCTGGTTGCCGCTGGTATCAGTCGCTTGACACGCGTATTTGCTGAGCTCTTTGGTTCACAGTCGCCTCGGAGGCGACATGACTGACGGAGATTGGCTAAGTGTGCTCATGTTTGTCAGTTTCATTGGGTTAATCTTCTCAGGATATCCCGTCGCTTGGGTGTTAGGGGGTTTAGCCGTTTTATTTACCGCGCTTGGGATTATTGCGGGAGTTGACTTGGGCTGGGATATCAACCTCAGCTGGGATTACACATCGCTGGTCGCTGATCGAATTTGGGATGTGATGAACAACTGGGTTTTGGTTGCATTACCCATGTTCATTTTTATGGGCATAATGCTCGAGAAGTCTGGGCTTGCGGAGCGACTGCTACGTAACCTCTCGACGGTGTTTGATGCGCTCCCCGGCGGTATGGCGTTATCGGTAGTTGCTATTGGCGTGCTGCTCTCAGCTTCAACTGGGATTATTGGGGCGTCTGTGGTGCTTTTAGGATTGCTGGCGATGCCGCCGATGCTGGCTCGGGGTTATCAAGCAGAACTCGCATCGGGCACAATTGCGGCTGTTGGCTCTCTGGGGATTTTAGTGCCGCCATCGATTATGTTGGTTATGATGGCAGACCGGTTAGCCCTCCCAGTAGGAGAACTCTTCTTGGGGGCTTTGCTGCCCGGCTTGTTGTTAGCGCTGCTGTATGCGTGTTACATCGTGCTCTTAGCCATTGTTCGCCCAGATCATGCGCCAAGAACGCGCGCCTCCGAACCCTTCGGTTTAAAACTCATCCTGCCGTTACTTGGTTCTATGATGCCGCCGCTGCTTCTGATTCTTGCGGTATTAGGCTCAATTTTTTTAGGGCTAGCGACGCCGACGGAAGCGGCAGGCGTTGGTGCTGCGGGTGCGTTGCTACTCACGACGGTTTATGGCCGGCTTGATTTGCTTGTACTTAAAGAGGCTTGCCTAGAAACTACTAAAACCACAAGTTATATTTTTGCGATTTTCCTAGGGGCGACTGCATTTTCTTTGGTCCTGCGGGGATTGGGCGGCGATCAGTTGATCGCAAAGACATTATTCGGGTTGCCCTTTGGGCCCAATGGTGTGCTGCTCATTATACTTTTGGTCGTGTTTTTGTTGGGTTTTGTCCTCGATTGGATCGAAATTACGCTAATCGTATTACCGCTTGTCGCGCCGGTAATTGTAGAACTCGGATTTAATCTAATTTGGTTTACTGTGCTTTTTGCTGTCTGTCTGCAAACCGCTTTCTTAACCCCACCCGTAGGGTTTGCAATTTTCTACCTCAAAGGCGTTGTACCCGATACAGTAACGATTCCGACTATTTATCGAGGCGTAATACCTTTCATCGCCTTGCAGCTCTTTGCACTATTTTTGATCTACCAGTTTACTCAGCTTGTGTTGTATCTGCCCGGGCAGTGGCTATCTTGACGCCGTCTGTTACCACAAGGCCTTATCTGATCCCGAGCCCTAAAATTGTGAGACTTTGATCGCCCCATTTAGGGGCAATCGCCCCACCGCTGTGCAAGAAAATCCAAATGCCGTCGTGTAAAACGGTGCCTTAGGACGCTGATCCCCCATAAACCCCGCGATTCACCCCTAAAAGCCGTCATCCACCATCTTGGCATCATCTTTGCTCCCTCGTTGGCAGGACTTGCGAGAGTCCAAGGAATGGCTTGTCACGACCCAGAAGGGTTCGATGAGACAAATTCAGGAGCCACAAACGTAGCGACGTAATCCGAGGAGGAAAAAATTGTGGAAGAGTCAGTGATACAACTAAGTTATTCGGTAGACACACTTTACTTTCTAGTAATGGGTGCCCTGGTCATGTTCATGGCGCCAGGTTTTGCGATGTTAGAGGCTGGGTTAGTCCGGGCGAAGAACACTAGCGAAATTCTAACCAAGAACGTTTCATTATTTGCGATTGCATCCTTGATGTATCTCATCGTGGGTTACAGCATCATGTACAGCGATGGGTCAGGTTGGATGCCAGGAATTGGCACTTATGTGTTTGGTGGTGACAATTCCGTAGAGGACGTTTTGGCCTCCGGTGGCGATACCTATTATTCAGGTGCGTCGGACTTCTTTTTCCAAGTGGTGTTCGTCGCGACGGCCATGTCGATTATTTCCGGTGCGGTGGCCGAGCGAATGAAGCTATTTGCATTTCTGGCCTTCGCGGTAGTAATGACGGGCTTCATCTACCCGGTGCAAGGGTTCTGGAAATGGGGCGGCGGTGCCCTGGATGAGGCAGGCTTTCTCGACTTTGCGGGTTCAGGCGTTGTGCACATGTGTGGCGCAGCAGCGGCGCTAGCAGGTGTACTTTTACTAGGCGCTCGGAAAGGCAAGTATGGACCCCAAGGGCAAGTACTACCTTTGCCAGGTGCGAATATGCCTTTGGCTACTCTCGGGATGTTTATTCTTTGGTTCGGCTGGTTCGGCTTTAACGGTGGTTCAGAGTTGATCGTAAGTAACATCGAAGAAGCTAACGCAGTGGCGCTTATTTTCGTAAACACCAACACAGCAGCAGCAGCAGGCCTGATAGGTGCGTTGTTAACAGCGCGACTCGCCTTCGGCAAAGCGGATCTAACGATGGCGCTGAATGGAGCGCTCGCTGGACTAGTATCGATTACGGCAGAGCCGCTAACGCCGATGCCGGGTGAAGCAGCGTTGATCGGACTCGCTGGTGGTATTTTGGTGGTTGGTTCAATTGTGTTACTGGACAAGCTAAGAATCGATGATCCAGTGGGCGCAATTTCTGTTCACGGTACTTGTGGTATTTGGGGCTTGCTCGCGGTTTGTTTGACGAACCCAGATGCAACGCTGACAGCACAGCTGATGGGCATTGTGACGATCTTCCTCTGGACGTTTATTGTCGGTGGGATTGCCTGGATGATCATCAAGGCAGTCATGGGTATTCGAATTTCGGAAGAAGAAGAGTTGGCAGGATCCGATATTTCGGAGATTGGCATCGAAGCTTACCCAGAATTTACCAAGTAAACGGTTTGGTGGGGGGTGCCATGGACGGCGCCCTTTGCCATTTTTTCCCCTCGAGTCTTGTAAAGGCTCTTCTAGGCGCCCTGATGGGCGCCTTTTTTTGTCTGGTGTTTAGCCGCTTATAAAGCGAAAAATGAAGTTAGTCTGACAGATCACCATGTTTTTGGAGGGCGCGCGAGGATCAAACGAGTGGGTGAGGGTAAACTTACTCGTACGAATCCCTGCGGGGTGTGGCAGCTAGTGTTGGACCGACGCGGCATTTGAGCAGAGGCGCTGTATCCGCAACATCTATGAGAGTGTCCGCGCTTGATGACCGGCAAGCCCCGGGGTCAAGTTGGTACTGGTGACGGCTGTTGTCTGAACCAGCACGGCGCTAGAAGGCAGCGGGATGCTGATAGCCGCTCTCGACCGATTAATCTGTCAAAGTCTCGGAAAAGGCGCCAACAAATGGCTCGAGTGGGGCAGTTGGTACTCTGGCATCGAAGGTTTCTTCTTTGAAAATTTCAAAGCCTTGGCTTTGATAATTTGTAAGAGCATTAGGATGATCCATTGAACACGTATGCAGCCAAACACGGTCGGTCACAAGCTCAAAGCCGAGCCTGATGGCATCCTGCAGGAAAGGTTTGCCAAGCCCTTTGCCAATCCAGTCCGGCATTAATCCAAAAAGACAGATTTCGGCGCTGCTATGGTTCTCCCGTCGAATTTCAAAATATCCGATAGGATTCCCTTGATGAAAAGCAACCCAAAAATGGGTGTCTTTTTGCGAAACATGATGCCGCCATTCCTCTAAGGACCAGGCCAATTTCTCATACCAACGCCAGGGCGCGCCTACGGTGGCATACAGAAAACGACAAAAATTCGGGTCGGGATTCGCCAAATAGGATAACTCATAGGGCTTGGAAGCCGCTTGTTCGTCGAGCGGATGTAAACGCTGAAGGTGCCAAACGTGAATATTTTCGACAGACCAATTCACCAATCATCAGGCATTGACTGCCCAGCCTCCAGAGAACGGGAAAATTTGACCCACAAAGAAGTCGCTGTTGTCAGAAGCAAGGAATAATGCAAATTCCGCCTGCTCATCGGGTCGGGCAACCCGTCTAATTGGCACTTGGCGCGCCAAGTGTTTTTGAAACCGCTCTGACTGCACCAGCGTCTCGGGATAGTACACAGGATTGCTGACATAGTTTTGCGCGATAGCATTAATTTGAACATTATCTGCCGCATATTCGAGGCCAGCTGCCTTAATCCAAGCATTTTGAGCGCCCCGGGCCGCACAATAAGCGGCTGACCCAGGCAATCCCTTTAAAGGCGCTGCGCTTGTAATGGCGATAATTTTGCCGTGTCCTCTCGCGGCCATGCGCGGGGCAAAGGTCCTTGTGAGCGCCATTAAAGGATGGACCATGACATCGAATAGGCCTTGCCAGTCAGTATCTGAAATATCAGCAATCGAACCATTACACGGCGGGTGGGCCAAGTTTGCGACGATCACATCAAATTCTTTGTCTTGCGGCGGGTATGAGGCAAAAGCCTTGCCATGCGGAACAATACCAGGTATCGCTGTGACGATCGCCCCCTCTGCTTGAAATAACGCTGTAATCGCTGGGCCCATATAGTCGTCACTTTGGGTGATTAAAATCGTTTTATTTTCGAGTCGTTTCATAGTTAGTTCACGATCACAGCATGTTCGAGTAAGTATTCTAAGGGCACGATTTCAAGCGCTGCTTGATGAGTGCTAGCGAGATTGACCTTAGGGGGTACACCTGCTTCGTAAGCCTCAAGCCACCGACCCGCACATAGGCACCACGCATCAAACGGTTTTAGTCCCGCGAATCCAAAATTGGGTTGAGGGGTTATGAGGTCGTTGCCTCTTGATTTAGAAAACGACAAAAATAATTCAGTGAGCTCGACGCAGACGGTATGCGATCCGGTGTCTTGTTGACAGGTATTGCAACAGCCATCTCGAAAAAATCCTGTCATGGGCGCCAGACTACAAGGCAAAAGAGGCTCTCCTAACACGTTAATTGAGGGAGCAATTTTTAAACGATCATTCATCAGAGGTGTGCGCTCTTGGGTTGTTCAAAGTAGGGTTGGCGTTGAAAAGATGCTTTTTGGATACAGCAGATCGATCCCCATGGATACGATATTGCCGTAGGTCAAGGTCCGGATAATCACAAATATCAATTTCAGGACGCGTACCTGCAACGAGGTAAACAAGATCCTCTTCATAAGGGTTATAAAGGCTATGCGGCGCAGATTGTTTTTTGAACCCCATGAAATCTCCGGGACCAACTGTCTCATAGTCTGTGCCGATTCTCGCTTCGCCATGCCCCGATAGGATAAAGAGAAACTCTTCGTCTTCTAAGTGTGTATGAAACTCCGTTGAATAGTCTCCGGGCTTTAAGGTCACCAAGCTCGCACCCAGAGTAGACAAGCCCGCTGCGTCAGAAAGAGATTTGGTGTATCGAACAGCTTTTGGATTGTGCTGATGAACATGTCGAGCCCACGGCATTTCGGCGATATCGGTTTGTCGATGTAATGCTGGTTTCGGCCCCGATTGCTCGGTCATGGTTATCCTCTTCTGCGGCTTTTCTTTTTTGGCTCGGGTTGGATCAAGTCGTTAGCTCGCCTTGGCCGAGTTGGTGGGGCCAGTTTGACGAGCAAATCGTCAGGGGGATAAGTAAATTTGAGTGCCTCTCCCAAAAGCGTTTCGATACTAGGCATCATGAACGCATCGCTTTCACAGACTAAACTGATAGAGATACCCTTAGCGCCTGCGCGCCCGGTCCTGCCAATTCTATGGACATAGTCTTCCGGGTCTTCCGGCAGATTATAGTTCACCACATGACTGATGTTATCTACATGGATGCCTCGACCTGCAACGTCAGTGGCGACCAGCACTTGAATATGGCCCTCTTTAAACTCGTCCAACGTTTTGATGCGCTTACGTTGGGCAACCTCTCCTGTGAGGAGCCCCGTTTTAAAGCCTTGTCGATAGAGTTTTTCCTCGAGGCGTCGGGTTTCATCTCTCCGATTGACAAAAATAATGACTTTGCTGTCAGTTTGTTGCGCCAGTAAATTGCAAAGCACCGTGAGTTTTTCGTTCTCTGATGTGAAATAAATCAGCTGCTCGACGCTATCCACAGCAACTTGCTCGGGCTCGATTTCAATTCGAACAGGGTCTAATGTCCAGGATTTCGCCAGCCTCTTAATGTCTTCACTAAAAGTTGCACTGTAGAGCTGGGTTTGCCGTTTGTCTTTTTTGGGTGTTCTTTGAACGATGGCTTTGACGTCGGGGATGAACCCCATGTTCAGCATGCGGTCTGCCTCATCAATGACGAGCATCTCCACTTGCGAAAGGTTAATGACATTCGATCTACAAAAGTCCAGGAGTCGGCCTGGTGTCGCCACAATGACTTCGACCGGTTTTTCTAATTGCTTTTTTTGTTTTTCATAGTCAATGCCGCCAACTACGGCGAGAACCCGTACCTTGCTGAATTCAGTAAGGAGCGCGGCGTCGGATGCAATTTGCATCACAAGTTCTCGCGTGGGTGCGATGATCAGCGCAAAAGGCGTACCCGGTGGCCTAGGGGCTAGCTCTGGGTTTTCCAGTTGGTAGGTAATGATCGAAATCAAAAATGCAGCGGTTTTTCCGGTGCCCGTTTGTGCCTGCGCGATAATATCTTCGCCGTCCAAGCTATGAGGCAAGACTGCTTTCTGGATCGGTGTGCAATTCGAGAATTCGAGTTTTCGGATAGCTAAATTTAAAGGCTCGGGTAGATCTAGCTCAACGAAGTCAGCACCGAGTGGCGCCAATTCCGGTGGAGTCTTAACTGAAGGGCGCTTATTTTTGGAAGACTTCTGAGCAGTAGGCTCGGTCTTGTTGGCTTTGGTCGGCGATTGGGTAGGCTGGGTAACGGACGACTTTTTCTTGGTGAACAAGGATTTCAGAATATTCATGTGATTTCGATGCGGCAGAGAAAAGGCATTTCAGCTAGCGTTAGGTCTTTCATAAAAGATTGTAGCTTTTGGTTAGGTTAAGAGGGTTTTGGCTGCTCGCTGGCTTTAAATATGCAGCACACGAGTACGTCCAAAGCTTGGTCGAGCGCCATCATATCAGGAAAGCTCGGTGCAATTCTTATATTCTTATCGTCGGGGTCGTTCCCGTAGGGAAAGGTTGCACCTGCGGGGGTGAGGGTGACGCCAACGGCGTTAGCCAGTGCAACAACGCTTTTGGCGCTCGCGCGAGTCAAATCTAAAGAAACAAAGTAGCCACCGACCGGTTGGCTAAACGTTGCCAAACCAGCCTCTGCTAAAGGTTGGAGTTTCTCGTGTACCCTTGCGAATTTGGGCGCCAAGATTGCTTGATGGGCCATCATATGCTTAGCCAAGGTTTCAGCGTCTTTGAGGAATCGGGCATGCCTGAGTTGATTAACTTTATCAAAGCCAATCATCTGAGGTGCCAAAAATGCCTCAAATGCCTTTAGTTGGGTTTGGCTCAAGCCGCAAAATGCCAGTCCCGCGCCTGAAAACGTGATTTTGGAGGTCGATGCAAATAGGGCCATCGAGTGCGCCGTTCCAGCTTGAACGGCGCTTTTTAAGAGGTTGGCCAGAGGTTGGGTTTGCGCCACCAAATCATGAACGGCGTAGGCGTTGTCCCACATGACAACAAATTCTTGCTGACAACGGTTCGGTAGTTCGGCTAAGCGTTGTACGGTCTCATTGCTGTAAGTATGCCCTGTAGGGTTGCTGTGCTTCGGTACGCACCAGATGCCGCGAAGCGCGGGATCAGCGTCTAGGAGGGCTTCAATCCGATCCATGTCCGGTCCTTGATCATTAAATCCTACGGTAACCATGTCAATGTCAAGGTGTTCACAGATTGTAAAATGGCGGTCATAGCCTGGAACAACACATAAAAATTTAGGCCTGGTATTTGGATCCTGCTGCCGCCAAATCTGACGCCGCCATAGCAGAAACTGATACATCAGGGTCAAACTGCTATTCCCGCCGGCGAGGACGTTTTGAGCATCAACGTCTAATAGTCGGGCTCCGAGTTTTCTGGCTTCATCGATACCTAAAATACCCCCATAGTTTCGGGTGTCGGTGCCATCTTCCGCAAAAAAGTTGCCAGCGATGGTCTGGTCCATCGCCTCGCTCAGAGCCAATTGTTCTGGGCAAGGCTTGCCTCGCGTGAGGTCAAGTTTGAGACCGGCTTTTAGGTATTGTTCGTAGATTGCGTCAGTGTCCATGTCGTGCCAAATGTCCTAATTTTGCGAGAGTTCAAGGCCTGTGTGTTCGTTCAGGCCTAACATTAGATTGAGATTCTGAACTGCAGCACCAGATGCACCTTTGCCCAGATTGTCTAGCCGTGCGATGAGCAGCAGCTGCTCATCGTGACCGAACACAAAAAGATCTACCCGGTTTGTATGGTTTGCGCCCTCGGGATCGAGAAAATTGCCGACTAAGGCACCTTCTGGATTCGCCTCATGAACACAGATATTGGGCTCGCCCTTAAAGTATTGGCGCCATAACTCAGCAATTGCCTCGGGACTGGTTGGTTTCGTGAGTTGCGTTGAATTGAGCCCAACTTCTACCAGCATCCCCTGATAAAAATTGCCTACGTGAGGTAAAAATACAGGGTTTTTAGACAGCCCAGTGTAGGTTCGCATTTCTGGCAGATGCTTATGTTCAAGCTTGAGCGCGTAGGGCCAAGCAGCAGGTTGCGATTTAGACTGGTAGTCGGTAATCATCGATTTCCCACCCCCCGAATACCCGCTTAATGCGCTTATAAAAATGGACTGATCACGGGGCAATAAACCCGCCTCAACGAGGGGCCGCAGCAGCAGAATGAAGCCTGTAGGATAACAACCGGGGTTACTGACGCGATTGGCCGCCTGAATCTCGCTCCGTTGTGCTGGACTCAGTTCAGGCAAGCCATAAACAAAACGCGGGTCTACCCGGTGTGCAGTGCTTGCATCAATGATTTTGGCGTCAGGCCCTAAAGCGAGGGCTGCCTTTGCTGCATCGTCGGGCAGGCATAATATTGTGAGATCTGCCGCCGCCATGGCCTCGGCTTTAGCCTGGTCTTGCTTGCGCTCGCTGTCACTCAATTCGATCATGGCAATATCAGACCTGGCCTTTAATCGCTCTACGATTTGCAAGCCTGTGGTGCCGTTTTGACCGTCGATAAATATTTGATACATAGTCTTTTCCTGCTAGCGGCTGATATTACCACGAGCGAGTTCAGCGATAGCCGAAATTCGCGCTGAAAGGTTGCCCTTAGTGGGATGAAGTGAAATTTTTGAGCATCCGAAAACGCTTAGGGCTGAGTCCGCTAAAAGTTGGATCCTGTATCCAAGGACTCTGCAAAATGACCCTCAAGTCGACATTGGGGCTCTGATGATCTCTCAAGTAATGTAGAAATTTTAATTGCTTAAAACCGTCAAACCACTCGTTGATGGCGCGCCTCAACTGTTCTGGGCTTTTTGTATTTGTTGATAGTTTTAGAAGGATTTCACTGAAGCCCATTGCCTTTAGGAATCCGCTCGAAGCGTCGTCTAATTGGGTTTCAATGTCCTCGCCATCCGAGGTCGATTGCATCGCGCTCAGCAGAGATTTCAATCGGTAGAAGTTCGCCGGGGCATAGTAATAAGGCGCATCCAATGACAGTTGCTGCAGGCTGATAATGGCGGTTCCTGTACCAACAGGCACGCGAGTCGATGGCCTGGCAGACAGCACTATCCTTGGCCCAGTCAGGGTTTGAACGCCGCCGACCTTAACGAGTTTGTTGAGTAAATAGAAATCTTCACCTGTGGGTCTCTTTGGAAAACCGCGGACCTGAGCATAAGCTTTTGCGCGGATTGCGATGAGCGATCCAAGACTATCATGGGCATACGATGATCCAGCCCACGCAAGACCTGCTCGATAATGATGAAGTTTTAGCTCGTATTTGAGTATCGCGCGTCGAGGCTCAGTTGCTTCGGGTAGTCGATGTCTAAAAGGGTAGACCGAGGCGGCGGACGTTTCGTCAAGTTTGCGGTTGAAGTAATCAGCGGGTAAACGCGCATCCGCATCCGTGTTGTAGATGATTGGCTTTTGGATTTGTCCTCGACGAATCAGTTTAAGGGCAATATCCGCACCAATCTTCCTAGCCAGTCCAACGCCCTGTTTGACGGGCAGATATAAGCCCTGCGTGCAACGATTCAGAATCAGTAGATCTGGCAGCGCATCTTGCTGGAAATGGCTCCAGTAAGAGCCGGATGTTTTGAGTGCATAGTGCTCATGGAAATAGCTCAGAAGCGCCAAGGTGCGTTGTTCTGGTGCTGGAGCGTTGATCACTACGATAATCAAGCAGTTCTTTGATACTTTGGCCCAGCAAGCCTCAAGGTTTCTTGGGTGCTCTGCAAAGGCAGGGATCACCAGCACATGCTGATATTGCTCAGTGAGCTCGATGTCATCAATATCCCATTCGGCATAGTGCTTAAGATACTGGTCAATGACTTTGTGGTGCTGGTCTTCGAGCATCCGTTTAATGGAGTTTGGCGTGAATGGGCTGCTGTTCCATGGCTTTTGCTTCTAGGGTAAGCCACTCTTGCAACCGCAGGTCCACTGCTGCTTGATCAAAGTATTCATAAGCAAGATCGGTGAAAAGTTGATGATGCTGGGCTTCGCTTTTGGCAAGCGTTTGGTAAAAACGCGCAAGCTTATCGTCTTTAATGTTGGCGCCAATTTCTGCGAATCGTTCCGCACCTCTTGCCTCTATCACTGCTGCGGAGAGCAGTCGGTCCAGAAGATACTCTGCACTGGGTTTTCTGATATGACGTCGCAAAGAATTGACATAGAGGTCTTTTTCATCTGCTGCGAGCACTAGACCTCGAGCAACCAATAGCCGATAGACTTGACGAAAATGGTTCAGCTCTTCAAGGGCGAGGTCGATCATAGCATCGGCTAATTGCGGACGATCTGGATAGTGGGCAACCATAGACATGGCCATCGATGACGCTTTCCGTTCATTCGCAGCGTGGTCCAACAAGAAGGTATCGAAATCCGAGAGCACGGCTTGTAACCACTCAGATGGAGAACGCGTGAGAAGTCTCATAAGGTTCGGCGAATAAATGCAGCTAAATCTTGAAGCTCTTCCAGACACACTTGATGACCCATGGGGTAGGCATGCCACTCAACATCGCAGGCCAGTCGGGTTAGGTTCTCACGGGCGGTTGCCGCTCGCATAATAGGTATCATTGGGTCTCCCTGACCATGAGCAAGAAAGATGGGGATAGCAAGGTTGGCGTCGTGTCTGGCGCGCTCGGTTCCCAGCGGGTCATGCAAGTAGGTGGATAGCGCAATCACGCCGGCAAGACGCTCGGGGTATCGAAGAGCAGTGTGAAGGGCAATAACGCCGCCCTGGGAGAAGCCTGCTAGAAAAATCCTCTCGCTTCTGAGGCCAAGCGCCTTTTGAGCATCAATTAAGTCCATCAGGTGATGAGCAGATGCCTCAATATCTTCGTTGCCGGCGGTCTCAGCGTGTGGCTGAAAATCAAACCAGGCTCGCATAACCTCGCCGTTGTTTATGCTGACGGGACGCTCTGGAGCATGGGGAAAGACATATCGGATGTTAAGGTCAGACAAACCCAGTTCTGGTACCACAGGTTCGAAATCGTGACCGTCAGCACCCAACCCGTGAAGCCAGATGATTGCTGCCTCGGCTCGGTGCTCAGGTTCGATGCATATGTGTTCTAACATGGTCTGGGCCTCCATATTCTGAATGGGTAAGCATACCTTGGATGTTATAAAGCCTCTATATTTGCTCACGGGAAGTGATTGTGCCTAAATGCAGATAGTCGAATTTGGAGAATTGCTATGGGACCCTTGACTGGTGTGAAAATTATAGAGCTTGCAGGCATTGGCCCTGGCCCTTTTTGTGGAATGATGCTGTCTGATATGGGGGCTGAAGTAATTCGTATCGACCGCTTGGGTAGTCGTGCCAGAGGTCAAGACGTGCTCAATCGCGGCCGACAGTCGATTGCGGTTGACCTAAAATCAGAAGCCGGTCGAGAGGTTGTGCTCAAATTGTGCGAGTCGGCAGATGCCATCTTCGAGGGGTTTCGTCCGGGGGTAACCGAGCGATTAGGGCTAGGTCCGGAAGACTGTCAGGGGCGAAATAAGCGTTTGGTTTATGGTCGAATGACAGGTTGGGGTCAGGACGGACCAATGGCGCAGGCGGCTGGACATGATATTAATTACATCGCACTGACCGGCGCACTGCATGCGATTGGCCCAAAAGATGGTAAACCAGTTCCGCCTTTGAATTTAGTAGGCGACTTTGGTGGCGGCGGCATGTTGCTTGCTTTTGGCTTGGTTTGCGCAATCCTTGAGGCTCACCGGTCTGGTGAAGGACAGGTTGTGGATGCGGCGATGGTTGATGGAGCGGCAGCTTTGATGGCGATGTTCTTTACCATGCACGCAGGCGGCATGTTCAAGGAAGAAAGAGCCAGTAACATGCTCGATGGCGGCGCGCATTTTTACGGCACTTATGAAACTCAAGATGGCAAACATATTGCGCTTGGTTCTATAGAGCCGCAGTTTTACGCCTTATTGGTTGAGAAAGCAGGTTTGGATGCAGAAGATTTCAGTGCACAGATGAATCAAAGCCGCTGGCCAGAATATCAGGATAAGCTAAAAGCGGTGTTCAAGCGCAAGACCCGGGATGAGTGGTGCGACATTATGGAAGGGTCTGATGTCTGTTTTGCGCCGGTACTCTCGATAAGCGAAGTCGCAGATCATCCGCATAACCAAGCGAGAGGCACGTTTCAAGTATTAGAAGGGGTCATGCAGCCGGCCCCGGCGCCGAGGTTTAGCCGAACCTCCGTAGGGCTGACCCATGGCTCAAAGTCTCCTGGGGCGGATACGCGCCAGGTTCTTGAAGCCGCTGGATATGATGCCCAGCAGATCGACCAGCTGATCGATAGCGGCGCCGTCGGATTGCCGGCGTAGAAAACCGCTCGTGAAAACCTATGAAGAGGCTTACGCTCATGCGACGGGTGATCCCGAGGGGTTTTGGGAGACTGCTGCCAGAAAGGTCGAGTGGCTGACGCCACCGGCGGCCGTCAAACGGGCGCAGCCAGATGGTCTTGCGACTTGGTTCGAAGGCGGTGAGCTAAATACCTGCCATTTAGCCATTGATGCTCAAATAGAGGCTGGTCGAGGGGATCAGCTGGCGTTGGTATATGACTCTCCGGCAACCGGTTGTGTTCAGCGCTGGACATTTTCAGAATTGTTAGAAGCTGTCGCTCGGCTCGCAGGTCTATTGCAGGCAGAAGGCGTTGAGTCTGGGGATCGGGTGATTATCTATTTACCGATGGTGCCGGAAGCCGTGTTTGCCATGCTGGCCTGTGCCAGAATTGGGGCAATCCATTCTGTGGTTTTTGGCGGCTTCGCAGCAAAAGAGCTGGCAACTCGAATTGATGATGCTACGCCAAAAGTGCTCCTAACCGCGACCTGTGGAATTGAATTTGATCAGGTCATTCCTTATTTGCCTTTGGTCAATCAAGCTTGCGCGATGGCTAAGCACAAGCTGAATCGGCGAATTATTTTGCAGCGAGATCAGCAAATTGAGCCTCTCAATAGCGATGACCTCGATTGGCAAGAAGCCGTCTCTCGCGCATTGCCAGCTCAATATCTGCCTTTGCCGGCGGATCATCCGCTTTACATCTTGTATACCTCAGGTACGACCGGTAAACCTAAGGGCGTGGTCAGGGATCACGGCGGTCATGCGGTTGCGTTGCTACAAAGTATGGCCGATTTTTATGGCGTCAAACCTGGCGATGTCTTTTGGGCTGCTTCAGATGTTGGATGGGTTGTGGGTCATTCGTATATCGTCTACGCGCCTTTAATGGCGGGTTGCACCACTATTTTGTTCGAAGGTAAACCGGTTAGGACGCCAGATGCAGGCACTTTTTGGCGGGTGATTGAGGCCCATGGTGTCAACGTGTTTTTTACGGCGCCGACCGCATTTCGAGCAATTAGAAAAGAAGATCCGGCTGGTGCGCTGATTAAAGGTTACAACCTAGATTGTTTGCGACAAGTTTTTGTAGCCGGAGAGCGCACCGACCCTGCGACTTATCAATGGTTGACGAGTTTACTCAACCGCCCTGTCATTGATCACTGGTGGCAAACTGAAACAGGCTGGCCTGTCGCGGGTGTGCCCCAGGGCTATGAAGGCGAGATGAAAATTAAGCCTGGTGCAGCCGGCCGAATCTTACCTGGTTTCGAGGTTTTGATTGTCGATGAACACAATAATGTTTGTGATGCCGGTGAAACTGGTGCTGTAGTCTTGAAGTTACCACTTCCGCCTGGATGCTTGCCAACGGTATGGCAGAATCATCGACGGCTTGTAGAAGCGTATTTAGAGGAGTATCCGGGCTACTATCACACTGGGGACGGCGGATACTTTGATGAAGATGGCTATCTTTATATCATGGGTAGGACCGATGATGTCATCAATGTTGCTGGTCACCGTTTATCGACAGGAGAAATGGAAGCCATCGTTGCTGACCACCCAGCTATTGCCGAATGTGCGGTCATTGGTATCCAGGACCCTGACAAAGGCCAAGTCCCCATAGGTTTGATAGTGGTTAAAGACAATGTCAGTCAAACCGTTACCGAGATTGAGGGTGAACTCGTTCAGTCGCTGAGGGTCGATATCGGAGCTTTTGCAAATTTTAAACGTTGCGTTCAAGTGGAGCGGCTACCGAAAACCCGCTCAGGGAAGATCCTAAGAAAGACGCTTCGGCAAATTGCGGATAATCTTCCGGTCGAGATCCCTGCAACTATTGACGATCCAGCGATCTTGTCTGAAATCTCTGACTGTATGATTTCAGCAGGAGTCGGAGCTATCGCGGTGCAAAACCGTGGGTAGCGTTGTAGTTACCGGGGCGAGCTCTGGTTTTGGTTATGCCGTTGCTAAGTTGTTCGCGGCTGCCGGGTATCCGCTGGTACTGGCCGCTCGTCGGCAGGACCGGTTGTCAGCACTGTCCGATGAGCTGGGCGGACTGACCAAGATTCATACGGTCTGTTTAGATGTTCGCGACCGAGCATCAGTTAGCGACTGTTTATTGTCCCTGCCCGAACCCTTCGATGCAGTAGAAATCCTAGTTAATAACGCAGGGCTTGCGCTCGGTTTGGGCGCTGCCGATGAGGCAGATCTGGACGACTGGGATGCGATGGTCGATACCAATATCAAGGGTTTGATGTATTGCACCCGGGTTTTGCTGCCGGGAATGGTGGCTCGGCAATCGGGGCTGATCATAAATTTAGGGTCGGTAGCCGGCCAATGGCCGTATCCGGGTGGCAATGTTTATGGGGGCACCAAGGCGTTTGTTCAGCAATTTTCGAGGAATCTACGGGCAGATTTGCTGGGTAAAGGTATTCGGGTTGCCTGCGTTGAGCCTGGCATGTGCGAGACCGAGTTCTCTAAAGTTCGATTTGGCGGCGATGAAGAAAAAGCCGCTGCGGTCTATGAGGGTATGACGCCGCTGTCAGCGCGTGATATTGCTGACGTCATATTTTGGATCGCGACGCTTCCGGACCATGTCAATGTCAATGAAATTGAGTTGATGCCCGTCGCTCAGGCCTTCTCACCATTTGCAGTTAGCAGGACAACTCAATGATCTGCCCAGACTCTAGAATGACTGCTGGTATACTGGTATCAGCTTAAGAGGAAAAATATGATTATCGTTCACGGGATGTTTCCTGTTCGAAAGCAATCGCGCCAGCGAGCGCTCGAGTTAATGCAAGAAATGGCTGCTGCAAGTCGACTCGAAACCGGTTGCGTTAGTTATGAGTTTTATGGCGCGCTAACCAATGACTGTCAATTTCTGCTCTTCCAGGAATGGGAGTCTGTAGAAGCCTTGCAAGCGCATTTCGAGACAGAGCATATGGAGATTTTTCTCGCAGAGTTACCATCAATCCTAGATGGAGAAATCGTGACTCGCCGCTACGAAGTGCGTATTCAAACCGACAGGGAGGGTATTGATTTGACGGATGAAGCCGAGCCCCCCAGGCAAACGTCAGAGGTCACTCGGCCTAAAATCATTCACTGAGACTTAGTTTCTAGTGTGCATTGGTAAGTGGGCGCAGTTGCCACTGGTTCTTTAAGTTTACGGGCAGTGCAGCCTTTCTAAGGCTGACTCAATTCACCGGGCGGATCATAAATTAGGAGCATATTGGTTTACTAGCGCTGTGATACGTTCTATCGGCCGACCGATGCTCGCTTTGTTAGCCACCGCTAATATGGGTCTCTCGATGAGAATCGGATGCAAAACCATGAGTTCAATCAGTTCACCTCGATTGCAAGTTAATAGATCAATGTTGTGTGTTTTTAAAATCGGTTCTTTGCTGCGTATGAGCGCATTGGGCTCAATGTCAAGTAATGTGAGCAGGTCCCTAATTTCAGAAGCGTCTAGTGGATCCTTAAGATACTCCCGAATGATGAAGGGATGCCCTGATGCCTCGAGTAAAGCAAGAGCAGCGCGAGACTTAGAACAGTTAGGATTGTGATATAGGATCATTGTCATAAGGCAGCCTTGAGATCGTTGGAGGGTAAAAGTGTGACGAAAAGGATGTCGGAATGAAAGGTGTCGGGGCGCGGTTGGTCATATCGATAATGCGCTGTTACAAACAGTTTAAAGATGACCGATGTCAAGTGGTCGCTGGCGCGCTAACGTTGCAAACCTTGTTTGCCATTGTGCCGGCAATCACCATTGGTTATCTATCTTTGGCGACCTTCGGAGGGCTCGGCCAGGTGGATGCCTCGATCGAAACATTTTTGTTTTCCTACATCGTCCCAGAAAGCGTTGGTTCGATCCGGGCCTACCTAAAACAATTTTCGACTCAAGCCCAATCACTGAGTATACCCAGTGCAATATTGTTAGCGGTTACAGCGCTGCTAATGTTGAACACCGTAGAACGGACCTTGAATGACATTTGGCAAGTAAAATCTCCTCGGTCGGGATTCAGTCGTCTGCTGATTTATCTCGGCTTATTGATCCTTGGGCCAGTGCTTTTGTTCTCGGGTCTGTCGGTTTCAATATACGTTTTGTCTATGCCATATTTGAAAACCTTGGTACTTTCGCAGCCGTTTTTGTTTTTATTTCCCCTGCTTACCAGCAGTGCCATGTATACACTGCTGTATTTTCTTGTGCCCAGTGCCCGTGTGCCACTGATCCACGCTATGTTGGGAGGCGTTGGAGTCGCGCTTATTTTTGAGTTGGCGCGCTTTGGTTTTGGGTTGTTGATGCAGTATTCGTCTATCACTTTGGTTTATGGCGCTTTTGCGGCACTGCCAGGCCTGTTGCTCTGGTTGTACATGGCATGGTTGATTATTCTGGCGGGCGCAGAGGTGGTTGCCTACTTAGGTGCTCGTGGTGGCAAGATGTAGGCTAGCAGTGCAAAACTTAGCTCAGGCATCATAAGTTCTATCGGATTGGTGCTGCCTGCAAGCTTAGTTAAGCCGCAAGACTGTATAGCGGGATTAGGTGATGTCCTTTGGGCCGCCCGGTCTTTGAGGTTGGCGCTTGGCCGCAAGGACATCTATCGCTAAACGCGCGCTGGTCGTTTGTGCGCCCGAGTGTGAGATAATTTTGTGTGGCCACAGTTTAGCAAGTTGTCACCCTTTTATCCGAGTTCGAGTACGGGTTCGAGATGGAGCGGTGAGGCGGGTGCCAAGCTGGTAGAAGTAATGAATCGAATAGGCAATTAAAAGCAATGGATCGAATAGGCAAGTGGTTGAGTGGGTTAGGTTTGGTCGTGCTAAGTCTGCTTGGCTGTGAAGAGGCCAAGGTTGATGGCGGTAAAGCTTTAAGTTTAGCAGACCACAATATTCAGGGACGGGCTTTGGTGATTAACTATTGGGCGACCTGGTGTGGGCCCTGTATCACTGAAATTCCTGAATTTAACGCGCTGCACCAGGCCGAGGAATTTGATGCGCTTGTTTTTGGAGTTAATTTTGATGCTCCCACCGACCCACAACAGCAGCAGGCGGACATCGCTAAAATGGGGATCGCCTTCCCAGTGTTGGCATCCGATCCTGCTATGATTTATGGCTATCCCGCGCCCGAGGTGCTACCGACTACGGTGATTATCTCTCCTACTGGAGAAGTACTTGCCCAATTGGTTGGACCCCAAACCCAGGAGTCAGTCCTGGCAGGGCTAGGTTATTAGCTACGACTCAATCGTGGACCCAGTGGTTCATTGGGCCTTACCCAATGCCGAGAGCAAGCGCGTCGTGACCTCAGATATTGGCCAATTGGCACCCTCGAGGGTCCGTCTCTCGGTGTATTCCACCTCGTTATTGGCAAGGGTTCTGTCGCCAACGACGATTCGGTGTGGGTAGCCAATAAGTTCTGCCTCGGCAAATTTGACGCCTGGTCGTAACTGCTCGCGATCGTCTAAAAGTACCTCAATGCCAGCGGCCTCAAGTTGCTCATAAAGTTCAAGTGATACGCGCTCGACGTTGGGCGATTTATGAGCATTAATAGGAATAACAACAACCTGAAAGGGTGCAATACTGGCCGGCCACACAATACCCTTGTCATCATGATTTTGCTCGATCGCTGCGCCCACTAAACGCGATACCCCGATGCCATAGCAGCCCATCACCATTGTTTGGGCTTTACCCTCAGCATCCAGCACGGTTGCCTTCATGGGTGCGCTGTATTTATTACCAAGTTGAAAAATATGGCCTACTTCGATGCCTTTGCGAATGTCGAGGGCTCCGTTGCCATTGGGTGAGGGGTCGCCTGACACGACATTGCGGATGTCGGCGATGACAATATCAGGGGTATCCCTATGCCAATTCACATTGGTGAAATGAAACCCATCCTCATTAGCGCCACAAACAAAGTTGTATAAAACACCTGCAGATCGATCTACTACAATGGGACAGTTATTAAGACCTGCAGGTCCAATCGAACCAGGTGCACAACCAATAGTAGATTGGATGTCAGCTTCTGCGGCAAGTGTTAGTGGTTGCCGAACCTCTGGCAGTTTCTCTGCCTTTAGCGTGTTAAGCGTGTGGTCACCTCTTAAGACCAAAGCAACCAAAGGCGTTTGAGAACCCTCTACGATGAGGGTTTTGATCGTAGTCTCAACGGGAACATCCAAAAAGCTTACGACCGCTGATATGGTCTTCTGGTTAGGCGTCTCAACTTTGGTGAGGGCCTTCATGGGCGTGTCGTTGGCTTCCGGTGCTAACGCCTCTGCGAGTTCGATATTGGCGGCATAACTGCCGTCGGCGCTAAAGGCGATTAGATCTTCGCCGCTATCAGCCAAGACATGAAATTCTATAGATCCTGAGCCTCCAATGCTGCCACTATCAGCGTCAACGGCTCTAAATTCTAACTGCATGCGAGTCAAAATCTGTGTGTAGGTTGCGTGCATCTGCTCGAAGGTTGATTGCAAACAATCAAGAGAATTATGAAATGAATAGGCATCCTTCATAATAAATTCCCGAGCCCTTAGGACCCCAAACCTGGGGCGCGTCTCGTCTCGAAACTTTGTTTGAATTTGGTAGTAGTTCACCGGTAATTGCTTATGGCTTCTGAGCTCGGTGCGCGCAATGTCAGTGATAACCTCCTCGTGAGTTGGGCCAAAGCAAAAATCTCGGTCGTGGCGATCTTTGAATTTGAGTAGCAGGCCCTCATCGTAAAGTTGCCAGCGCCCCGATTCCTCCCAAAGTTCACCGGGCTGAGAAACAGGCATCAGGAGCTCCTGGGCGCCGGATCGGTCCATTTCATCGCGTACGATTTGTTCGATTTTGCGCAGCACTCGCAAACCCATCGGCATCCAAGAGTAAATTCCCGATGCCAGTTTCTTGATAAACCCCCCTTTGATTAAGAGTTGGTGCGAAACAATTTCGGCATCTGATGGTGTTTCTTTGATGGTTGAAATCGAAAATTGTGATGCTTTCATCTACTTGAATTCTCTTATTGAGTTCGTCCCGGCGGACCTGAGCCTAAAGCGCTAAAAAAAATTACTGTCTTTGAATTTACGCCGCTCAGGCTTGGAATTTCAGCACTTTTCCTGGCGACTCGCATGCGCATAGTATGCCAGATTAATCGATGTCTGAAGTAAATCCCGTGGTTAGACGTGCGGAACCGGCGCTCAACGTAAGACTGTAGTATTGAGCAAGGGTATTGTCAGGTCCGTTAAATGGGTTAGTTCCCTGGCGTAAGCTTTGACCGTTGACCGTTGACCGTTGACCGTTGACCGTTGACCGTTGACCGTTGACCGTTGACCGTTGACCGTTAACCGTTGCCAGCAGAGCGTGAAAAAAGGATTTCTAACCAACGGCAGGACGGTCTCGGTGGCAAGCAGGACCGAGTGAAGCTGTCACATGTGGTTAAGCAATGAGGGAAGTCGGGCAAAAAAAAGACCGCCTAAGCGGTCTTTTTTCAGGACTTAAAGTTCAAACAAAATCCTTCATACCCTTAAGTGGCAGAATCTTTACAGCTGTGCTGGCAGGCTTGGCAGCAACGTCCATAGTCTCGCCTGGCTTGAATGGATTCGGGACGCCCTTCTTCGCTTTACGAGCTGGCTTTCGAACAGTCTTGATTTTCATGAGTCCAGGCAGCGCAAATTCGCCAGCACCACCTTTCTTGATGTGCCGTTCGATCAGCGAAGTGAGTTCGTCTAGAACCGAATTGACTTGCTTCTTGCTGAGATCAGTGCTTCCAGCTATGGAATCAATGATGGCGCTTTTGGTGTATTTTGTCTTGATTGCAGGAGCTTTTTTTGCTGCCATGGAAACGATCCTCGTAGTTCAAAGTTTAGTTAGAGTGCCCTGGCTAAGGCGAAGGCACTTGATATGAAAAATCAATCGTTCAAGATCTGACCCTTTGATCAATCATGGAAGTTTTATAGCGGATGAAATGCTTTTGAGCAAGCTGTTTTGCTATGTATGAATGTATTTATACCTATTTTTATAGATCTAGCGCGTCATAGTGTTGCCGTAGGGTTTGTTTGGGTATAATTCCGCGCCCTTGGCACGTTCTAGGTTTGAATATTGGAGACCGGTTATGCCGATTTATGAATACATGTGTAGCCTTTGTGATCATCGATTAGAAAAAATTCAAAAGATGGCAGATAGTCCGCTGGTAGACTGTCCAGCGTGTCTTAAGCCAGGTTTAAAAAAACAGGTTTCGGCTGCCGCCTTCAGGCTTAAAGGTGGCGGTTGGTATGAAACAGACTTCAAGACTGGCGCCAAAAAGAATGTCTCCGCTGGCACTGACACAGGAAGCAGCGGGAGCTCGAGTAGCTCATCTGACAGCAAGGCGCCCTCGTCGAGTTCGAGCACTACCTCAAGCGGCGGTAGCGATTAAGTGGGCCTTTAGAATCTAACCAGGCGTCTGTCGCTGGAGCGGTCAAGACAGCCTTTAAACTCATCAGTGTAGACTGGATGTATCTATGAGAAGTCATTTTTGCGGCGATGTACGCGCCGAGCATATCGATCAGAGTCTAACGCTTTGTGGTTGGGTTCATCGGCGGCGGGATCACGGTGGCGTTATATTTTTAGATGTTCGTGATCATAAAGGGATTGTTCAGGTCGTATTTGACCCGGATACCGAAGCCAGTTTTGCATTGGCTGATCAGATGCGTAACGAATTTGTCGTAGCTATAGAAGGAAAGGTTCGCGCGCGAGACGCCGCCGCAGTCAATCCTAAAATGCCAACCGGCGAGATCGAAGTGTTGGGTAAAAGCTTGATGTTACTCAACCGAGCTAAAACGCCGCCTTTTCAGTTAGATGAGTATTCTGAAGCGGGTGAAGATGTGCGATTGCGCTACCGGTTTATTGATCTGCGCCGGCAGGATATGCAGCAGCGGCTTCGACTTCGATCCAAAGCCAGTCACTTTATCAGGAACTTTTTGGATGCCGAGTCCTTTGTCGACATTGAGACGCCGATTTTGACAAAAGCAACGCCTGAGGGTGCGCGCGACTATTTGGTGCCTTCACGTGTTCATCCAGGAAACTTTTACGCTTTGCCTCAGTCGCCACAAATTTTTAAGCAGTTGTTGATGGTTTCGGGGTTCGATCGTTATTACCAAATTGCCCGATGTTTTCGAGATGAGGATCTGCGAGCAGACCGACAACCCGAATTTACCCAAATTGATATCGAAGCGGCCTTTGTCAATGAGCAGGATGTAATGAGCCTTGCGGAATCCATGATCAAAGGCCTGTTTAGTACGCTGATTGATGTCAATTTTGAAGATTTACCAGTGCTTTCTTATCGAGATGCCATCAGGCGATTCGGCACCGATAGGCCAGATCTGCGATTTGGCCTCGAATTGATCGATATTGATGATCTGATGACGGATGTTGAGTTTAAAGTCTTTAGTAGCCCCGCTAAGGATCCTAGCTGTCGAGTCGCTGCGCTGAAATTGCCGAATGGGGATCGCTTGAGTAGGAAAAATATCGATGATTTAACCCGCTTCGTCGGCATCTACGGAGCAAAGGGTTTGGCCTATATTAAGGTCAATGACCGGGCCGCAGGGATACAGGGGTTGCAATCACCAATCTTGAAATTTCTGCCAGAGTCGGTTGTCGAAGAAGTTTTGCAACGTGTGCAAGCGGTGGATAATGACTTAATTTTCTTTGGCGCCGACCAAGCTTCTGTTGTTAGCGACGCATTGGGCGCGCTGCGCTGTCGATTGGCCGAAGACCTGGATTTGTATGAAAAAGACTGGGCGCCCTGCTGGGTAGTTGATTTTCCAATGTTTGAGCAGACTGATGCAAAAACTTGGACTGCAGTACACCATCCTTTTACACATCCGTCAGGAAGTCTGGAGGCTTTAACGGAAAACCCAGGTCAAGCGGGCTCGAGAGCCTATGATATGGTGATTAATGGGTATGAAGTTGGCGGCGGGTCGATTCGAGTCCATGATCCTGAATGGCAAAAAGCTATTTTTAAAGTGCTCAATCTGTCAGAGGAGCAGGCCGAGGCTAAATTCGGCTTCCTATTAGAAGCTCTGGCCTTGGGCGCACCCCCCCACGGTGGTATTGCCTTTGGTCTCGACAGACTCGTTATGCTGTTATCGGGCACCAAAGCCATCAGGGACGTGATTGCGTTCCCCAAGACGCAAAATGCGACGTGTCTGTTAACGGCAGCGCCTAGCGAAGTGGAACTTCAGCAATTGCGAGAACTGAGCATTAAGACAAATCTTTGACGAGGCTTAGACTGTTATGGCGGGTCACAGTAAATGGAGCAATATCAAACACCGTAAGGCTGGTCAGGACGCCAAGCGGGCAAAAGTATTTACCAAAATTATTAGAGAGCTCACGGTCGCGGCAAGAGATGGCGGTGGAAACGTCGAGGATAACCCAAGCCTTCGGACAGTAGTGGATAAGGCGAAAGCGGCTCAGATGCCCAAAGACACCATGGAGCGGGCGATCGCTCGGGGTGCCGGCGGTCAGGATGGCGCAGAGCTCGTATCGCTGACCTATGAGGGCTATGGCCCTGGTGGCGTCGCTGTAATGGTTGAAACGATGACCGATAACCGTAACCGCACAGTCGCAGAAGTTAGGCACGCGTTTAGCAAAGGCGGCGGTAATCTAGGAACCGACGGTTCGGTCGCCTATCTTTTCGATAAACGGGGTCAGATTTTATTCGCTCCTAACTCGGCTGAAGATCAGATCGTCGAAATTGCAATTGAAGCTGGCGCCGAAGATGTCGATGTTGTCGAAGACGGTTCCATCGAAGTCGCAACTCTGCCAGAGAGCTTTTTGGCTGTTAAAGACGCGTTAAGCGCAGAAGGCTTCGAAGCGGTCGATGCGGAAATTGCAATGGTGCCTCAAACCTCGACAGATCTAGACCAGGAGCAAGCCGAGAAAGTAGGCAAACTCTTAGAGATGCTTGAGGACCTCGACGATGTAACCAGCGTTTATACTAACGCTAACTTTCCCGAGCGAATGTCAGAGGAGTAAAGCCATCATAAGGACTGTGGCCGGTGGTTTCAGCGGCGGCTTTAGGATTTTTCAGTTGTTGATACCTTTGAAATATTGTTGCTGGTCTTGTGGATTGGTACTTTTGCAATAGGGTATTGAGGGCATTGGGAGCCGCTGTGCTAGACTCAGACTAGAACGACGGGACGGTTCTATGTCAGTAATTTTAGGGATTGACCCTGGATCTCGAGTCACGGGTTTTGGCGTGATTCGATGCCGAGGCGCAACAAGCACCTATATCAGCAGTGGGTGTATCCGAGCGACGCTTTCGGCCTCTGCTGCAACCCGCCTGCATGAAATTTATAATGGTCTGCAAGAGCTTATCGATCGGCATCAGCCCCAACATATCGCCATCGAACGTATCTTTATGGCGCGTAGTGCTGAGTCAGCACTCAAGCTAGGGCAAGCGCGTGGGGTTGGGCTGTTGGCCGCGGCGCAGGCAGATGTACCGATCTTCGAGTACGAGGCGAAGAAGATCAAACAGGCAGTTGTTGGAAGTGGTGGGGCTCGTAAGGCGCAGGTTCAGCACATGGTTCAAGTACTTTTAGGCCTGGAGGGTAAGCCCCAAGAAGATGCGGCGGATGCCTTGGCCATCGCGCTTTGTCATGCCCAAACCCAGAGTAATTTAAATCGATTAGGCGCTGGTTCAGATCGATTCCGGCGGGGTCGTCTTGTGGGGCCAGAAGGATGATTGCTCGCATCAAAGGGCAAGTGATAGAAATTAAACCTCAGCAGTTGATTATCGATATTGCTGGGTTGGGCTATGAAGTGGAGGTCCCGCTGGCAACGTCCTCGTTAGCAAAGGTCAATGTGGGTATCGAACTGTTTACTCACTTTGTGGTCAGAGAGGATGCGCAGACGCTGTTTGGATTTTTGGAGAGACCTGACCGAGATTTGTTTCGGGCACTGATAAGGGTTAATAAAGTAGGCCCCAAATTAGCGCTGGCAATTTTGTCTTCGGTAAATGCACAAGCATTTGCAGGGCTTGTTCAGAGCAATGAAGTAAAGACCTTAAATCGTATACCCGGTGTTGGTCGGGTGATGGCCGAGCGATTGATCATGGAAATGCGTGATAAGGTCGATGAGTGGCAGGGTGCTTTGACTTTGGGCGGTGATCCAAAGACTGAGAACTCTGCTTTAGATGACGCAGAAACGGCGTTAGTCGGTTTGGGTTATCGCAGTCAAGAAGTGAGCAGGGTGTTAGCTCAAATTGGTGACCCAGCTGACAATGTCGAAGGGCTCATTCGTCAAGCGTTGAAATTGTTAGGGTGATGGGTCAATCATGATCGAAGAAGATCGATTAATTGCGCCAGAGGCGCGCCCTCAGGAGCCAAAGCAAGATTGGGCGATTAGACCCAAATCTTTGGCAGAGTATGTTGGGCAGCCAGCGGTAAGCGAGCAAATGTCTTTGTTCATAGATGCGGCCCGGAATCGACAGGAATCTCTCGATCATACCTTGATTTTTGGGCCGCCAGGTTTGGGGAAGACCACCCTTGCCAATATTGTGGCTGCTGAAATGGGCGTAGCGATCAAATCAACCGCGGGCCCAGTGATTGAAAAGAAAGGCGATTTAGTTGCTGCTCTGACTAATTTAGAGGCAGGAGATGTCCTGTTTATTGATGAGATTCATCGGCTTAGCCCCGCCGTGGAAGAAGTGCTCTATCCAGCAATGGAAGACTTTCAAGTAGACCTGACGATTGGTGAGGGGCCTTCGGCTCGATCAATAAAATTAGATCTACCTAGATTTACGTTGGTCGGCGCCACGACGCGCACTGGCTTGCTCACCTCTCCCCTGCGTGACCGTTTTGGTATTGTCCAACGGCTTGAGTTTTATCAGGTTGATGACCTCACCAAGATTTTATTGAGATCTGCGCGGTTGTTGTCCGTTCCCTGTGATGACGATGGTGCAAGAGAGATCGCCGTACGTTCAAGAGGTACGCCAAGAATCGCTAACCGTTTGTTGCGCCGAGTCAGAGACTTCGCTGAAGTCCGGGGTGACGGTATCATTCGACAACCCTTAGCAGATGAAGCGCTGAACTTATTAAAGGTAGATGCATCTGGGTTCGACGCGATGGATCGGCGCCTCATGATGGCAATGATTGATAAGTTTGATGGCGGGCCAGTAGGCATTGATAGCCTTGCTGCAGCCATTGGCGAGGAGCGAGATACCATTGAGGATGTCTATGAGCCCTATTTGATTCAACAGGGTTTTATCATGAGAACGCCAAGGGGACGCATTGCAACCAATCGGGCCTATCTACATTTTGGTCTAACCCCAAAAACAAGCGCTGACAAGCCGGACCTGTTTGCTCAAGCGATGGATGAAAGTAAGTAGAGCTGAATCAAGCGCTGACAAGTTCTGGCAGCGCATCAATTGACTGGAAACTCGTAAATGAATGAGCCTATCTCGATACTGACCCTGATTTTGAATGCATCGCTGGTGGTGCAGATTGTCATGCTGACATTGTTGCTGGCATCCTTGATATCCTGGGTTTTGATTTTCCAACGGGCTTTTTTGTTGTCGACGGTGAAGCGACTGGCGATTAATTTTGAGGATGAATTTTGGTCAGGACAAGATCTCCGCGCAATCTTTATCGAGATTGAACAGTCTGACTCTGAAGTCATCGGTGTTGAGCACTTATTCCAAGCTGGATTCAGGGAGTTCACGCGTTCAAGGCAGCAGTATGGAAATCAGGCCGAGCGCATAATGCAGAACGTGCAGCGAGCGATGCGCGTTGCGATGGCCCGAGAAGAAGAACGTTTGGAAGCAGCGCTGCCTTTTCTAGCCACCGTCGGGTCGACCAGTCCCTACATCGGCTTATTTGGGACGGTTTGGGGCATTATGAATTCGTTCAGAGGCTTGGCAATGTCCAATCAAGCCAGTTTGGCCGTGGTAGCACCAGGGATATCTGAGGCGCTAATTGCCACTGCCATTGGTCTATTTGCGGCGATTCCAGCGGTGATTGCATACAATCGATATTCTGCCCAAGTAGAAGTACTTATGAATCGTTTTGAAACTTTTTCGGATGAGTTTGCTGCGATTTTGAATCGTTCTATTCAGGAGGATTAACCATGGCCAAGGCTCGTCGAAGGCGGCCGATGTCAGATATCAACGTTGTGCCTTATATTGACGTTATGCTGGTATTGCTCGTGATTTTTATGGTCACTGCGCCGCTCATGACCCAAGGTATTAAGGTGACGCTGCCAGAAGCCACTAGCGATCCTATAGCGATCGAAGATGCCAGCAAGTTTTTGACTGTGACGATTGACAAGACAGGTGGTTACTCCCTCGATGTTGAGGGCGATCAAGCGAGTCTTGAGCTGTCGCAAGTGGCCGAATCAGTTGCAAAAATAGCCGCGAGTAATCCCGATATTCAAGTGTTGGTTGAAGGAGACGTTGAGATTCCTTACGGCCTGATTGTTGATCTGATGGATAGATTACAACAGGCGGGTGTTCAAAATGTCGGGTTGATCACCCAGCCCACCCAGATTTAGGGCATCCTGGATGCTAAGGTCCCTGCTTGCTCCGACTTTCTTGGCGTTACTCTTCCACGCGTTCGTCGGATTTTTGCTTGTGGTTGAATGGCCCGAGCGCGCTGAAGAGCAGCTAGATTTACCGCCAATGTATATAGGGGCTAAGCTGATGCGTCTGCCATCGGCAGTAGCCGGTGAGCCTGACGAAGAGCCCGCGATCGAAAAGACGCCGAGTCCCAAGCCAAAGACTAGGCCTGAAAATGTTCGTCAGACGCAGATCCCAGAGCCTAAAAGCAAAGAAATAGCCGCAGAAGCGGGCATCGCTTCAGAGGCTG
>JADHNJ010000047.1 GCA_016779565.1 Pseudomonadales bacterium
CACATACAAATACAATCGGCCAGTCGTCTCAGATACGTTGCGTTCGGAGGTCGATGCTGTGGCGATGGCTGGATCACTTGCATCAAAAGCGAGCTGCTGCAGAACCTCGCCATTACGATAGATGCGAGCCCATAGGGGTGGGATGTCTGACTCGACCGAGAGTTTAAGATCACGTAAAGGACTGTTTTGAGCTCTACCAAACCGTGTGCCATTGATTGAAAAAGTGAGTCCAGCCCGAGCACCGCTCGAGACAAAAGTTTGGCCCAATCGCAAGGCGGATAACCAATCCTGCCCTTTATGCACCCAAAGCCCCGTTACAGGCGAGGTACCACCCGCTCTGGGCGAGAAGCTGTCGCGAGTGCTGACGACGCCCAAAGTATCACCCAGCTCTGCGATTCTCTCGGTGAACCATTGGTGCCCACTAGCACCTACTAACTGCTGCACCAAGGACAATTTGTGCAAGCGTCTGTCACTGGTAGATTCCGGATGGCCGATTAAGAGCGGATCCTGGCCTGCAATTAAAGTTGAGGTTTGGCCCCCTGATTGAATTGGCGCAAAATCACTGTAGAGCCCTGGTAATTCGGCGGTAGCGGCAGTCGATAGGCTTCCGGCCTGATCGCCGCTCGAAACGCCGGCATATGACCTAGTAACAAAGCTGCGAGCCCCTGGCCCAAGCACTTGGGTCTGAGTCAGAGCGGCTTCAGGGATGGACATCACTTCAAGGTTTATCGCTTCAGTGTTGGTCTGCAGGCGTGTTGGTGCTCGCGGCAAGGCATCGCTAACCTCGCGGCCCGTTTCGTAAAGCTCGTCCCGCGGAGACTCGACTAGTGGGGCCGCGGGAATGCCGTTTGGCATTTGGCTCGTGACTTCATGATGCTTCACTTTAACATCGGTAGCCCCTAGCTGGGTCTGCGACTGTAGCGTTTCAGGAGTGAACTCAATCGTTGAACGCGGCGGATCGGCTCGTGATAGCCCGTCTGGCACTACCCTATCTGGTACTGCCCTCTCTGGCAGCATCTTTAACCAACGGTTGATAGACGATGCTGTGAAGTCGGTCCATAGCAGCTGCGCTTCAGGCTGATCGATAACTTGAATAAAAATTTCATCACTTTTTAGGCCGCCGCCAGGCGAACGGGCAAGAAATCGATATTCTCCAGGTTCGTCAAGGACTAATTGCTCGTCAAAAGTCGAATTATCCACCGCAATTTCTGAATGTAACTTGTTGTTTATAATAAGGTCTAAAGAGCTCACGGTGCTCGCGCTGATATGTCCATAGCGATCGGTCAGCGTGCCATGTAAGTCAAAGGCTTGACCCACTCCGACAGAGCCAGGCAGATCTAGATGAATAACCGTAGCCGGCCCTGCTACTGTTTCACGGACCTCAGAGACCAGGCGCTGAGGCGCATCATCCTCAGGCCTTTTAATCGTAACTGGCAGCGACAGCGGCGCCAGTGCGGACTTGTGCCTGGTTAGGTTTTTATAGCCAATTTCAAAACGGGTTGCTGGAGGTAATGTTGGGCCTATGAGCTGAAACTGCAGTTGTGACGCAGTGATCCCCGCTTTTGTATCTGGGAGGTATTGCCAGTGATCTCGAACACTCGCTTCCAAGACCACGAAGTTTGGTGCAGCGCTATCAATCATTTGGTACCAAGCGCCCATTGCCTGATAGGGTCCTAAGCTCAAAATGCTGCCCGTTGGGATTGATTGATCAAGCAAAATTATTTGTGTCACAGAAATTGGCGCGGTGATATCCAGAGGTTGTGCGCGGGCGTAAACACTTCTGCCTAAAGGCGCCGCTTCATCCCTGACCAAAGAAGCGGTAGCAGCAACTCCATTCGACGTATCAGCGATTGCTGGTTGTTTCGTCTGGGCACTATTCATTGGACCTATTTGCTCAGAAACTTCTGGCTCGGATACTTCTAAAAGTGCAGTGCCCGAAGTGCGATCTACCGTTTCAGCGCGCTCTTGGACCATGCCAGGAGGCGCCGCACGCGGCGCACTAAGTCTGACGGTATCTTGGGGGAATGAAGGCTCATCGGGTCCCGCAGCTGTCAATGAACCTGCTGAATTTAGCGTTACAGTTTCGGCAACTGCGCCGTTCAGGGTTATAGCGCCAATTAACCAGAGCCCCATAACGGCGCTTCGGGTCAAAGCGACGGTTCGCTTCTGGCGGGAAGCGCGCAGCATACTGTGGGTTAGAGTCATAGCGTTTTTAGTGCACCTTTTGCAAACACTCTGCTAGGTTTTAGAGTATATCATCACCTTGAGACTCTCTATCTTGAGACTCTCTATCTTGAGACTCGATATAAAGCCATCGGCGGATAACACAAGAAACAACGAGGGGTTGCTCTTCATGTCACCCAACCCCCTCTAGCCAGGCATAAAAAAGGCCGCATCCGCGGCCTTCCTCACCGATGACTCGAGATTACTGATACTGCTTCAATTCCTCTCTAGCAATCACCCGTCGATGAACCTCGTCAGGGCCATCTGCCAAACGTAAGGTCCGTTGCCCTGTCCACATTGCTGCTAATGGCGTGTCTTGGGAAACGCCCAACGCACCATAGATCTGAATAGCGCGATCAATAATTTTGAGCGTCATATTAGGTACAGAGACCTTAATCGCAGAAATGTACTTTCGGGCTTCTTTATTACCGATGGTGTCCATCATATAAGCTGCTTTTAATACCGCTAATCGGCACATATCGAGCTCGATGCGGCTATCGGCAATGACATCATAATTGCCGCCTAGCTCCGCCAAAGGCTTACCAAATGCTGTACGGCTAACGGCACGTTTACACAGTAATTCCAGCGCCCTTTCGGCGACGCCAATAGAACGCATGCAATGATGAATTCTGCCCGGTCCTAAGCGACCCTGGCTGATTTCGAAGCCACGCCCTTCCCCAAGGATCATATTGTCTTTGGGTACTCGCACTTGGTCGAACTTGATGTGCATGTGACCATGGGGCGCGTCATCTTTTCCGAATACGTACATAGGACGAAGGACTTCAACGCCAGGAGCATCCATAGGTACTAAAATCTGGGATTGCCGAAGATGCTTAGGAGCGTCTGGATTGGTCACGACCATCGTGATCATAACTTTGCAGCGAGGGTCACCGGCACCGCTAATGTAGTGCTTTTCACCATTGATCAACCACTCATCGCCGTCGAGCACCGCTGTCGTAGCGATATTGGTCGCATCCGAGGAGGCGACACCTGGTTCAGTCATCGCGAACGCAGATCGAATTTTGCCTTCCAGCAATGGCTCTAGCCAGGTCTTCTTCTGTTCTTCTGAACCATATCGCTCAAGGACTTCCATATTGCCCGTATCCGGTGCCGCACAATTGAATATTTCAGAGGCGATGGGGTTACGAGCCATAACTTCAGCAAGATGGGCATATTCTAGATTGGTAACACCGGCACCACCTTGACTTGCGGGTAAGAAGAAATTCCACAATCCCGCTTCTTTGGCTTGAGCCTTCAAGCCGTCTAAAATTTCGAGTTGGCGATCGGTTAGCTGCCAGCGGTCACCGACGTTGATCTCGTCATAATATTCTTCGGTTAATGGATCGATTCGCTCCCGTACGAACTGATCAATTTTATCCCTCACGGGTATGAGTCTTTCGGGAATATCAAGGTCCATCATGGTGGAATCTCCAGTATTGGTTTTTAAACTACGCCTGTGATACTAACGTTACCCTGTGCCTTATGACCAGCGCTATCGGCCGGGCTTATAGGTATTAATCCTTCACCGATATTGTCCTGTCCTAACCACCGATAAACTTCATCACCGTGGTTTCGCCTTGAAAAGCCAGCTGTTTGTCGCCCAGCGCTTTGAGTAGAATCTTTTGTAATTTCGGTAATGCCAAATGGCTCGGTAAATCGACCAAATCACCGATGTAAGTGCGCGCCGAGTTAGACAAGCAGCCATAGAGGAAGCCATCGGAGGACAAGCGTAACCGAGTGCAGGCGGTACAAAATGGCTCGCTTTCATTGGCAATGATGCCAAAATATCCGCGCTCTGGGATGTGAAAGCGAACCGCTGTCGAATCAAACGGCGCGTCAGTTCGCTCGAACCGATAGCGTGTGCCAATCTCGTCTAACAGATGCTGCATTGACAGAAAATCCGCCTGGTATCGAGTGCCTTGGGTCAAATGGCCCATCCGCATGAGCTCGATATATCTCAGTTCAATATTGCGATCCAGGCAGTAATCGAGCAATGGCAAGATATCATCCTGATTGGTGCCCCGCATTGGCACCATGTTGACTTTCAGTTTAATCCCCAGCGCCTGCATCTTATCAATGCCTTTTAAGACCGTTTCAAGGTCGCCACCTCGCGCTATCTGCTTGAATTTGAGGGGGTTCAAGGTGTCTAGGCTAATGTTCATCCTGCTGATGCCACTGGCTTCGATAACATCGGCCTTGGATAATAGTAGTTGACCATTTGTCGTGAGACTAAAATCCTTTAGCGGAAGGGCAGCAACGCCCAGCAAAAAATCATCGAATTTCGGCGTGACTAGCGGGTCTCCTCCGGTGATACGTAGCTGCTCTATGCCAGCAGCAGCCTGGATCAACTGGGTCAGAGTCAAAAGCGAACAGGCACTTAATTCGTTCTCCGCTTTAAGCAGCCGCTTGCCGTTGGGAACACAATAGGTACAGGCGTAGTTACACGCCGCGGTTAGACTGACCCGCAGGTTTTTAAAACGTCTTCCTAGTTTATCGACAATCATGCAGTGCTGAGCGATATGCGTGCGGCCAAAAGTATGGCATGTCTTGGGATGGCTGCAAAGCGAATGGGTGCTCGGGTTAGATTGCGGTACACTGCTCGGAACGTTTTGCTGAGCACCTGTATGAAGTGGCTGTCTGAGAGAATCACCAGATTTTTGAACGCTGAGCGTTTGAAACCGGGACATCCTCTGTCCGATTTAGCAACGCTAAAGCGCACAACAATTCCTGGGGATGTTATTTTGGTGGAAGGCGTGTCGAGGGTCAGTGATGTTATTCGCTGGGTTACGTTGTCACCTTGGACGCATGCTGCGCTATCCGTTGGTTGTCTCAGAGACATTCGCATTCCTGAGCTTAGAGACCAGTTATCTGCGCATTTTGACGGCCCTGATGATGAGCCCTTATTGGTAGAAAGCTTTCTAGGTCGCGGAACCATAGTCCAGCCTTTGGCCACATATGAAGGCTATCATCTGCGTATGGCGCGCCCAAGTGGATTGAAGCGAGCCGACGCCGACCGCGTTGTTGCCTATGCTATCTCTCGTATCGGGGCGCCTTACGACGTTCGCCAAATTTTCGATTTACTGCGATTTCTGTTTCCTTGGTTTATCTTGCCAAAACGTTGGCGATCGAGTTTGTTCGCGCGTAATTCAGGGACGGCAACTAAAACAGTTTGCTCCACGATGATCGCTCAAGCTTTTGGTCAGGTCCAATTTCCAATCCTGCCGTTGGTAGTTCGCCAGGATGGCGGCCTGCGGTTCTATCGTCGCAACCCAAAACTCTGCACTCCGAGCGATTTCGATTACTCGCCTTACTTTGAAATTATTAAATACCCCCTACTCGATCAACGCGGTTATGACGCCATTGATTGGCACGCAATGTCGGAACTCGATGAGGGGCAGCAAGGACTTTATGTCGACCTTGAATATACTGCTTCGATTTTGGATCTCCCCGAGGGTAAAGATTGACCTTCAGGCGTCACGACAAACAGCGGGTTGTTGCCGTCTAACCTAGCGCAGGGCTAACTCAACAACGCAATAGGCATGGCGTTTCAAGCAGAATGACAGCAATTTTAAAACTAGTCTTAGCGACCCGCTTTGTAAAACCAAGCATTGGCCTCTAGGGTGCTGGGATCCGTTTAACCAGTTGATCGACAAAACCTTGGGTCCAAAAAACACGGTTAGACCCCTTTACAAGGACTCGATCGCCGGAGGCTAGGCCGAGACTGTAGGCTTCAAGGTCGATGTCTGCCGCCGATTCGACGTAGGGCACTTGATATTTTTCTGCTGCAGCTCTAAAACCCTCCCCCACCGCTACCACGCTGTCGAATTCAAGGGCCGCTGCAAGCACACTGTCATGCGCAGCAACGCCATACGCTCCCAGTTCATGCATCTCCCCCAAGATCACGTGACGGCGCCGGGCAGGCTCGGTTTTTAGAGACTGCAGCGAAAAGCGGATGCTCTCAGGATTAGCGTTATAGCTATCATCAATAATGGTTATGCCGCTTTTTTCGACCCGATGCCCCCGGCCTGCAGGCAATGGCGCCGTGCGCAGCGCCTCGATTACATCTTTGGAATCTATATTGAGTACTTGGGTCACCGCCAGGCAAGCGGCGGCCGTAGCAAGCAAGTGCGCCCCGGGTGCGGGCAAAGAAAGGCTATACCACTCGCCGTTCACTGAAACCGAACCTGAATACAGTATCAAACCTTGCTCTGAAAGCTCGCCGTGTTGCTTAGATGTGTCAAAATCTTGGATCGAAAAAGTCGTCACAGGTCTATCTACAGCGGTCGCGAGCCCAGCTTCTACGATCAGGGTGTCTGTGGGACTAAGCCCTGCAGCAATGCTCAACTTCTCCGCTTTGAGCGCTTCTAAAGTATTGAAATGACCGATGTGTACCGGCAAGACATTCAACACGAGTGCAATATCCGGCTGAATCATCTGGCTGAGCGGTGCGATTTCGCCGGGATGATTCGTGCCAACTTCAAACAACCCAAATTGGGTCTTTGCCGGCATTCGCGCCAAGGAAAGAGGTACCCCAAGATGATTATTAAAGCTACCCTCGGAACCATGGGTGCGGCCAACACCGCAAAGGATATGCTGTAACCAGGTTTTTAAGGTGGTTTTACCACTGCTTCCTGTGACTGCAATCATCTTAGATGATTCGCTGACGCGGGCTCTCGCCGCTTTAGCCAATTGGACCAGCGCTGCATAGGTATCCGAGACTTGAAACACCTTACTAGAATCGCTGCTTATTTTTGACGACAGCGCCGCGCTTGCACCCTGCGCAAAGGCTGCAGGAATAAAGGCGTGACCGTCCCGCGACGCAACCGGCGGCGTTAGCGGGACAAATAGGCTCCCAGCACTTACCCGTCGCGAGTCGATGTCGATACCATAAATTTCAGTTTGGCCTGTTAGATTGTCGCTTAGGCCAAGGGCTTTCTTTAAGTCCTGCTCTTGCCAAATCGGTTCGGGGTTCACTGCTATCTGCCTTGTTAAATCATTCGCCTCTGACTCATGTTAAACTTTGCGTCCGCCCCTGTCATAAAATCCGAAAAACCAATGACCGATGTAGCGCTGATTATTTTTGATTGCGACGGCGTTTTGGTGGATTCAGAACCCGTCGCGCACACAATCCTGTGCAGCTATCTAGAGCCCTATCTCGGTGCTGAGTCTGTGGCAATAGCCGATCGTTGCGTTGGCCGTTCCTATGCTGATTGCCAGCGCCTAATTGAATCAATTGTCGATGAGCCACTTGATGATATTTTTTGGAATGATTTACAGGAACAGACGTTGCTGACGCTTAAGACGACGCTCAAGCCCGATGTCAAGCTGCGTGGCCTACTGGAATCTTTGCCAGTACCGTTTTGTGTCGCTTCGAGCGGCACTCACGATAAAATTCGGATGGTCCTCGGTCGGGTTGGGGTGCTTGATTTGTTTGAAGGCAGGATTTTTAGCGCGGAAGATGTCGAAGTCGGTAAGCCAGAACCCGACCTTTTTCTAAGGGCAGCAGATCGCTGCAACGCAATTCCTGAGGCTTGTCTTGTCGTTGAAGACTCTGGTCCAGGACTACAAGCGGCAGTTTCTGCAGGTATGCAACCGTGTCACTACGTTCCGGGCATCCCGGATTGTAGCCCTAATCAGATCAACGAATTAGCGCAGTTAGTCCGATGGCTTAACCAAGATGCGTTGCTCGTGCCTGAGTGCTTTAAGTAACGCCAGGTTTTAATTGCCCCAGTAAAATTTTTGAGCCGTTCCAGACGCCGCATAGCATCTGTCGGCGCAGTTGTGCGTTGCTAGCGCCTGAGCGCTACCACTAACTCAAATTTTTAATCGTCTCTATACTGGTTTTGAGCCGTTCCACACGCCCCATGGCATCTGTCGGCGCCGCATTGCGTGTTGCTAGCGCCTGAGCGCCGTGACTAACTCAAGGTTTTAATTGCCTCAATATAGGTTTTGAGACGTTCCACATGCCCCATGGCATCTGTTGGCGCTGCGTTGTGCGTTGCCAGTGCCATGTGGGTAGCACCCAACGCTTGCCATTTCTGATAATGGCTCACCCAACGTTCAGGCGTACCGCCGGCAAACTGTGCTTGCGCTTGAATACCAAATGAATCCCAATCAAGTCCCTGTTCGGCCCGTACGGCCTTCAAATAGTCAATGGCCTCTGCAGCTGCTTGGTTAGCCCCCATGAGTGGCATCCAACCATCTCCCATGCGAGCACAACGACTCAGAAGCGCTTTGGCGCTGCCGCCAAACCAAATAGGCACAGATCTTTGTGGCCTTGGGTTAATGCCTGCCGCATTGACCCGGTGGTGCCTGCCCTCGTAGGTTAACGTATCTTCCAGCCAGAGCCTTTTTAAAAGATCTACCTGCTCTTCCTGGCGCGCGCCACGTCCAGCAAAAGGCACGCTTAAAGCTTCGTACTCGATTTTATTCCATCCAGTGCCGACGCCCATGCGAAATCGATTATTAGACAAAATCTGAAGCTCAGCGGCTTGCTTTGCAACCAAGGCAGTTTGTCGCTGCGGCAGGATTAGTACCGTTGTCACCAACTCAATCTTGTTGGTAATCCCTGCAATAAAGCTTAGAAAGGTAAGAGGTTCATGAAAGGCGACATTACTGTCATAAACGCCGCGCCATCCTCCGGGGCGATTAGGATCTGCACCAAGCACATGATCGTAGACCAGCAGATGATCAGCGCCGAGTGCTTCGACGCCTTGCGCATAATCGCGAATTGCGATGGGATCGGTGCCGATTTCATTATGAGGTAGTACAACGCCTATTTTCATCTTTGGTTTCTTTCTTTAGGGAAAGTGAAATTGTAACGAATATTGCCGGTTTTTGCGTTCGCAAGGCTTAGGCATCAAAAAACCTAATAATGTTAAGCATCTTGCTGCGACCAAAACTCTACCAGCTTCGAATGAAAAGCGGCCTTATCGCTGACCGTTTGTGTTCGCCAGGAAGCCGGAAAATAGGCCTGATAAGACCGATCCTTGTATCTAGCGTCGACCAATACTACTACTCCACGATCCTCTTCGCTGCGGATCACTCGCCCGCCGGTTTGAACGATTTTTTGTATTGCCGGAAAACGATAGGCGTAGTCGTATCCCCGAGAGGGTGTACCTCTGGCTGAAGGCGAATCCCCCAAATCAGATAAGGAGCCATCGAGATGCTCGGCCAACGCATCCTGACTTTTTGACTTAGGTGCAAGCCCAAGGGTAATGATCATGACACCTAGGAGACGTTTTCCCTTGAGATCAATGCCCTCGGAGAACTGCCCCCCCATGACGGCAAAACCCAGTTGCTGACTGTCTTCTTGAAACCGAGTCAGGAAATCCTCAACCGTATCATTGGACATTCCTCGTTTTTGGCAAATCAAGGCATAGTCAGGATGCAAGGTTAGTAATTGATCTGCTGCTAACTGCAAGAACTGATAGGACGGAAAATACACCAAATAGTTTCCTGGTTTCGCTGAAGTCCAGGTTTCGATGAGGTCAACAAGGCGCTCGACGCCATGGATTCGGGCCTCATATCGAGTGGGTATATAATCGACAATAAGGCTGAGCTGGTGATCGGTATTAAATGGAGACATTGATTTAAACCAAGTCGCAGTTTCTGGAATGCCCAGCATTTCTTGGTAATAGGCTCTAGGGCTTAAGGTTGCTGAAAATCCCACAAGGCTGTCGGCCAACCGATAACTTTGTTGTAATTGCGGCCCTGGGTGCAGACAAACCAAACGCAGGCTAATCTGTCCATCAGGTTTGGTTAATACACAGCAGTAATCCTCATTAAACTGTTCGAACACCTGACTAAAATGATGCGCCAGAAAGAAAGCTGTCATTGCCGTTTCCGGTAAGGGCGGCAAACCTAAAGCGCCGTCAAAGTCTCCTAAAAGGTTGGAAACTGCTCGCATAAAGGTTTTAAGCTCAGATTTCGGCACTAACACCTCAAACTCGTTCTGATCTGATTTGCGCGACAGGGTTGTGAGTGCTCGGCTAACACGGCTAAAACTTTTAAATATCACGGGTGCGAGGGTTTTAATATCGTCCGCTGCAACTTTCAGAGCGTGCTGATTTATCTCGGCCGAAAACATTTCACGAGCGCGATCAATCAAATTGTGCACTTCATCGACCAAAATTGGGTACCGGCCCTTCTGATCATCAAAAAACCGTTTCAGTCGAACCTTAGGATCGAAACAGTAATTAATGTCACAAACAACGACGTCCATCTCCCTAGCGGCGTCTAAGCTCAGCTCAAAGGGACATAGGTCATGCGTTTTTGCGAGCGCCTCAACCCGCTCTCGCGACCAATGTCCAGAGGATTGAGTGATTTCTTGCAGCGCCTCCGGCAGAGATTCGTAATAATCCTTGGCATAAGTACAGACTTCTGGATCGCAGGGTAATTCTGGATTGAAGCAGGTTTTTCGCTTTGCGGTAATCGTGATGGTTCGAAGTGCTTTGGAGGCTTGGTGAATATGTTGAAGGACATTCTCAGCGCTTGCCTGCCCTGCAGTTTTCGATGATAAATAGAACACTTTTTCTGCGTTGGTTGCTGGTAGGCTCTTAAGCACGGGAAATAAACTCGCAATTGACTTCCCGAGCCCGGTAGGCGCCTGCAGAAACAATTGTCCCTGGGCTGTCGCATTGCGATAGACGGCTGCCGCGATATCACGTTGATGGGGTCGAAATGAATCAAAGGGAAACTTGAGCGTCGTTAAGTGCTGGTTACGGCACTCGAGCCAGTGTGCCCTTTGCTCTAACCAAGTAAGAATGGGACGAAGCAGATCAGTGAATTCCGCTTGTAAATTTTCGGCAGTCATGGTTTTGGTAATGACAGCTGTCTTGAGTGAATCTGGATGAACGTACGTTAGTCTTAGCTCTACCTCCGAGAGTTGTTCAGCCTCGCAGATCATATGCCCGTACAGCCGCAACTGATGCCAATGCAGCTGAGAGGTACCGGTTGGAATTTGATCAGGCGCTAACCGAGTGGTTTTAATTTCCTCGATCCACGGTAACCGGCCCTCCTTGGCAGGATGGTAACCATCTGCTCGACCGGCAATCGTCAGTTGATGACCATTTTGATGACATACCGTCGAGACTGACTTTTCCTTTTGATAGTCTGGTCCACGGCTTTTTTGGAGAGCCTGATGCGCAATCATTCCCTCCATCGTAGTGGTTTGGTGTGATACCCGCGCATTGATATCGCCTCGCCTGACGAAGGCAGCAACGGCGCCAACAGAAAAATGCAGCACAAGCCCTGATTTACTAGTAGTAGTCGATTTTAGTGAGGGCCTCATGGTTATCCTGATTTACCTGATGTCTCTATGAGAGCCTCAATATGCATTACCGTCGTTGGTATCCCAAGGTCGGCTAAAAAATTTAGCCAGGCAGTTTGGTGTGACTGTAGCCGGTCCCCGGGCCCCTTGACCTCAATTAATCGATAACCCTCAGCTGTCATACACAGCAAATCGGGGAAACCAGACCGAAAGGTTTGAAGCTGCGATAGCAAACGTTCAAATATTGCTTTTAATGCCGGCCATGGCGTGTGATCGACAACATATTCGAGTGTATCAAGTTCGAGCGAATGCCAGGCTACAAACGGATTGCTCAGACCTTTTTTGGCATGCCAATTTTGCGCTAATGTGGCTGCCCTAAACCGTGACGAGGACAACTCATCGAAACGCAGTCGAAATAAATCCGAACGACACCGTACGAAGTCAGGTTCAAATAAATCCGCGGGCTGCCGAGTAAAAGGATGATGAAAAGCGCCCGCTATGGGGGCAAAGATAATATCCCAAAAAAATAGCCCGAAAAGTCCAGGGTATAGATGGTTTTCTGTGTGTTGCGCCAATTGGTTCTGACTGGATAGATAGTTGATGACTTGTTGCTCTACGGAAGGCCCCTCGGTCAACGCTAGTATTAGTCGCTCGGTCGTGAAGCGACGCGTTTCAGAGGCTTCGCCAGTACGCTTAGGGCCCGACAGCTGGCGTGAAGCATAAGCGCGTTCATGGGGATCTACTGAGTGCTGTAGAATTTGCTCGCACACGACACGAGCCTCAGGATACTGATTCTGCTTTAACAGCAAGCGGGCACATCGTTCGCGGGCCGGTGCGCGTTCGGTGTGCTGATAACAACTTAGCGCCTCTGGAATCAGGCCTAAACGCTCGTGGACCTGGCCGAGAGCTAAATGTAGCTTGTCTAAGCCTCGCAGTAGCAGTGAATTTCTCGTATCTTCCGGGACAGGTACCATAGCAGTCAGTGTCCTGAGGCCCGCAGCTAACGCTGTGGTTCTTTCAGTATCCGGGTCGCGGTTTAACTTGCGACTTTCTTTATCCAACAAGGCAGCCCAACCCCGCATATGATCAACCAAGCGACAAGCGTCAACAAGGGATCGATCATCAAAAGCTTGGGCGCTTTCGAGATCAACCGTTTCGTATCGAAAGATTCCGAGGTCAGCAGTAATAAACTCGCTAATGTTTTGGTGTCGATTACCAAAAAACAAGTACTGGCACAGTTCAAATAAGCCTACACGCTCCAATTGAATTATCGGCAAGAACGGTAGCGGGTAGTTCTTTAGTAGCACGGCCTCATCGATTTCACCTCGGCTCGCTTTTTTAAGATTCAAGGCCTCTAGCGCGCCTAGTTTTGCAAGTTCTGCCTTGGTACGTAATCGAACGTCTAAATCTGGCCGCTGCCCTTTGATCGATGACAAAAACTGCTGTGCAATAAGGTCTTCAATGGCCCTATCAAGATCCTCTATTTCGCGATATTCCAAACGATCAACACGAAAATAATTGCCCTTTCGCTGGAGAAGCCGCGCGTACAAGGCCCTAGCGTCCTTGGGCAGATACTGAAAATTGATGAGATATTCTTGCTCCCTGGGATGCAGCAATTTTTGATACCGACAGGCGACAAAATCCAGAAGGTAATCAAGATAATCCAGATAATAAAAAGGATTTGCGAGAGGATCTGTTGAGAAACGAAGCATAGCCAAGAAGCTGTATTTTTATACAGTATACAAGCTCTTTATGATCAAACCTACCTCGAAAAAGCCATGAATCTAGGCTGGCGAGAGTTCATATCGCTTCATTTTGTTCTTCCATCGACCGGAGCGGAACCGGTGGGTCAACATCGCGGCTTTAATGAGATAATCCCCTAGCAGCGCCGCGAAAATCCATGTGACTGACAACTCAAGCGCGGCAAACAAGGCAGCTAACCCGACTCGCACGCCAATCAACCCCACCATGGTGGCCAGCAGCGGGTAGCGCGTGTCACCCGCTCCTCTTAGACAACCGCTCAACGTAAATTCAATCCCCATCAGCGGTTGGGCGAATCCTAAAATATAGATAAAGATCACGGTGTAATGAATCACCAAAGGATCAGCAATGAGATAACTCGAAATCTCTCTGGCGAAAAACATAATGACAATCGAGAGGGACATCATGCTGCCAATTGCCAATCGGGTGGCTCGCCATCCCTGATGGGCAGCGGCTTCAGGTTGCTGGGCGCCTAAGTGTTGTCCCACCAGGGTCGCACCGGCGATGGAGAAGCCGAACCCCACCACAAACGATAGACTCAGGATTTGTACGCCAATGCCGTAAGCGGCATAAGGCTCGGTTCCGTAATGCGCAACAATCCAGAGAAATCCGACAAAACCCAACTGAAATATGAACTGCTCCACCGCCGCGGGATACCCGATATGATACAGCTGTTTGATTCGATGCCAGGTTAAAGATCCCGCTCCCCCCGCCCTAACCTTGAGGCGCTTGCCGTACCAAAGGGCGAGTAGCACGAAAGCCGCGACGGTAAACGACAAACCACTAGCCAGTGCCGCGCCATCGGTACCCATCTCGGGAAGGCCCAAATTGCCGAATACTAAGCCATACACCAATACAACATTGACGACGTTCATCAACACGCCGATCAATAGCGGTGTACGTACATCCCCTGCCGCCCGTAAGGCTGCGCCCAACACCATGTTGACGGCAAAACTCACATTGAAGACCGCCAACACCTGAATGAAAGAAGCTGCAAGCTCCGTAGTCGCTTCATTGAGGCCGAAAACACCTGCAATCGATCGAGCAAAGACAATACAGGGCAGCGTCAACGCCAGAGCCACAAGGTTGCCCACCCATAATGACGCACTGGTGACTTGCGCGGCTTCGTGGGCATTAGCTGCCCCCCAAGCACGAGCGACCATTGCGGTAGTTCCGGTTGATATTGCCATCAAGACGGCTTGAATGGCGAAGAAAAGACGATGTCCCGTCGTTACGGCGGCAACCGCTTCAGATCCTAGGCTGCCGACGATCTTGATGCTGATAATCCCGATAATCGAAAACAATAAATTCCCCAGAATCGAAGGCCAAGCTAACTCCCAAATCTTTAGCTGAATGGGTGCTGGCTCCTGAGAATCAGGGAAAGAATCTTTTGGCCCTTCTGAAGACATAAAAATAACTCATCGAAAACGCTATGTTATGCGCTGGCGACTATCGTTGATTGAGGCCGCGACGATACAGGATGGGACAAAGTCGGTAAAGCTTAACGATAGAGCACCGACTGTTGATCTTAGAGCACGCAAGCTGATTAACCTGACGTCGATAGAAGAATTTAGCCTCGATCTTGAACCTGGGGCCGCAGTGAAGACAACGGTAGCAGCACAACTGAGCGATTTATCACCTAACCGGGTAAAATAGGTATTTGAAGCTTATACCAGTTGCCCTATCGAGCGCTAAACCAAAACCTTGTATCGAAACGCTACCCTTCGAAAGCTTTTCACTAGCGGTATTTTGCGCGGAATTAAGGGATTACTCCGACGCTCCCGGGACTTTGGCGAGCGTCAAGGTAAACGTCGAACCCTGACCCACCTCGCTTTTTAAGCTGACACTACCCCCGTGTGATGTCGCAATGTTCTTAACGATCGATAACCCGAGCCCTGTACCTCCATCCCGGCGCGCCCTGGCGCCGTCGACCCGATAAAAACGTTCAAACACTCGATTATGATGGACTGCCGCTATTCCTGGACCCTGATCCGAGACCGAGAGATAGATGTCGGTCGAATCTGATTCAAGTTCAACTAAGATGCTTGTACCTTCTGGCCCATATTGCAGCGCATTATCCAACAAGTTCACGATGAGTTGGCGCAGAGCCTCCTCATCTCCTCTGACTTTTTCCACTGATTGCGGGTTGAACACAATCTCGACTCGACGTTCTTCCGCTGAACTCGCTCGGTCTTCGATTGCCCTCGCAACAATCTTATTCAATGTAATAATTTCAAACTTAGGCTGATCGTTAGCGAAGGCGTCGAAACGGGAGAGTTTGAAGAGATCTTGAACGATGGCCGTGAGTCGCTCTGCTTGCTCCGTAATACGCATGAGAAAGCGTTGCCTATCTACTGCTGTCATTTCTGGATCATCATTTAAGGTTTCTGTGACCGCTTTAATCACCGTCAATGGCGTTTTAAGTTCATGAGATGCATTAGCGACAAAATCTACTTTGATTTTTTCCAGACGCTGCTCTGCTGATTTATCGCGCAATACGATAATTGCGCCTAGGTCAGCACGCTTCTCCGCTTGCAAGTTAAGTGCTGAAATACTCAGCAGTTGCTGACCTACTTGAACAGTATGTTCTCGCTCTTGCTGCCCCTCACTATCTAGTATTGCCTCTACCATCTTTGGTGCTTGCGTAAGATGCCAAATGGGTAGCCCTGTACAATTGTCATCGCTCATTAACATATTTTGAGCAACCCTGTTTATGTGCAAAATGCGTTGGTTATGATCAACCGCGATAACACCCTCGTTCAGCGCCGATAGAATATGAGCCAGTTGATTCCGACTGACTTCCAAATTTTCCAACCGGTCTTTGGTATTGCGAGCTAGGCTATTGAGCGCTCTTTCTAAGACTGCTGCCTCGTCCTCTCCTACCCCTGGCAGTCTCGCGTCATAGTGGCCTAAAGCAACTTGTCTCGCGAAAAGGGCTGCATTTTCAATGGGCCCGTAAACTCGCCGCACCAAGAAATAGCTTATAAACGTTAACAAACAGGTGGTAATCAAGAGCGTCAGTACTAGCTTTTGCCTAATGGCAGACACCTCCTCTCGCAGGGGCGTCATCGGCGTTGCAACCCTTACTAGGCCTTGAGAAATCAACTGATGATCAACACGTTTCGCCAAATACAAAAAGTCCTGCCCCAGAGAGGCGCTAAACCGAGTCGATATCGCCTGCCCTAACTCCGCAGCCTGTAAAAATTCTGGTCGGGTCAGATGGTTCTCCATGAGTGCGGCATCATAGAAATTATCAAACAAAACCTGCCCCATAGGGTCAATCACCGTGATTCTAACTTCCGCACTGGCAAATTCAGGAGGCGTCGGCCTAACCGTTTTTTGAGATAATACGTCGAAGGCAAAATACTCGGCCAAAGGCAGCTGGGCCAGAAGCTTTTCCATCGCCGTCTCTTTAGTGGCCTCATCCAATTCGCGCACGGAGTAGGCATAAAAACTCACTGCCGAGACCAAAATCAGCAGCATTGAAGTAAACCAAATTCGATAGAACAATCGATTCTTAAAAGAAAAATCTAACCTCGATTTCATCCGTTTTAACTCTTCTTTAGCGGCGCTGATC
>JADHNJ010000048.1 GCA_016779565.1 Pseudomonadales bacterium
CTTCAACGTTACCCTTGTGGTCGTTTGAGGCTAATGCCTTCTAGATTTCACAATCGCGTGACCGCCCCGAGTCAGCCCCTCAAAAACCCCTTGATCGACCTCTTCCCAAAGTACCGCTTTCGCATAGTGACCGCCGATCAAACCAAAATGATTTTCCGAGCCACCAGGATTCTCGGCATCCTTCCAAGGCTCGTCGAAGGCCTCAAACATCACAGCAGAAATACCTCGGGATTGGGTCCAAGCTAAAGTTCCATCAAAATACAGAGCTTGGGCCGCTTCACCCGCTGCATTTGAACCATTAGCGCCATACAACTTGTTATCAGCGCTCGCCCAGCCGGTCTCCCCTATGTGAACTGGTTTACCTGGGGAAACCGATTGCACAAAGGCATAGGTCGAATCGAACTGCATTTCGGCATAGATTAGGGCTCTGCCAATTGCGGCGGTTTTGTCCTCGGTAACCGACGCGCCCTGCCCCTGCGCGGCCGATCCGCGCCAGAAGTCGGGGTTGTAATGCGTGTCGTGAAAGGGATAGGTGTGCATCGACACGTAGTCGACGGCCTCAATCAATTGCCGAAGCGCCTCATTGTGATAAACCGCATCTCCACCGCCCCAGGAGGCGAAATTGTCCGAGCTAGTAATCCAAATATCTATGGGCAACTGACCTTGTTGCTTGAGCGATTGAAGATGATTAACCCACTTTAAAATCACCTCAGGTCCAACGAAGTAAGCTGAAGCCCAGTGCACCATGGCTTCATTGCCAACTGCTATGATTTTTATAGTCTCTGGATACGCTTGCGCAAAGGCGACCGCTGCCGCTATTTCTCTACCGTTTGCTTCGACATCCTCGACGGTATGGTCTGGCGCATCCGTAAAGGCACCCTCACAATCTATCCAAACGCCCAACATCACGTACATCGAAAAATTGGGGTCTTCCTGCTTGAGTTCGTCAATGGCTATTAACAATCGCCTGACTTCATCAAATTGTTGCGTGTTGTAGGTTCTTATCAGTTCAAATCCGAGGGCGCTGAGAATTCGAAGATCTTCTTTGATCTCCTCGACCGTCGCGACCACCGATCGACTGTTGGTTCGATAACTGCCATAGGCAATTGCTTTTACCTTGCCATTGGTCAATATTTCTGCCGCCGATAGACTTGGCTGCGGCGCCTGCTTATCCTTCTGCCGGTGATCAGAACAACTCGTCAACAATAACGAGAAAGACACCAATGACGCCAAAATAACCGCCCAAAAACCTACAAACCCTCGTCTCAATGCTATTGCCACTTGCCGCCTCCAAACATTCTTCCCAAACCGTCAAGCCAATGGTTAACCCGTTACCTGCTGTAAAAATTGTAAAGTCCCGGTTTCATTGGGATCTGCATCAACCGGCATTTGCTATTCATAAATAGCAGATCACGGCACCTTAAGCTGGTCACTCACACGGCCCAGATTCCTCTGGGAACACAGGCTGAGGTTTGTCCACCATTACGCTCTCCGACCCAGCGGCTTGGTTTTTCATTTAACACTCACGCAGCCTAGGTTATCTTTTAAACAATGTTGCGCTGATAACGACCTGCGCGGGGCTAATCCTCGTCAACACCAGTTTATCGTGACTGTCCTCGCGATCTAAAATTACGGTGTCGGCACAACCTCACGCAGCTTGGTCTGCCCGCTCGGCCATGACGAAATGCGTCTACAGCGCCCAGCAATTTACCCAAAACCGATCAAGCACTTCAGGCAGTTGGCGCTTTAACCCAAGGACGTGATCATTCAAATAGATTTAAACGACAAAATAACCGCTTTGGTGCCATCCAGAATACTCCCGGGCGTTACGCAAATTTCGTCCTTGATGCCACTAGACTATTGGCGCTTGTTCACTCGGCTGCCACAAAGCCCAACACAATAACAACCCCAAGCCAGCAATACAGACATAAACCGGCATCTGATAACTGTCAAAAAAATCTAGTCCTAAACTAAATGCAGCCGGCCCGATAGCGCTAGCAGAAACCGTCAACGCCGTATTTAAGCCACTGATTTCACCTAGATGTTTTAATCCAAAATAACGAACGAAAGCGAGATTCGACAACACCCCCCAAAGCCCCCCGCCAACACCAAAGCCAATCGCCAACAACCAGTAACCCCAATCTTCGGTTAAAACGGCAAGGCCGATGGCACCGACCAGAAATGCTGCCAACATGGCGACTAAGAAAGGTTTGAGCGGCCGGCTATCCGCCAGGGCGCCCCCAACAAGATTGACTAATGTTGAGCAAATAGCGGCTGGCAGGAAATAGGCAAAAGCCTCATCAGCTCCGCGACCAGACTCCTGGAAAATCGACACAATGTGAAACGTTAATGCAGTACCAAATAAGGCGTGCATAGAAAGGCTACATGCGTAAAGCCAAAATACAGGATTTCGCTTTGCTTCGGCTAAACTAGTGCCAACAATTTGTTGGGTTTCAGATTCTTGATCATTGAAATTTGAGGCCCTCGAAGCGCCTCCTTCTGGAGCTGATCTTTGTGGCCGAGCGCGCACACAAACCCATGCGGCCGCTGCAAAAACGATCAGACCGGCCGCCAGAATCCAAAGTGCGCCTCGCCAACCATAGCCCGCAATCAGTGCCGCAAGGCCCAGTGGCGCCAGCGCAAACCCGAGAGACACAAAAATCCCTCGCATACCACTGACCAAGCCCCGACGGGTTAAAAACCAAATCAACAAAATATTGCGCGAGGCACTGGTAAGCACCCCTTGCCCGAAAAATCGAACCCCAAAATAACCCATCAAAATTAACAGCCAAGGCAGCAAAAACCCTGATTCACTCAAGGTTAAAAATTGGTCGATCGCGCTTATATAAACTAGAACCAAAGCAAGCGCGAGACTCGACAACGCGATGACAACGCGGCCACCATACACATCAAACCAGCGGCCAGCTCGGGTTAAACAGGCAGCCGAACCCAATGTGCCGACGAGGTAAGCAAGGGACAATTCAGTTCTAGTAAGGTCAAGCACCTCAATAAAATAGTCAGTAAATACGCCCATGCCCATGGTCTGTCCAGGAACGCTGAACAAAAAACCCAGGGTAGAAAACAACCAAATGACCCAGGGATACCAGGCGCGAAGGGCAACGAAACGATTAGAAGAGAGAATCAAACTTTGACAACGATTTCTAAAAAGGCTGGAGCGGATCATACGCAACCGACCGTAAAGTCTCCAGCAGGAGGCCACTGCCTGTGGCATACTGCGGCAAGAGGCACATCAAGCTATGAAAAATGTTCTTTTTATTACAGCCGATCAATGGCGGGGCAGTTGCCTTTCGACGCTCGGGCACCGAGTACAAACGCCTAACCTAGATCAATTGGCCGCATCTGGGACCTTGTTTAAACATCATTATGCGAATGCCGTGCCCTGTGGACCCTCACGGGCCAGTTTGCATACAGGCATGTATCTGCAAAATCATCGATCTGGCACCAATGGCACCCCCCTCGATGCTCGGTTTACCAATTGGGCTTTAGAAGCCAGGGCCTCAGGCTATGACCCCGTCCTGTTTGGCTATACCGATACTGCCAACGATCCGAGAGCGTTTTCAGCCGATGATCCGGTGTTGGCATCCTATGAGGGCCCACTGCCCGGCATTCGGCCGATCGTACCGATGGGTACCTTCCCGGATGCTTGGGCAGCTTGGCTGAACTCGCTTGGCTACGAGATCCCAGAGCCGAATTGGCGACTATATACAGAGAAAACCAACGCGCTCGAGTACGAGGCAGGCGGGACTCATTCGGCGCCCCTTAAGATTCCTCAGGAGCACCATGACACCTACTTTATGGTAGATCGCGTCATAGATTTTATTGACAGATCATCCCAATCATTTTGTATTCACCTATCATTACTGCGCCCCCATCCGCCCTGGGTAGCCCCCTATCCTTTTAATGAGCTTTACCCACCAGACGAGCTTGGGGATTTCGTGCGCGCAGCTAATGTTGAGGAAGAAGCTGCACAGCATCCGTTTCTAGCTGAAATGCTCAGCAAGCGCCATTACCGAGCGCCTCACCAAGAGGATAAACTCCTGCGCCTAAAGAGTTCCTACTACGGCCTCATGACCGAGGTAGATACCAATCTCGGTAGATTGTTTGATCATCTCAAACAAGCAGGGCACTGGGACAATACCCTAATCATTTTTACCTCAGATCACGGCGAACAAATTGGCGATCATCACTTACTCGGTAAACTGGGCTATTTTGACGCGTCCTATCACATCCCGCTGATCATTCGAGATCCCAGTGCCGAAGCAGCTGGCCAACATGGAAAGACCGTTGATGTTTTTACAGAGAATATCGACATCATGCCAACGCTTCTAGGGTGGTTAGACATCCCCGCGCCCACACAGTGTGACGGTCAGTCACTGCTGCCAATCATCCGGCAAGGACGACCTAGCGGTTATTGGCGGGACGCTGCTCATTGGGAATATGACTTCCGCGACATTCCGAACGGTGAAGCGGTAGAGTCAAGGCTCGGCCTTAGCCCGCACCAATGCACGCTAAACGTTATTCGGACCCACACCCACAAATATGTGCACTTCACCCAATTACCACCCTTATTTTTTGATCTTATTAAGGATCCTGAGGAACTCAACAATCTCGCAAATGACCCGAACTACCAAAGTCTTGTGCTTGAGTATGCACAAAAAATGTTGTCTTGGCGGATGAATCATGACGAACAAACCCTAACGCACCTCGCGCTAACCGACGATGGCGTCATCAGTCGCGTTGCGCCGCGCTACGCGAGCCCATCCGATTAAAGAGAAGAGCCCATGAGCAATCAACACCGGAACGATATCTATGGCACAGCCGATCAGCCTGATCAGATAGAAACGCCACCCATTCCTGCAGCGACGGTGGTGCTCTTGCGCTCGAGCGCGAACGGTCTTGAGACCCTGATGCTACACAGAACGTCCAAAGTCCATTTTGGAGGCATGTGGGTGTTCCCCGGTGGTCGGATCGACCCTGAGGATTACCCAGAGAGCAAAGATTCACTCGAAGCTGCTCGACAAGCCGCCGTCAGAGAGACCCTCGAGGAAACTGGCATCACAATCGGCGCTGATCGTTTCGCCTGGTTCGCCCATTGGACGCCACCAGCTGGAACGCCAAGACGATACGCCACCTGGTTTTTTGCGACTATTTTAACCTCGGATCAAGAGATTGCAGTGGACGGCTATGAAATCCAAAATCACGAGTGGATTTCGCCTACTGATGCCTTAGCGAGACATCAAAAAGGCGATATCGATCTGGCACCGCCAACCTGGATTACCCTGTATCAACTGGCCAAACATGCCAATGCTGAAGCAGCCTGGCAAAGCATGAAGGATCAATCAGTGCGGGTCTATGAAACTCGGATTCGAAAGGACGCTGATGATCGACGCGTTGCACTATGGGCTGAGGATGTCGCCTATCGAGGGGATCCCATGGATACCCCGGGCGCTCGGCATCGACTGATTCTAGACCCGGACGGATTTATCTTTGAATACGATGCAGGCGCGTATTAATCTCTTGAGCCCCTTATCAACTCGACTCTCGCCCAGGCAGGCTGGCTTAGTTTTCATAGGCCACGATCATGCGTGCATGCACCACCATCGCCTGTGACAACGCCCGCTAAAAGGTCCGCTGACGACTGGGTAAGCTTGCTCGATACTGCTCGAACAGCGGCTCACCATTACTTGCGCAATCTCGATTCTGGAACGATTACACCCGCAAGCGAAGACCTAGCGGCTCTTGAGCACTTGGTTGAGTCCCTGCCAGAGTCCGGTACGTCAGCGGTTGGCGTGCTTGAGCAACTTATCTCCATCGGCAGTGCCAATACCGTTTTGTCTAGCGGTCCCAACTACTACGGTTTCGTTACCGGCGGATCCTTACCCATCGCACTTGCCGCACGCTGGCTTAGTGACACCTGGGATCAGAACGCCGCTCTTGAAGTGATGTCGCCAATTTCTGCGCGCCTTGAGTCCATCGTCCAAGACTGGTTGGTAAAACTCTTTGGTTTACCCAGGGAAACCGTGATGGGATTGGTTAGCGGCTCATCAGTCGCGAGCCTGTGTGCGCTTGCGGCAGCGCGGCAGCATATTTATCAAAGTGTCGGGTGGCCAATCGAAAAAGCTGGACTACAGGGTGCGCCACTGATCGAAATCTATGGCCCTGACTCCTTACACGGATCTATAGAGAAGGCACTAAGGTTGCTGGGTTTTGGATTGGATCAGATGCACTGGTTGCCAACGGATGCGCAGGGTCGGCTGCGAGCTGAGACGCTGCCGCCGCTGAATCCTACCAGCATTTTAGTATTACAAGCTGGACAGGTGTGTACAGGCGCTTTTGACGATTTCCTGCAATTAATCCCGTTAGCCCGGGCCCAAGGGGCATGGGTCCACATTGATGGGGCCTTTGGGCTTTGGGCAGCGGCCTCTGATCATCAGCAAGAACTTACCGGAGGCATCGACCTGGCTGACTCCTGGGTTGTTGATGCCCACAAAACGCTAAACGTGCCTTACGACTCGGGACTGGTTTTTTGTCGACACGCGAGTGCCCTTGAAACGGCCTTATCAGCATCCGGGAGTTACCTTGAAGCCGGGTCACACAGAGACGGCATGGCCTATACACCAGAGATGTCTCGAAGGGCTCGGGCCATCGAGCTGTGGGCAACCATCAAGACCCTTGGCCGCGTTGGCATCGGGGAGATGATAGATCAATTTTGCGATCTGGCTGATTTACTCAAGACCCAATTACAATCCGGCCCCTATACCTTAGTAGGAAATTGCGGTTTTAATCAGGTTCTCGTTTGTCTTGCCACTGATGACGCGACCCAGGAAGCCCTCTCAAAACTACAAGCAAGTGGTGAGATCTGGGTTAGCGGTGCCCAATGGCAAGGGCGAAGCACCATACGGATCAGCATTTGCAATTGGCGGACCGAGCCTCGACATATTCTGAAACTTGCAGAGGTCATGCGCGCGACGGCTGATGAAATCAACCACAAGCTTTAAAGCGCTTCAGCTTGGTCTATCCAATTCTCCAGCAACGCTTCAAACACCTTGGGTTGCTCAAAAGCCATCCAATGGCCTGAGTCTGCCACCATCATAAACTCGGCCCTGGGATTTGCGTTAAAGAAAAGCTTCTGCTTCCCGGCAACATCCGGCAGCGCGGGACCATCTTGATCGCCATAGAGCACTTGGATGGGTACTTGAAGTTTCGCTACCGCCTCTAGAACCATTGTATTTCTGGCAAACTTTGGGCTGTTAAAACGTGCTCGACGAGTATTCTCAATCTGCACAAACATCGCCAGCGCATCAATTTTTCTTCGATCGGAGATCATTAAGTGCGCTAAATTATTTCGATGTAAGGCTGCAATTGCCTCGGCATTCATATTTGGTCTGAAGCGCTCGAGGGGTTTCATGCCCCCTACCCGAGAGACATTACCAATGGAGGCCGGCCCGACCAAAGTGATGCTTTTAACAGCTGAATCCAGCGAAAGCGCGCCCTGGCTCGCCACTGCACAACCCCAAGAAAAAGCCGCAATGTGGTATTCAACAAGTTCTTCATTGGCCTTCACAGCCTTAACAAACGCGTCTATCGCATCTTCTGCCGTGTAATCCCCGGGCAACGTATCAGACGCACCGAGCCCGGGTAGGTCGATCGCCCAAAGGTTGTATCTCTTCCGAAGGGTGTTAATGTTTTTGACCCAATGCATCCATGACCCTGATCCGCCATGCACCAATAAAAGTGTCGGCGCCCTCTGTGGTCCCGACCACTGGCGAAACTGGACCGCGCCATAACCTGCATCGACTCGCAGCACCATCGAGGCCGCAGCCAACCTATCAACCATTGTTTTCGCGGAGATTGCCAAAGCGCTAGGACTCGGGATTACCAAATTCTGCTGCAAGGGCACCCATCCGAAGCTCACCCGCTCGCGTTTGTAACCCCATCTCTAAGGCTCGCCGCATGTTGGTCTGAGCGCCGTCGGTACGTAGTGTTTGTTGAAACAAATAGGCCTCCTCTAGGAGCCCTTCTTGTATTGGTAACTCCGCATTGTTAATCGATGCCTTGCACAAAGCGATGGCTTCGGACGGCCACTTCGCGATTCTAAAGGCCAAGGCATCAACAAATTCATCAAGCGCAGCAGACGTGTCAAAAATTCGGTTGAGGTATCCCCAGCGCTCACAGGTTTCAGCATCAATATCCTCGCCACCTAGACAAATTTCCATGGCCCTGCCTCGACCCACCAGACGCGGCAAGCGCTGGGTGCCAGAACCGCCTGGCAATATGCCTAGGGGCACTTCCATTTGATTAATGACCGTTTTGTTACGAATCCCAAAACGCATATCGCAAGAGGCCGCAAACTCATTTCCTCCGCCTCCTGCTCTACCGGCCATCTTGACCAAGGTCGCCTTGGGCATCGTGCGGACTCGTTCACACATTAAATGAAAGGGACTTAAGTTTTCGGCTCGTTCAGCATCGCCCTCCACCGGAAAAGTTAAGATTGCATTGACATCAAAGTGGGCGATAAAAAAATCTGGGTCGGCACTTTGAAAGACGACGACCTTTAAATTTTCGTCAGCCTCTAAGGCCTCAGTTATCGTGACAAGCTCATGATAGAGCTTGGGCGTCATCACGTTGACCGGCGGGTTATTGATCGTCACGAAACCCACGCCATCTTGGGTGGTCAAATCCAGTGTTTCATAGCCAGTCATAGACTTCTCCTTTTTCGTCCGATCATGCCATACTTCCAAGCAACTGCAATCCACAGCATTTTCCTAAAAGGTTCATCATGCCTCGCTTAGTTTTATACATCCTTGCGGCCTTTTCTTTGATTTCTCCGGTTGTCGCAAACCCGATCACTATCCTTCTAACTAACGATGATGGTTATCTCTCGCCAGGGATCCAGGCCCTACATAAGGAACTACAAAATGCAGGCCATACCGTTTATTTGATTGCCCCTTTAAGTAATCAAAGCGGCAGCAGTACCAGCGTCACCAGTGAAGGGATTCGGTTTGAGCAGCTCGGGGATCAAATTTGGCGCATTGAAGGCAAGCCCGCAGATGCCGTGCGCTTTGGTATCGGGCATCTGCTCAAGGAAACACCCCCGGATCTGGTGATATCGGGTATTAATTTCGGTCAGAACCTCGGTCAGGATGTGATGGTTTCCGGTACCGTAGGCGCTGCCATCACTGCAGTGCAACTGGGTGTGCCCGCGATTGCAATATCGGCCGAAATTCTTTTTGAGGAGGCAGCGGAAAGTTTTGCCAGCACGCTCAAAACTTTTCCCCAAGCAGCTGGTTTCATCGCTGACCTCGTGCAAAAGCCGGAGCTACTCAATATGCCCGGGTTACTGAATATTAACTTTCCAACCGCAACTGCCCCTAAGGGTATCAAGCACGTGAGGCTTGCACCCTCTTCACTCCTGACAGTTGACTATGTAGAAACGGAACCCGGTTTATGGCGATCTGGTTACAACCTTGAAATGGTCGACGACGACAATACAGATAGAAAACGCCTCCATGAGGGCTACATTACGATCAGTCATCTTGCCTCTGTTTACCAGGCGCTATCTTCAACGCCCCAAGATCAAAAGTGGGTTGAAATGCTATTCAGTGAAAAACTGACAAACACGCACAACCCCAAGACCCCTGAGGATCGATGATTCATACTAAATCCGACTCGCTCGCGAATTTTTTAGCGCTTTACCCGACTATTTGTTGGCTCCGGAGAAACAAAAATACGCCTGCAAAAAAATCAATCGCTTAGAAAATCTATCTAGGAGAGATATGACATGAGCACAACCGCATACGATGAGTTCAAAATCTTACATATTGCCGAGGGTGGCTGCGGGACAATCTTTCTTGGTGCCAGCGGCTTACCTCTTAAAAAGATCGAATCTACCCTAAACCAAGAGGCGGCTGCCGGTTGGCAAGTCGTGTTCCAGGTCATCGAAAATAAACGCTACCTGCTATTTTGGTCTCGGGAAGCCATGATTGTCACTTTAGGTCGAAGCATCAAATGATCAACCCTACCCAGGTTTTATTACGACTGATACGACGCTATCAGGCCAAGGGGGGCGGTCGAGCGCATTTTGCCGTTGAATGTAATTTTGAGCCATCTTGCTCGGAATTTACCTGTCAGGCGTTGGAGCTTCATGGTCTACGGAAAGGTCTAAGACTGGCATTTGCTCGGCTACGACGCTGCAATCATCCTGATGCCTTAGTCAAAGCCTTTGACCCAGTACCGGAATAATCCAGCCATGAATGCCCTTGATCAGCAAGAAGATGCCCTGCGCAGCCAGGTTACGCGTTTGGAGCCAGTCCAACGCCAGTTTTATTATGAGTTAGAAAGTCAGCGCATCAAGGACCCGGACACCTACGCCGCTTTGAACTATATTATCCTAGGTGGTCTGCACCATTTTTATTTGGGTCGATGGCTCTTCGGGCTTTTGAACTTGATGGCTATGGTTTGCGGAGCCCTGACATTTTCATTAGGGGGTTGGGTACTTATCGCGATTATTTTGCTGATAGAACTTCCTCAGCTTTTTAGATCACAAACGATCGTGAAGCAGCATAACAACCAAGTCATGGCAGAAAGCCTACATGCTACTCGCCGGCATTTTGGCCTCACTGATTTTGGGTAACCATGATGTATGCCAAGACACTGACCTTTCATCCGACGGCGCAAAATCTGCGGGTGCCTTAACCGCCCATTACCAACGACTACCTTTGGAGCACCAAATTCGCCTCCTTGGCAAGCTCACTGTGCTGAGAAATGCGATACATAAGCAAAGCCGCCCGCTCTATTAGCATGGGCAGAGTTGCTAAATCAATTTCCTCCTCTAACCCGTGGGCGCCTCTGCCTTCTATCCCAATGCCATCGATCGCATCTAAATACCCTGCGACAAAAGAAATGTCGGCCGCACCCCGCTTACCCGGATCATAGGCTGACACGGGGCCATAACCCAGATCTTGGCTAGCTTGGCTTAGAATCGCCAAAACAGCCTCATTGCCCGACGTTGGCGCCATCGGCGGATAGCCATCGGTGAAGGTTATTGTGGCCGAAGTCTTGTGCCTAGGATTCTTGCTCACGATTTCGAGCATTTTGGCCCTGGCTGCCGATTCTTGCTCACGTGAAAGGGTTCTTAAACCACCCTGAACAATGACTCGTTGAGCAACCACATTAGACTTCCCGAAGGCTTCACCTCGATTTAGTGCGGCTTGATGATCGACGTTCGTCCCGCCCAAGATCAAGCCCGGATTAAACGACAGATAAGCTTCGCCAACCATCGCTTCATGAAACTGGTGCAAAATCCTCGCAGCTTCGAAAATTGCGCCGCTACCAACTGATTCACTGAATATCAGCGACGAATGCGCTCTTTCGCCGGAAACCTCAAGCAGCCAACCGCTGGAACCTCGCCGAGCAATGGTTGCTGACGATAGATTCGTTGCGTATTCAAACCCTAAGCCCACATCGCAGGTTTTTGCTGCATCGACCAGATGCGATCGACTGACGGATTTGGGGGCGCCCGACTTTTCCTCATCGCCAATAAGCGCCACGATATATCGGCCTTGATCTAAAAGTCCCGCTAACTTAAGCGCCTTGAGGGCAAAAAGGATGACCACATCGCCACCTTTCATATCACTCACCCCAGGACCGACTGCTCGATCACCCTGACGCTCAAATTTTTGAAAAGTGCTGTCCGCTTCAAATACCGTATCCAGGTGCCCTATTAAAAGTTGGCAGACGCCTTTGCCACCATTATCCGCAAACAAATGACCAGCTCGGTTAACCGCGCTCATATCATGCCAACTGGTCTTAAACTCTAGCGCCTTTAGTTCAACCTCAAAAATGTCAGCAACTTGTTTAACCCCTAAGTGGTTCATAGTGCCGCTGTTAATATTTACCACGCGTTCAAGCAACGCGATGGCAGGCTCCTTCTGTGCTTTAGCAATCTCAACAAGCCTAGATTCAACAGGTGTTAAATCAGCAAAAACTTGCCCCGAACAAAAAAAGACGATCGATACCAACACCATGAAGCGCTTCAGGGGAGCCTTCGACTTGTCAAGTTGCATAACATTCCTCGCTTACGCTTATGCTTATTTGCTTGGGATAAAAAAAAGGGCGCCAAAGCGCCCTTTTAATCCCTTGAAAATCTTAACCCCCAAAGCGGCGGGTCACATCAAAGCCCCAATATCGCGGGTACAGACGTTCGCCCGTTAGACGATAATTATCGGACTCATTCGCCGTTGAGAAACCCCTAAACACACGCTCGTCGGTGACGTTATCCACGAACAATCTTGCTACCCAACGATCCGCATTATCCTTCCAGCTCACGCTCATATCCACTCGCTTGCGAGACGGTACCCGGTCAAGTTCCCGTTGCACTGCTGAAGACCAATACTCTCCTGTGTAACTATAGGTTGCATTAAGCGCCACTGTTCCATTCTCTGTTGGAATTTCGTAGGTGCCAAAAATTGTTGCCTTGTGCTTAGGAATTCGCTTTAAGGGGTTGCCTTGTACGTCGCGAACATAAGCTGCCAGATTAAACACGTTACCTGTCGGGGTAACCACACGGTTGCCGTCGGCATCTAAGGCAAAGGCAAACAGCGAGTTGGGTAGCGAGGGGTCATCACGCTCGGTGACTTCATAGGACTCACTATATTCCGTATCGGTAAAACTGTAATTACCGCCTAAGGTCGTGTAATCCCCAAGCAACACCGTAGCCTCAATTTCGAAGCCCATATTGACCGCATCGCCTGCATTCGTAGCCGTATCCACAGAGGCATTCCGAGCTGCATCAAAAGTGTCAATTTGGTCTTGATAATTTTTGTAGTCATATCGGTACACAGCCGCATTGATCTGAGCTCGACCATCTAGCAAGGTTCCTTTGTAGCCAATCTCATAAGCTGTAACGGTCTCCTTGTCATAAGACACGGGCTTCAGACAATTCAGTAAGAAACCGGTATTCAGACATCCAGGGTCGGTTTGTACTCGAGCATCCAAAACTCCGAGGGAGTACCCTCCAGCTCGATAGCCCGTCGTTACCGAGAAATACATCAAAGTATCGTCGTTCGGCGTCCAATCTAAATTTATTCGAAAATTCGTATCTGACCAACTATCCGAGTCCGACGTTCGCCAAGCAAAAGACAGTGGTAGTCCCTGCAACAGCAGTGGAGCGCCACAAGCCGCATCGGTGATGTCACAAACCGGCGCAATTGGATTTGCAGCATCACCGGTAAAAGTTGCCCGACCGGCTGCAATATTCATCAATGCCAGGTCTGTAACGAAACCACCGGCGTGAAGCGCAAACAAAAGATTTTGCCCGAAAGGATTGACCTCTGGTGGCAGCGCTGCAAAGGGCGCGGCATTGGCAACCACATTTGGCGTCTCGGTGTAACCAAAAAATGGCAGCACAGCCTCCGGCAATGTACTCAGGCCAGCTAGCAGGCCGCCAGCACCTGCAGCTGTCGCAGGCAACTCGTAGTAGGCTGTACGTCGCTCTAATGCGCTCTTATCGTCTTTCGCATATCGAATACCAGCGACCAGCGCAAACTCATCATTGATCTCAAAGGTTGCCTGAGTAAAGAAGGCAACCTGCTCATTGACTGAGCGATTCTTATGACGATACAGATCCTCGCTTCCGCCCCATAAACCTGCGACTTGTTGACCGTCCCCAGCACTATCAATCCCCACTGGACTTTGTTGCAGACCGGTTAGGGCGCCTAGCAATTGCAGAAAACTTGCACCACCTAACCCGAAATCAACATCATCTAAGCCAATGAGTGATAGATTCGGAGGTGTTGGGGTAGCAATCGCGAGATCCCCGTAATCAGCGGCTTGAGTATATCGGAGGGTATTATTCGTCAGTGAATAGGTCTGATTTCTGGCCTCTGTAAAGCTGAATAATCCGCTCGTTACGGAAATTTTATCACCAATTTGCATTTGCAATTGGAGCTCGTGGGAGTAATTCCAGACATCCTCTAATACAGTCTGGCGATACTTACTGAAGTCACTATTGTAACCATCGATATCGATATTGAAGGTGTATTCGAAATCATTGGTACCAAACAAATACTTCAGCGTCATGTCATCGTTGATATCCCAAGCCAATTCAAAACTACTCGACATGTGATCAAACTTGGAGTGATTACACTCTGTACCTGAGTAAGGAAACTGACATTCGTCACCCGCGTTGCTAACCAAGTTGGTCATCGTATCTTCAGAATTTGTACCATACAGGCCGCTGACATCAGTCCTACCAAAAGCTGCGTTGGGTTGATGGGATGCCGCTTCATCGATACCCGGACGAACAGGCAAACCGTAAATCATTGCACCACTTCCCGGATCGGTATAAGCAAGCGCCCCTGGCGTACCCGCTGCTACACGTCGAAGACCATAGGCTGCATAATCTGTCGATGGTCCTCGCATACCGACCGGACCTTCATCAACATAGCCATACATGCCAATGGCCCGGTCCGACATACGATCATTACCCCGCACCTTAATCGAAATATCAGGGGAGACATCGATCGTTAGCGACAACGCGACATTTTGATCGTCTGTTGAATCGAGATCAGGCGATCCTAGCAAGCCTTTTTGATGGCCATCTCGATCTCGTTTAGTTGCGGTCAGTCGACCTGCTACACGCTCATCGACAAGAGTGCCATTGATCATCCCGTAAATTTCTTGGGTGTTGTAATCCCCGAGCTGCACCCGCAACTCCGCTGCTGATTCATAAGTTGCTGGATTGGTAACGTAATTCAGCGCGCCACCGATTGAATTCCGTCCATAGAGCGTGCCCTGCGGGCCTCGAAGCACCTCTACCCGCGCCAGGTCATAAAGACCATTTTCTGAGGCGGCAATACCGAAGTCCGGCGAGTAAATACCGTTGTAATACGTCGCTACGCCCGGGTCACCGCCCAAAGCTCTAAAGTTGCGCCCGACTCCTCGGATTCGAATATCGAAAGCATCTCGGGTGGTAGCAGGCAGATAATTCACCAACTCATCCGCCCCTTGAATGCCAAAGTCTTCGATGGCTTCTTCGGAAAACGCCGTGATCGAAATCGAGGTATCCGAGACAGTAGCTTCGACCTTTTCAGCTGTGACAATCACTTCTTCTATTTGCCGTCCTCCCTCGGCCGACACCGCTGCCGTTGTCCACCCCGCCAACATCAAACTGACAAATACGCCTAAAACCCTTCTCCCACTTTTTTGATATTGCATGTCCCCACCTTTTTATTGTTGTTCGTTTGACACACTCCTTATCACTATAGGAATAATTACGTTTTGGTCAACCTAATTCCAGACTTATTCACAAGCCGACGAGAGCAGTTTTTTCGGATTTTTAGATAGGCGTGATCGATGATTTCAGCTTTTTGATCGCTATCCGCGGCGGCTACCAAATTTGGTCCTGGCATTTTAAGACTAAGTTGGTGTGCTTAAACCCTGTCGAGGATACTGGGAGACGAGCCGCCATAGCCTGACGATCCTTTGCAGCGAATTGTCATCATCAAACTTAAATAGGCCTTTGACCGCCTAACCTCACAATATTCGGCCTATCCGGATAAATTGCTGACCAGATTTTAGGGCAAACTTCGTTACTTCGGTTCACCCACTGGATTGGCAAATGCCCAGAGGAGAAGCGGATCGCAACAGGCAGTTAATCCCCGAGCTTTGGGGTTAATCGGTATGATCTGGAACAGCTGAGATGCTGAACGATTTAAGGCATTACGACCGGATCAATCAGAAGCAATGAGCGCTAATGCGTTCTGTCGATCCGGAGTGATGCCGGGCGTGTCCTCGCAAAATTCCACCATAATTCCATTGGGATCAAGGTAATAAAGGCTTTGGCACCAATCATGATCCACTTCCATAATCGGTTGGATGCCGGCCGAAGCCATTGTCGATTGCACCTCTGATTTACGCGCGGCATCCGCTTTAAATGCTACATGATTGACCCAAACCGGAAGACCCAAATCCGTGGAGACCGCGGTCGGATAGTCGTCAGACACTCCCATCCCTTGGAGATAAAAAAACGCCATTGAACTACCATCACCCAAATCAAAAAATAGATGCTTCATCTGACCTCGTTCATCCTTAGCAACTTCGGTATGAACTAGTGGAAACCCAAGCAAGTCCTCATAAAAATGACGTGTCTGCTCAGGATCCTGGCAGGCAAATGCGACGTGGTGAAATCCCCGAACCATACGCTTCTCCTTAAACGCTCACTTCTTTTTCTTTTTTTTCTTTCTTCTTTCTTGTCACTTGTGTCTTGTCACTTGTGTCTTGTCTCTTGTCTCTTGTCACTTGTCTCTTGTCTTTTGTCTCTTTTGACTTCTCGTTATCTACTCCCTGTTGCCTGCTGCCTACCGCTTACTGCTTACTGCTTACTGCTTGATGCTTAATCCTTGCTGCTTGCTGCTTACTGCTTACTGCTTGCTTTTTGTTTTACCCGTTGTTTGAATTTTTAACCATAACCAAGCGTTTCATCTGCCTCAACTGCCGATCGTTCAGGGGGTTGAGCGATCAAGCGTCAAAGCAGCCGACACTGAATCGAAACTAAGCAGCTAACGGGGATGCAACCGAACGGGCAAGTCTGTAAAGCCTCTAACAAAAGTAGAATAGGTCCGCTTCGCTTCACCTACGACTTCCACATACTCGAAACGTTTTTGTATTTCTTCCCATAAAATTCTGAGCTGCATCTCAGCCAACCGATTGCCCATGCAGCGATGAATGCCA
>JADHNJ010000007.1 GCA_016779565.1 Pseudomonadales bacterium
GTTTGGCACCTCGATGTCGGCTCATCACATCCTGGGGCTGAAGCCAGTCCCAAGGGTATGGCTGTTCGCCATTTAAAGTGGTACGCGAGCTGGGTTTAGAACGTCGTGAGACAGTTCGGTCCCTATCTGCCGTGGGCGTTTGAGATTTGAGAGGAGCTGCTCCTAGTACGAGAGGACCGGAGTGGACGAACCTCTGGTGTTCCGGTTGTGATGCCAATTGCATTGCCGGGTAGCTATGTTCGGACAGGATAACCGCTGAAAGCATCTAAGCGGGAAGCCCCCCTCAAGATTAGATCTCACTGGGACCTAGAGTCCCCTAAAGAGCCCTCGAAGACTACGAGGTTGATAGGCGAGATGTGTAAGCGCTGTGAGGCGTTGAGCTAACTCGTACTAATTGCTCGTGAGGCTTGATCATATAACTTGAGTGAATTTTCGATCACAAGATCGTTTTTGTAACCCAAGAATTCATAGGATATGCCTTAGAATTAGCCCCAAGACATCACGTTTGGGGTGGATGTCACATCACTTGTTTACTTTTTTAAACGACCAGTCTTTGGCGCCTCCCGCGCCAAAGAATATAGGTTGACGAATTGCTTGAAAAAGCAGCCAGTTTGCCTGACGACCATAGCGAGTTGGTACCACCTGATCCCATTTCGAACTCAGTAGTGAAACGACTTAGCGCCGATGGTAGTGTGGGGGATCCCATGTGAGAGTAGGTCATCGTCAGGCATTTATTCTAAAAACCCCTAGCTTTAACGGCTAGGGGTTTTTTTTTGGCCAGAAAGCCTCCGTCACGTTTTTTTGTGCTTCAAGACTGGCTAGTCTTAGAGTCTTTTAACCTAAAGCTGTATCAATGTGCTGAGAGATGCATGGTTGCAGAACGTTGCGTTCGCGTTGGAGACGGTGATTCTGAGAGGTCCGCGTAAAAAAGATATTGCGAAAAGACCGATTTAATTGGCATCTTTAGTTCAATTTTTTGCTGGAACCGAGTAAAGCGTTAAAGAAAATAAGTGCAATTAATGTTTGATCCGAAGGCAAGTTACGTCGTAATCTTGGGAGGACGGCTAAAGCAGAGAATCGGAAACACCTAGAGATGTAAAGCTAGATGTCTTGGTTCGATGCTAGGGCTGTGAGGGGAACGTTTGTGGTGTTAAGCACCCTTTCATAAAAATTATAAAGTTGGAGGTGGAAATGCAGTTCTTAGCTTCGGGGGATTTAGTAGGGGTCTCTTTTTGGATCGTTTCGGTGGCCATGATCGCATCGACGGTATTCTTCTTGTACGAAGGGTTACGCGTAAAAAGTGAATGGCGTTTGTCGATGTTAGTTGCAGGTCTCGTAACGTTGGTCGCAGCCGTGCATTACGACTATATGCGCGACTATTGGGTACTAGAGCAAAGCACGCCGATCGTTTATCGATATATTGATTGGCTGATTACAGTCCCGCTTTTGATGATCGAGTTCTGGATTATCTTAAAGGCTGTTGGTTCGTCTGTGGGCAGTGGCTCCTTTATCAGACTCTTAGTCGGCACCTTGGTTATGCTAATTTTTGGCTACCTAGGCGAAGCGGGTGTGATGAACGCGACCTTAGGTTTTTGGCTGGGCATGGTCGGTTGGGCTGTGATCATCTATGAAATCTTTGCAGGGGAAGCTGGCAAAGCAGCTGCCGCAACAGAAAGTGTAAAAGCAGCTTTTGGGTATATGAGGCTGATCGTGTTGGTCGGTTGGGCAATCTATCCAATTGGCTATGTGATGGGTTATATGATGGGTGGGGTCGACGAAGGTTCGCTCAATATGGTTTATAACCTGGCTGACTTTGTGAACAAGATTCTCTTTGGCTTGATCATTTGGAATCTGGCTTACAATGATTCTGCAGAAGGCGGTCACTAGATCGGCTTTGAGAAAGTAGAGAAAAAACCCGCTTCGGCGGGTTTTTTTTTGTCAACTATGGGTAAAATCTGCTGGAATTATTGACGCGCTTGCATGCAAGTGCCGCTCACTGAAATCAAAATTTCCCCATGTTCACGAAGCTGGCGCGCCCTTGCCGACTGATTTGTACTGAGTCATTAGGTAGGCTCTTGAACTCTCTCCTAGTACCAAATTGGACTGGATAATTCTCCAGATTCGCAAGAGGAATAGGCTCTTGGTGATCGATCTGCGCTGAGTCAGTTAGACGGGATCTCGATGTAACCACCAGTACTGAATTGGACCTGATAATTCCCGTTAAATCGCGGGTCAGGCAGGTAGTAATCGGTGCTAATTAGCTGAGCACCGGAGCGAAAAGCAGCATTGCGTCGTTTGATGTCGTTGCTTCGAGCTTCAACAGTGTCGGCATCTGCGCGAGTTCTAACGAGGTAACCAAGTTCGGTTCCGGATTGGATTTCTCTTGCCATGCCGATCGGATCGTTTAACACGAGGATGGCGGCATCGGGATGGCCCAGCGGTGGGGTTTTAAATAGGAGTCCAGCTTTATGCTCGCGCACAAGCTGGGAATAATTAGCAAGCTTGGCCTCGGACTCATCGAGCACAAAAATAAAGCGATTACGCAATTCATTAAACAGCGGCCATCCATCACGCTCGACCGCAGTCGCGAGCGTTGGCCAAGCGCCTTGAAGGTCCTCTGGCGAAAAGAGTCGGGGTCGAGCTAAAACAGATAATATCTCAGCCTCTAAGGCTAAAAATGCCGTGTGATCAAAAGCGAGAGGATGGGTAAAACCCGGGAGATTTATCGGGCTGGCTTTAAGGTTTAGGGTGACAATAATAGGTTCGTGGTTAGCATTGTCATCTGAGAAGGACGCAAAGCTTTCAAGGCACTGTCTGAAAGTTATGCAGTGACTTCGATAGTCAATGTCCTGCGCGTGCAGCACCTTGAATCCCGGCGTTCGGAGCAGGTCTTTCATTTCCGGTGTCAAGCCTTGTTTTGCGAAGGGCCACCGAGCGCCAAGCGGATTGGCGTATAAGCCGCCTTTTGGGTCATAAAAAACATCCAACTCAAACAACCTGATGCCCAGAGCCAGTTGTGCTTCGAGCGTTTTATGATGATAGTCAAGGCTGTTAGCCGTATCTTCATCAAGCCATCGGAGTATGGTCAGTAGTCTCGGTTCGATCGCGCGTTTGTAACTGTTGTGGCTACCGATATAGGTCACGTCGGTCAGTTTCACTGGTGTCGGTGCCTCGGTGTCAGCCTGCAATGCCTGGGTGTCCGACAAACAGAACACTGAGAGAAACCAAGCCAAGCCAATGAATTTTTTGACATAGATCATGATGAATCGTTCTTTATCGTTAGTCAGTTAAGGGACCTGAAGGCATAGCCCTTCGAGGGACGAAACCTGAAAATCATGTAAAGGCATAGCCCTTCGAGGGACGAAACCTGAAAATCATGTACAAGCAGCTTAGTTTCTACTGCTTGGTTTGTTTTAGTCGAGTGGTGATCCTAAACTATTGCGTGATCGAACACGGTATTCCTTTAGGTCAATCGAAACTCCCAGTGTTGATAGTCGTTAAGCCTAAAGGCAAGCTGGTGTGTTCGCAAGAAATGCATTGAAAGGGCTGTCAGAGCAAGACATAGTCTGGTTTTGTGCAAGCACTCTAAATGTTTAGAAGATGCGAAAGTTTGATGAGGTATTTATGTATTTGTTTCGACAAGGTTTACTCCTAGGATTGCTAGCGACACTTATGGCGTGCGATGGTGGGCCGTCGGCACCTGACCCAGCCCCAGTTGCGAGCGGCAATGACAATGCGAGCTCTGGGGGCGCGACCACAGGTTCGACGGACGGTAGCACAGCATCGGATAGCGGTTGGGTCGAGGGCGAGTTTGGCGACGTTAGTGATTATGCTGGGAGTTGCCAGGCCCCGAGACAGGATGCCGGTTTTAACGATGTGCAAGGCAGTATTACCGATGAAAACTTCTGGATTAGGGCCTACAGCTTTGACACCTATCTTTGGTATCAGGAAATCGACGATGTTGACCCGGGTACAATCGATGATACCGAGACGTATTTTGATCTAATGAAAACCTTCGCGCTAACACCTTCGGGAAACCCTAAGGATAAATTTCACTTCACCTACGACACCGAAGAATGGGAAAAGTTATCTCAATCCGGAATATCTGCTGGATATGGCGTTGAGTTTTTTAGAGTTAGGTCCTCACCGCCGCGTCAGTGGTTGGTGGCCTATACCGAGCCCAATTCGCCTGCAGGCGATGCAGGGCTGCTTAGGGGATGGGAAATCGCTGAGATCGATGGCGTAGATTTTGTTGAGGGTAATGATACTGATACCCTCAACGCTGCATTGTTCCCCGCGGCTTTGGGCGAGGTCCACAGTTTTACTTTTCGCGACGTAGAAACGGCAGAATCTGTCACGGTCGATCTCATAAGCGAGGAAATCACCTCAACGCCGGTGCAGAATGTCAAAGTCATCGAGACTGCGGGAAGTAAGGTGGGCTATTTGTTGTTTAACGACCATATCGCAACAGCAGAGCCGCAGCTGATCGATGCTTTTGAATTGTTCAGCACTGAGGATGTCAGTGAACTCGTGCTTGACATGCGGTACAACGGCGGCGGATACCTAGATATTGCGAGGATGCTAGCGTCTATGGTTGCTGGTCAGGAAGCGGTAGGCAAGACCTTTAGTGAATTGAAGTTCAACGATAAATACCCAACTCAAAATCCGATTACTGGCAGAACCCTAACGCCATCGTCTTTTACCGATACCGCACCAGGGTTTCAATTGTCCAGCAATACCCCGATACCGCTTCTAAATCTTGACCGAGTCATGGTGATCTCTGGTAGCGGGACTTGTTCGGCCAGTGAGGCTGTTATTAACGGTCTGAGAGGTGTTGGAGTTGAAGTTGTGCTCATTGGTGACACAACTTGTGGCAAGCCTTACGGGTTTTACGGCATAGATAATTGCGGTACAACCTATTTCACGATTCAATTCAAAGGCGTCAATGCAATTGGTTTCGGCGATTATACTGACGGTTTCTCGCCCCCCGGGGCTGAAGATGTGGGAATTGAGGTAGAGGGTTGCTTTGTCGATGATGATTTGAGTCATCCTCTTGGCGATTCGAACGAAGGCCGCCTCAAAGCGGCGTTGGGTTATTTGAGCGAGGGGGGTTGTGATGCGAATGCCTCAGGCATGCAGAAACGGCGCCACCCCCTAGAGCAAATTAAAGGCCAGGTGATTAAACCTCTGCCGTTGTCGGGTGCCCTATTGACGCGGCCTTGACGTTTGCACGACCGAGCCTCAAGTAAGTATTAATCTAACCGCTATGGGTGGAGAGACATTGTTACCGCTTTTTTAGGCAGCGCGAGGACATTGATCGCACGCCGTCAAGGCTTTGCTGGTGAACCATTAGGCAGACTGCTAGCATCAAATCATGAATAGTCTCAGACTCACGTTGGCAAGCTTCCTGGCCTATTTCGCGCTATCAGGCACCCTAGCACCGATTGGTATTTTGGCGGCTCCCGCAGCATTAGCGCTAAATGTTTCGGTTGCGGAAATGGTGCGGACGCTAGGCCTTTTTTCAACTGGCACCCTAATAGGGTCAGTTACGGCGCTGTTTCTCCTCGGCCGGGTACCCCTTCGACGACTGGTCTTGGGTATCTACGGTATCGCGTCTGCTTGCCTAAGCGCGCTGTTAGTTTTTGCTGTTGATCTCTGGCTCATCGGTTCAGCCTTGATAGTCCTAGGCGTATGTTTGGGCGTTGGTTTGGCGCAGGCAGCCTTAGTGATTTCTCGTATTTACCTTGAGGGTCGACGAGCCTCGATGTTAGTGGCAACCGATGCGAGCTTCAGTCTCGCAGGATTCAGTTTGGCATCGTTGAGCGTGGCCTTGCTAGCAAGAGAATTTAGTTGGACGTTGAGTTACGTGGCTGTTTTATTCGCTGTGCTCACTGTGATGGCTATCGCTTTGGTTTCCGACTACCCAGACGAACCTGAAAATCTTAATGAAGAAGACGTCGGGCGATACTCAAGTGCTAAAATAGTGGGCTTTTGGAGAACCTGTCCGAAGGCTGTGTGGTTGCTGACTGCCGCACTTTTTTTCTATACGTTAGGCCAAACCAGCATGTTGATTTGGTTGCCCGGTTTTGCTCAAGAGTCGCTAGGTTTATCCTCTCCCAGCGCTGGACAATTGGTGGGCAATTATTGGTTTGGTATGTTTATCGGGCAATTGTTAACCGTAGGCATTGTCTTAAGAGTTGGGGTGTCGAAAGTTGTCGTTGCCGGTGCTTTGGGCTGCTTGCTTGGTGCTTTGCTTCTGACTTGGGTTGATGTGCCCGGCATTTCGCTCCTACAAATTGCGATATTTTGGGGTGTACTTAACTTTGGGTTATTAAAATGTGTGATCTCTTTAGCGAGCGAATTGTTTGACGTTGTGCCCGCTATCTTGGTGTCGTCAATGTTATTGAGTGCATCATTCGGCACAGCACTGAGTCCGTGGCTAAGCAGCTGGTTTGTTGAAGCAGGCGGTAAGGCGCTCGGGCTTGGATTCGGTCAATTGGGGTTAGGCTGCGTATTATTACTCGTTTGCTTTGCAATATTTACTAAGAGTCGTTCGATAGAGGAAACCCATGGTTGATCACCCGATGTATGACGTTATATTTGACACTGACCCTGGTATTGATGATGCCATGGCGTTGCTGCTGCTCCATGCCTTGCCTGAGGTCAATTTACTTGGGATTACAACGGTTTTTGGCAACGCGTCGATTGAAAATTGCACTCGTAACGCGCTGTACATTTGTGAACGGTTTAACCTACCTTATCCAGTGTATCAGGGCGCGGGTAAAACTTTTTTGGGCCAATACGAAACAGAGTATCCTGATTTTGTTCATGGGAAAGACGGTCTTGGAGATATCGGTTTTGAGTTCCCTGCCCGACAAGCCGAATCTGAATCGGCTGCAGACTTCATTGTTCGCTCGGTTCAAGAGCGTGCAGCGCCAGTCACCCTAGTAGCTGTCGGTCGGATGACCAATGTCGCTCAAGCTCTACAAAAAGCGCCAGAAATTTCGGATAAGCTGGCGAGAGTTGTGATGATGGGTGGCGCCGTCAATGTGCCCGGAAACGTCACAGAATTCGCAGAAGCCAATATCTATGGTGATCCTGAAGCTGCGGCCTTCGTTTTTGACTCAGGCGTGCCGGTGCTTATGGTTGGGTTGGATGCAACCCTTAAGCATCGAATGAAAACTGACGAACTTGATTGTCTTCGAGGCGCTTTAGGTGATGCGGGCGAATTTTTGTGGCAAATCAAGCAATGCTATTTAAAGTTTTATGCGTCGAAAGGCATTTTTGATGGTTTCCCAATCCATGACTCAACCGCGGCGATGGCGATGATTTATCCAGAGCTTTTTAGCTTGCGCCGAGGGACGATTGCTTGTTCGGTTGATGGAGTTGAACGCGGCAGGACTGTCTTTAAATCTAGCGAAGATGGCGGTCACCTGGTGGCAGTAGGGGCCGAGAGTGATAGTTTGTCGAAGCGCTTCGAAGCTGTCATGAGTGCCCGGTTCGGTGAGTAGGGTTAAGTCAGCAGATCGGTGATTGGTATGGACATAGGGCTTGATGCTTAAAGGGTAAGCACGGTTGTTACTTGCCAGATCTGAGGCTCAAACTGTTGTGCACCAGAGCACCAGAGCACCAGAGCACCAGAGCACCAGAGCACCAGAGCACCAGAGCACCAGAGCACCAGAGCACCAGCCCAGAGTTAAGATTTTCTCCTAAAGGATTACATAATCTATGGCTCAATAGGCTCTGCTCTAGAGACAGAACGAGCGCAATGCTGAGTGTGTTTTAAATTTTTTGGCTAATATCCAACGAGCCCTGGGTCCGGATTAGTAAAGGTCGTTACAGGATAATCTGATCGCAAGAAGCAAATTGATTCAAGCAAAGGACGGCAAACATGGGGGTGTTAATATCTTAGATGCCGTTGCTGATCCATGAGGTGGCAGTTTTAAAGCCAAAAAAAACCCGCCGAAGCGGGTTTTTCTCAACAGGGTCGCTAATAAGCATTCTTAGAATGTGTAGCGACCTTGTACGTACCATGTGCTACCGATGAAGCCGAACGGGCTAGCCTCTGGGTAGAGCTGGCCGACGCCGCCCGCACCAGGGTTCTTTTCAGGATAGGTATCAAACAGGTTTTCTACACCAAGCACGACCTCAGCCTTTTCAGTCAAGTCATAAGCGATTTGAGCGTCAACTAGCGTTTCCGCACCGACGTCATACCCGTTGCCAGTATCTTTCCAGCCGCCGTAGTAGTTGGCTCTTACCATGGTTCTGAGTTTGCCTTGGCTGTGTCGCCAAGCCACGTTGCCCTTGACACTCGGTAATAAGTCTTCAAGAGACTCAACACGGCCAGCGCCAATTGGGTTAACCGTACCTCGACTATCTACCTCGGTGTCGTTGAAGTTAGCAGCGATGGTAACGGTTGATTCGCCGTCACCTAAGCTAAAGTCAATACTACCGACGACGTCAACGCCACTGGTGGTGGTGTCGAAGCTGTTGCTGAAGAATCTGAATTGTTTCAGATCATCAAGCCCAACAAATAGCGAGCGGTCGATGGTGCCAGCAGCATCTAATGTCGTGAGTGCTTCAGATACCGAGCCAAAACCAGCGCCGTAGTTGCCGTCTTCATCCGCTGCTATCCCGCCGGTGTAGGCAAGTGCTGCTAAGAAGTCAACATTCGCGCCTAACGCAACACGATCTTCGACTTCGATATTGTAGTAGTCGATGGTCCAGCTTGAGTTGCCAAGATCGAAGGCAAGCCCCACAGAGAAGTTAGTAGCATCTTCAGTGCCCAATTCTGGACGTCCGTTTCCTGCGCTTTCAACAAAGTCTGCAGCCAACTGGCCAGCCGCTGAAGACAAAGGCAACGTGCCTTGGTCAACCAGCACGCCGTTGCTGATCTGAGTCGTCACGTTGGTAATGCTGGCTTGGCCGGACGTTGGTGCGTGAAAGCCTGTCGAGTAGGCTGCACGTAAACGCACTTGCTCGTTAAGACGCAAAAGACCAGCCAGTTTGAAGTCTGTAGTATCGCCAAAGGCGCTAAAGTCTTCATAACGAACAGCGGTTTGTACCGTAAACGCGTCAGTAATGTCGGTCTCAAGGTCAACATAAAATGCTGTGCTGTCTTGCTCGGCTGAAGTGTCCCGAGGGAAACCTCCAAAGCCATTTGAGCTTGAGCTGAAGCCTTGGCTAGCGAGCGGACCTAAAGCATAAGAGGCAGCATCCCCAGCGTAGAGGTCAAATTCCTCTTCGCGGTATTCAGCGCCAAATGCGACGTTGAGATCAGATGCAAAACCTGCATCAACCGCGTATACAAAGCTCAAGTTGTAAACCGTTTCGGTTTGCTCTTGACCACCGGGTACAAAATCTCTCGGCGTATCTGGTCCGAGCGAGGCATTGATTGTGTTTCGGATGAAGAAGTCGGTCCGATTTGATCCGCGCTGGGCACTTAGGTCATAGGATAAACCATCGACCATAGTAACTTCGCCTCGAACGCCAATGGCAAAAGCTGAGTCCTCGTTATCGCCGCCAAAGCGTGGCACGAAGCCCGCTGGAATCGTCTCGATAAAAGAAAAGCAATTTGCATCAGCGGTGACACTTGCTAGGAAGCCAGCATCTGGCGTGACGCCGCCAGCGCCACCGAGAGGAATGCCATCGATACAACTGCTACCGCCGTCTAGATCGCCAACCAGTACTGACGGCACGCCTGTTTCCGCTGCGAGCCCCGTGAGTGGGTCCACTACCGGTCCTTTGTAGACGCCGCCACGCTGACCTGTGCTACCGCCCGTCAGGTTGTTGGCATTTCCCACAACGTTTCTGTAGAAGAAGCCGCCGGTGACATTGCGCTCCGCGTAGTTGCCAAAGGCATAAACTTCAGCATTGTCGCTGAGCTCGATTGCAGCGTTCAGGAAAAATTTCACATCGTCTTCCACGTCGGGCTGGCCCCAGTATTGCGGCACAGCGCTGGTGTAGCTGTTGATGGTCTGGAAATCGGCGACAGGTGAGTAGCCGTTGGCAGCTGCGTAAGCAACATCATCCCGCACGATAGACCTGACGGTTCCCTCAACATCTCGTACTTCACCTGTTAGGTTGATGAAGCCAGTGTCACCGAGTGGCAAACCTAGGTTGGCGGCGATAAGGTAGTTGTCACCATCACCTTCAGTCGTAGAACCATATTTCGTGGTGATCTCAAAACCTTCCGCGTCATCGCGGAGGATGAAATTTAGTACACCGGCGATGGCATCAGAGCCATATTGCGATGATGCACCGTCTCGCAGGACCTCTACTTGCTTCAGGGCTAGCGCTGGTATAGCAGACAAATCAACACCTTGTGCGCCGTCAGAGATGCCGCCACCTAGGAAGGAAATAATCGAACCTCGGTGCCGTCGTTTACCATTGACCAACACTAAGACGTTATCAGGTGATAAACCTCGTACATTCGGTGGGCGTGAAATGGTCGCCGCGTCGCTAATTGGCTGTGTGTTGACGTCATAAGATGGTACAGAGGTTCTGAGCATGTCTTGGATATCAGTTGACGCGTTTTCGCGAAATTCAGACCCAGTGATGACGTCCACAGGGACGGTGGAGTCTGCGGCTGACCGGTCAGCGACCCGAGTTCCCGTCACGATAACCTCTTCTATCTCGCTGCTTTCAGCCAAGGTTTGTAAAGGCATCGCTAGGGTCAACGGTAGCGCTAACGCGACGAGAGCCGCCCTAGATTTGTTGAGATTAGTTTTCAAAAGTAAGTCCTCATTTTGTTTGAAGTCCGGTGTGGCAGCTCGCAAAGTGCAACAATTGCTTGCACAGCAGAGCCCCCAAACTTTTCGGGGGGCGAAGTCTAAGATATTTCTCCAGAATTAACCACTATTTTCTCTAGAATGTTGACCGGGTTATTTCAGGCGCTAACAATCCAAGGGAACCTCAGCGACCTAGGGAGAAGGCCGGGTCATCACAAACAAGTCTGCCGCCCGATGCCTGAGCATCTTCGCTGCCAGCATTGGTTAGGTTTCGAGTTTTGACCCGGTCCGGGTGATTTTAAAAGCGAGGGATGCGTCAAAGCTCTCGGCAAATGAAATTCGTACTTGCGAAGAGGAGGCACCTCGCTCTTTGAGGTGCAGGGCTTGATCCCTAGGGCCTGCGATCAAACGATTTGGGTTGAAACACTGGATTGATTGAATACGGAGTTGAGAAACAAGATCTACCCTAGCATGGGTTTTTTAGGTTGGATTGCATTGAAGTCATACTGATGCCCCAATTCAACGCAAAGGTGTGAGGCCAATGGTTTATCCCGTGTTTTAAACCCTTTACCATAGGCGTAAGAGATTGTTAGAGATAAAAGCTTTGAAAATACTGAAACTGAGTGGTCGGTTGGCTCGATGGATGCAGATAGTGATGTTCATCAGTTCTCCACTGATTTTCACGCAAGCTGTGGGTGGATCGATCGAGCCGATCTCCATAAAAGTGGTCGTGGTGACAATGTTCGAGCATGGAGCGCTCACAGGAGACCGGCCAGGAGAGTTTCAGTTCTGGGTTGAACGGTTTCCGCTTGACCAAGAGGTGCCTTTTGAGATGGGTCAGCATCCCATTCGGCTGAATGATCAGGGTGTATTAGGTATTTGCACAGGCGGCGGCGTGACCAATGCAACCGCTTCGATCATGGCTTTGGGCATGGACCCAAGGTTTGATTTAAGTCAGGCCTATTGGTTAGTTGCAGGGATCGCTGGGGGCGACCCAGCAGATGTCACTATCGGATCAGGCGCTTGGGCTCGTTACGTGATTGATGGAGATCTTGGCTTCGAAATAGATGCCCGAGAAATTCCAGAGGACTGGCCCTACGGGTTCATTCCCCTGGGCGCGACGCAACCGGCACAGCCGGGTGATGATGTTTCCAAGGGCTGGACCGTAGACACGGTGAGTTTTGCCTTGTCTGAGCCGCTTGCTAAGTGGGCGCAGTCGGTCTCTAGTACGGTCGAGTTACCCGAGTACCCAGCTTCTCGAGCATTTTCAAAACAGTTCAAAGGCCAAATTGGCGCCAATAGCCCACCGGCAGCGGTCCTAGGCGAAACGCTTTCGGCGAGCACCTATTGGCACGGAAACTATTTGACCAGTTGGGCCAATGATTGGGTGCAGGTTTACAGTAATAAAGAAATGAACTTCATGACCAGTAATATGGAAGATAGTGGAACCTTGACGGCAATTTTTCGTTTAGGGCGCACGGGGCTTGTTGATCCTGAGCGGGTTATGGTGTTGCGCACGGTGAGCAATTACACCCAGCCGCCCCCGGGGAAGTCGACTGCCTGGAGCGCAACAGCCGACTACCCGGATGACGGCCTGCCTGCACTGGAGTCTGCCTATGTTTATGGCGCAAAGGTTGTTCATACCTTAATAGATGGCTGGTCCGAGTATCGCGATCGGTTACCTGCACGATAGCGTCAGAGGCGAGCGATTAGAGCCTTAGCGGCCAAGCGATGACGAGCCTTGAGCCCTTCGAGATCAAAGTCAACGAGTTCGCCACTTTTTACTCGCCAATCTCCGGCCACCATCACATGCCAAGCTTTGGTTGTGCCCGATAACAATAGGGTTGTGATAGGGTCATGGTGGCCACTGTGTTGAATGCCATCAACTCGAAATAAGGCTAAATCCGCCGCCTGACCGGGCTTGATGGAGCCGAGCTCCGGGCGGTTAAGGGCGCTGGCACCTTGGCTTGTTGCCCAATCAAGGGCATGGTCGACCGAAATTCGCTTGCTGCCGTAGCGCAGTCTTTGTAATAGAAAGGCTTGGCGGACCTCTAAGATCAAGTTGGAATGGTCATTCGATGCTGAGCCATCGACGCCGATGCCAATATTAACACCATGATGCATGAGGTCTAAGGTCTGGCATATGCCGGATCCTAAAATCATATTCGAGCTAGGGCAGTGGGTGATGCTGGTGCCGGATTGCCCAAGCCGGATTTGCTCGCTTTCGTTAAAGTGAATGCCATGAGCTAGCCAAGTCCGTGGACCTAGCCAGTTCACATCCTCGAGATAGTCTAGTGGTCTCTGGTGGTACAGCGACTCGCAGAACTGCGTTTCATCCTCGGTCTCAGCCAAGTGAGTATGGAGGCCCGCCTCAAAAGACTGAGCTAGCACCGCACTTTCTCGCATCAAGGTTTTGCTCACCGAAAATGGTGAGCACGGTGCCAGAGCGATCTGGGTCATAGCACCGGTGGTGGGATCGTGATGCGCCTCCAGCATGCGCCTACTGTGGTCTAAAATGGCTCGTTCTGACTGAGTGACTCGATCGGGTGGTAACCCGCCTTTAGACTGGCCTAGACTCATTGACCCTCGGCACAAAATGCTGCGAAGTCCGAGGGCTTCCAAGGCCGCGATTTGCATTTCCGTCGCGTTATCAAGCTGGTTTGAAAATACATAGTGATGGTCTACCGCTGTGGTGCAACCGGAAAGCAAGAGTTCGGCGGCGGCTAGTTGGGTGCTAATGAAGACATCGTCGGGTGATAGGTTAGCCCAAATTGGGTAGAGCGCTTCAAGCCACGGAAATAATGCCTGATTGCTGGCCGCTGGTACCGCGCGCGTTAGGGTCTGATAAAAGTGGTGATGGCCATTAATGAGTCCAGGCAAGACCACCAAATCCTTTGCGTCGAGGCAGTCATCATAGTCAAGAGGTGGTTGGTCAAGCAGCGCCGTGATGGTGTTGTTTTCGATCATAAGGCCTGCTTTGGCAGTGCCTTCGATGCCATAGATTGCTAGAGGATTTTTGAGCCAAAGTTTCATCGGGTTTCCCCCTCGGGGGTAAGTCCACATCCTCTCAAAATAAACGATACTAAGAAGTTCGCAGTTTCCTCAGCGACTTGGTCGTTAAATTGGGCTCGATTAAGCAACGCTAAAACTTGCACTTGAAAGTCAGCATAATGCTGAGTTGCGGCCCAAATAAGGAAAATCAGTCTTTCGGGGTCAACGGTAAGCATCTTGCCGTCTTCCATCCAGCGCCTCAAAATTTCGGTGCGGGCTTGCAGCCAAGCGTGCATTTCGGTGTGTAGATAGGGCCCCAAGTTAGGAGCGCCCTGTATCATTTCGTTGGCAAACAGTCGCGACGCTGCAGGGTCCTTTTGGGCTTGCCTGAGTTTTTCTCGAATGAAGGTCTCCAAGACTACAGCCGGTTCAACCTCTGAATCGAGCTCCTCGAAAGCAAGGTTCCAAGACTCGATCGTGTTCTCGAGAACCGCCTGGTAGAGGCGCTGCTTGGTTTGGTAGTGATAATGGATGTTGGGTTTTGGCAATGCTGCTCGATCTGCGACGCGTTGCATACGGGCGCCTTCGAAACCAAATTGGGCGAACTCGGCTTTTGCGGCCGATAAAATTTTATCTTTGGCTTCTGCGGAAATCGGGTTAGAGATATCTTTCGTATTCGTATTGACCATTTGGACAATGTTATTCTTTATTTATTAGGGTTTGAACCCTTATGTATTGTTTAATTTTTATGATATAAGTATTTCCTAACCAAATGGTCAAGTATAAAAGGTGCTAGAATTGGTGCTTGCTAGATTAAAACTTGCGGACGTTGGGTTAAAACGCGAAATCGCCGCTGTAGTTGGCGAAACAGACAAGCTAAGTAACAGGCAGGTTATAAAAATACGCACAGGTCAAATAACAGACAGGTTAAAAGACAAACAAACTAAGAGACAGACAAGCTAAGTGAAATAGCCGAGTAAGCCGCTGGCAGGGTGAGTAAAGCTTGATGAAAGCTCGGGTAAAGCTTGATAAAAGCCCGAGTGTGACCAATGGCTGAGAGGGTCGCTGTTATAGAGGGTCGCTGTTATAGAGGAATTAGTCCCTTTTTGAACGACGTACACCAAACGCTGAGAAGCGGGTGGGTGAGGGTTTATTAGGTTTCAATCGACCTTGAGCTAAATGCAATCTAGGAAATGGTATGCAATGGGAAGGCGTGCAATTTTGGCTTAATGGTAACCCTCGGGTGCAAGTGGGTGCTAATGACCAGACGCTGCTTGATTATCTTCGTCATGAGGGGTTAACGGGCACTAAAGAAGGATGTGCCTCCGGAGACTGTGGGGCATGCACGGTGCTAATCCAGGATGAAGTTGGTGGATCCCATTACCCGGCAAACGCCTGCATTCTGCCTATACAACAGTTGCAGCATCAGGGCGTCCTGACCGTTGAGGGCCTAGCCAACGCAGAGGCTCTGAACCCCGTGCAAGCTGCCCTGATCGAGCAGCATGGCTCGCAGTGCGGTTTCTGTACACCAGGGTTTGTGATGGCAATGGCAGGTTGGCTTAGTGCTCAGCCCGAGGCGACCCTTTCAGATCATGCGTTAATGGCGGTCAATGCCAACCCTATCGGAAAAAGTGCCCGAGAGGCGATCTCCGGCAATCTGTGCCGATGTACGGGCTATCGGCCAATTCTCGCTGCAGCTTACCAAGCTTTGGCTCATCCCGTTGAAAATCGTCGGTTGCCCGACAGCTTTGGAGCGGGCAGTGATGTCACCAGTTCGCCACAACCAGAGGTCGTGTCGGCGACAGCCATCGGCGCATTTTATCGACCCGAAAACTTAAGGTCGTTAGAAGCGATCCTGAGGCTAGAACCCGGGGCAATCCTAGTTGCCGGTGGTACCGATTTGATGCTCGAGGTTACCCAGAAACAGAGCCAGTTCTCATGCCTTGTGAGTACCGCTCGAATAGACGAATTAAAGCAGCTTGAATTTTTTGAGGATCAAGCAGTCATTGGGGCCGGGGTGACTTTGTCGACATTAAAGCAGATCGCGGAATCTGCTTGGCCCCAATTGGGGACATTTTTATCACGGTTGGGTTCTCCGCAGATCAGAAATCGCGGCACTGTGGGAGGAAATTTAGGTACAGCGTCGCCGATCGGTGACCTGCTACCGATTTTCTTAGCTATGGATGCGGAGGTCACCGTGGGCGACGCTGAAGGGAATAGGCGGTGCATCGAACTAAGCGAATTTCTGACAGGCTATCGTCAAACTCAGTTAGGTCCGGGAGAGTATATCCTGTCGGTGCGAGTCCAAGGGCTGGAGGACTTTCATAGATATTATAAAGTCACTAAGCGGCAAGAAGATGACATCGCAACCGTGGGTGTGTCTCTGAGGCTCAAGTTAGACGGCGATACCATCATTAGAGCCAGAATTGCTGTTGGTGGTGTCGCTGAAAAAGCTTGTCGGCTCCGTGCGATCGAAGCCCAATTAGAGGGTGTGAGATTAACCCCTCAGTTGATTGAAACCATTCGAGCTGCTGTAGGATCGCAAATCAGGCCCCTCAGCGACGTGCGGGCCAGTGCAGCATACCGACACGTCCTAACTGCCAATCTCCTAGCACGAGGTTTGACGGCTGCCACCGGGTTAGAAACACGCAGTGTATTTGAGGTCGAACCTGATGCGTAAGTTAGCAGGGCAAGTAGACACTGTGCATCACCAACAAGTGTTGGGCGAACAAGTCCCGCATGAATCAAGTCAGCTGCATGTCAAAGGGCAGGCACAGTACGTTGATGATGTGCTGTTGCCGGCTAATGCGCTGCACGTGGCTTGTGGCTGGGCACCGATCAGTGCCGGGCAGATACTCAGTATGGATTTAACATCTGTCATCGCCGCAGAAGGTGTCAAAGATGTCTGTTGCTACGGCGACGTACCAGGGTCCAATGATGTCTCGCCGGTCTTTGAAGGCGATCTTTTATTTGCAGAATCAGAGGTCTTTTTCCATGGTCAGACTGCCTTTGCCGTCGCCGCAACCTCTCAGCTTGAGGCGCTAAAGGCAGTCAGGCTTGCCAAATTTCAGACAAGGGAGAAATCGCCGGTGCTGACAGCAGCAGAGGCGATTGCTAATGAATCCTTTGTTAGACCGACTCGATCTTTTCAGATGGGTGATCCTAGCGCGGCTCTGAAGGCCGCTGCCATGATGGTAGACAACGAACTCCTGATTCGTGGTCAGGAGCATTTCTATCTGGAGGGGCAAGTCGCCGTTGCCACACCGCAAGAGGACGGCGGAGTGTCAATTATTGTCTCGTCTCAACATCCAAGCGAAGTGCAAAAATTGGTCGCCAGTACCTTGTCGATTCCTTTGAATTTAGTACGCGTGGCAGTGCGGCGAATGGGTGGAGCATTTGGCGGTAAAGAAACCCAAGCGGCGCCTCTGGCTTGCATCGCTGCACTATTTGCGGTGAGAACAGGGCGGACGGTCAAATATCGGTTACCCCGGCGCGATGATATGATTCAAACCGGCAAACGACATGATTTTGAGAGTCGCTACACCATCGGCTTTAACGAAGCAGGAATCATTGAGGCAGCAGATATTAGCCTAGCCGCTCGCTGCGGCTATTCGGCGGATTTATCCGAGGGTATCGTCGATCGAGCTATGTTCCATGCGGATAATGCCTATAGCCTCAATCAAGCGGTGATTACGGGCTATCGCTGTCGTACGAATACGGTTTCAAATACCGCATTTCGTGGCTTCGGTGGGCCGCAAGGCATGTTGACGATAGAAGCCGCGATGGACGATGTGGCGGCTAAGCTCAACCTTGACCCGCTGGATCTCCGACTTCGCAACCTCTATCGTCCTGGGCATGATGAAACGCCGTATGGGCAAATCGTCACGGATTTTCGGTTGTCTGAAATTATGACAACGTTGAGTGAGTCTGCTGACTATCGGTCTCGGCGTCGGCAGATTGAAGCTTACAATACCCAAAACAATCCTTATCGGCGAGGCATCGCACTCACGCCTGTCAAATTTGGCATCTCGTTTACGGCAACTCATCTAAATCAAGCCGGTGCTTTGATTCATATTTACAGCGATGGCAGTGTGCATCTTAATCATGGCGGTACGGAAATGGGGCAAGGCCTATTCACCAAGGTTCAGCAAGTGGTGGCATCAGCCCTCGGACTGGCGCCCGAAGCGATTAAGGTGTCAGCTGCAGAGACCGAAAAGGTGCCCAATACTTCACCGACTGCTGCGTCGTCGGGCACGGACCTCAATGCGATGGCATCGCTCGATGCGGTTGCCAAGATCAAGGCGCGTTTGGCAGCGTATCTCCGTGAAACCGGTCATCCTGAGGAGCCCATATACGAAGGAGGCAAAGTAGTTTGTGGCGATTACGCCTTGCCGTGGGCAGATTTAATACAAAGCGCCTATTTAGCGCGCATATCACTATCTGCGACAGGTTTTTACAAGACGCCAGATATTCATTTTGACCGTGATGCTGGGAAGGGAAGACCTTTTTACTACTACGCGTTTGGCGCAGCTTGTAGCGAGGTTTTGGTCGACAGATCAACCGGGGAGTATCGTCTTTGTCAGGTTGACATCTGTCATGATGTTGGGCGGTCGATCAACCCAGCGCTGGATCTTGGTCAAATAGAAGGCGGATTTGTTCAGGGCATGGGTTGGCTGACGACGGAGGAGCTGATTTGGGGAGAAGATGGTCGATTGCAGTCTAATAGTCCGTCGAACTACAAGATCCCCACAGCTGCGGACGTGCCAGATCGATTTTCGGTCAAGTTGTTTGAGCAAGATAATCCCGAGGCAACAGTCTTTCATAGTAAAGCGGTCGGAGAGCCGCCTTTGATGTTGGCCATATCGGTCTGGTGCGCGCTTCGAGATGCATGCCGGCGAGCCGATGGTTCTCTGCCTAGGTTGAACGCACCAGCAACGCCCGAGCAAATATTTTGGGCCTTAAACGAAACTGAAATGCCAAAGGAGCGACGACAATGAGTGGTTGGCAAGCGGCCATCGGTGTTTGTCACGCCCGGGGTGAAGGCTTCGTCGTGGTCACACTATTAGAGGCAAAAGGCTCCACGCCCAGAGATTCAGGCAGCAAAATGGTGGTCACCCATTCTGAGATTTACGATACCGTCGGTGGTGGTACTTTGGAAAAATTGATCATTGATGAAAGCAGAGCCTTACTGGCGCTTGGGGTGCCGAGTCAAAAAGTTACCCACTTTCCGCTGGCCTCGAAGGCGAATCAGTGTTGCGGCGGTAGCCTATCAGCGCTTTTTGAAGTTTTCCCAGCGCCAAGGTTGAAGCTGGCGGTTTTTGGGGCCGGTCATGTCGGTCGGGCAGTGACGCGTATTTTAAGCGAGTGTGAAACGCGTGTTGATTGGATTGATTCGCGCCCAGAACAATTCCCGGAAGACCATTTCGTGAATGTTCGACAGTGGGTGTTGTCCGAACCTGAATCCTACCTAGAGCAAATCACACCCGAGACCTTAGTTTTGGTATTGACGCACGACCATAGCTTGGATTACCGGCTCTTGAAGGCGCTATTAGATGAAACTGAGGTTCCATATATTGGGCTGATTGGCTCTCAGACTAAAGCGACACGGTTCGAGGCGAGACTTCGCCGGGATGGCATCCCTGAAACAGAGGATTCACGCTGGCGATGCCCGGTGGGGTTTGCCTCCGTCAAAGGTAAGTTGCCGATGGAAGTGGCCGTAAGCATCGTTGCGGAGGTCTTAAGTTTGCCAGTCGCAGGCCTCGCGGCTAATCCCGGCGTTTCTTGGAAGTCTGTCCAAAGTGTTTTAGGGAAATCCTGATGTCAGTAAAATCGCTCGCGCAGTTTAATGCGTTGTCCCGTGATGAGGCGGAGGCCGCGCTGTTGACAATTTGCCATGCTACCGCCTGGATTGAGGCGATGCTGGAGAAAAGGCCTTTTGCAGACCATTCAACCCTATTGGCTGTTGCCAGTGAAGCCTGGGCCCTGACTCGTGAGCCGGATTGGCTGGAGGCGTTTAAAGGTCACGCGAAGATTGGTGACGAGCAAGCTTTTGAAGGAAGAGAAGCGCAAGCGGCGGAGCGGGAACAGGGCCAAGTCAGATCAAGCTCCATAAAAGTTCGATCAGAACTGGCCCGATTGAACAGCCTATATGAGGATCGGTTTGGGTTTATTTTCATCATCTGTGCCATGGGTGAAAGACCGGAGGCTATGTTGGCGGTCTTAAAAGAAGCCGTTGAGTCTGATCGGTCTTCAGAATTGAATCGGGCGGCTGCCGAACAATTAAAAATTATGATTAAAAGGTTAGCAGATTGGCAGTGATATGCGCTCTCGCGCTGTTGCGCCTAATAGCGATGCGCTGTTGCTTGGCTGATTGAGTACGACGGGTGTCTAGGCATCCGTAAGTGCCAGATACGAAGGAAAACCAAAATGGGAAACACATAATGGAGCGAGCCGCGGTAACAACCCACATATTAGATCTTGAGTCTGGCAGTCCAGCCGCTGGCATCTTGGTCGTATTGACGCTGCCCGACGGGGTTGAATTACAAAGCACCACCGATTCTGACGGGCGGATTGAGGCTTGGGGGCGCGAATTTAGGCTAATCCAAGGGGATTATCAGTTGACCTTTGAGGTGGGGGACTACTTCCAGGCTCGAAGCTTACACAGCTTTTACCAAAGCATACCCGTCGCGTTTAGGGTCGATGGGATGCGTGAGCACTGTCATGTGCCATTGCTTTTGAGCCCATTTGGTTATTCAACCTATCGAGGAAGTTGACGCTATGAGACTGTTGCGTAGTCGCATGTTGCACTGGCCGCAAGATGATTGGCAATCGCCTGAATATATCGAAGACGGCGTCATGGTGATCGAAAACGGTAAGATCCGCGATCTCGGCCCGGCAGAGCGCTTACAAGGAGATGGGCTTGATCTCGCCAAAGCAGAACATTACGCGACACACCTAATGATGCCGGGCTTCATCGATCCGCATTTGCATTTCCCGCAAATCGATGTGATGGCCAGTTACGGGGTTCAGCTGCTTGACTGGTTAAACGACTATACGTTTCCCCAAGAGGCTCGGTATGCCGAGGCCGCATTCTCAAATCAAGCGGCACATACCTTCGTAGACCTCATGCTGCGCAACGGTACGACATCTGCTTTTGCGTTCTGTAGTAGTCATGCGGTGTCTGCAGAGGCGCTGTTCACTGCGGCAAAGAAAAAGCAGATGCGCCTCGTGGCAGGTAAGGTGTTGATGGATCAAAACGCGCCGGCAGCGCTGCTCGATACCGCCGAGACGGGCATCTCCGACAGCGAAGCATTGATCCAGCGTTGGCACGGCCATGATCGATTGGGCTATGCCATTACACCGCGATTCTCTGGAACATCAACTGCCTTGCAGCTGCGGGCAGCAGGCGATCTCTCCGAGCGATACCCCGATGTTTGGGTCCAAAGTCACCTCTCGGAAAATTTGGCCGAAATTGACTGGATTCGAGGTCTCCATCCGCATTATCGGGATTACCTGGCGACCTATGAGGACAATGGCTTGCTTGGCGCTCGAAGTCTCATGGGGCATTGCATACATATGTCCGAATCGGAGATTGAGCGATTCTCAGAAGCTGGCGCAGTGGCGGTTTTTTGCCCCTCGTCAAATCTATTCCTTGGCAGCGGTCTCATGCCGTATCAAGCGCTTCGATCGGCAGGCGTTCATATTGGTTTTGCATCCGATGTAGGCGGTGGCACCAGTATTTGCATGCTGAGAACGCTGGCAGACGCTTATAAGATTTGTCAGTTACAACAATATTCCCTCGATCCTTTCGAAGCCTTTCATGCTATCACCCGAGGTAATGCCTCAGTGACGCATCTGGACGGCTTTGTTGGCAGTTTTCGAATTGGTGCCGAAGCCGATTTTGTGCGCCTCGATGCGTCGCAAATCCCCTTGGTATCCAGAAGAGCCGCCGCTGTCAGAAGTTTGCGGGATGAGTTATTTATCTATATGACGCTAGGAGATGAGCGGCTTGTCGCGGAAACCACAGTTTTTGGTGAAGTCGCTTATCGTAATGAGGTCGGGTTATGACGGTCTTCTTTCTCGATTGGTTGGAACTGATTTTTAGGTGGATGCATCTTTTGGTTGGGGTCGCTTGGATTGGGTCTTCGCTGCATTACGTTAAGGTCGACCGTAGTTTGGTGCCTGATCCGAACAATGCGGATATCAAAGGACGATTTTGGGCAATACATGGTGGCGGTGTGTACCAATTTAAGAAGTATCACCTGGCACCTCCGGAATGGCCCGAGACGTTGCACTGGTCCAAATGGGAGGCGTATAGCACTTGGTTGACCGGCATGGCTCTGATGGTGCTGGTCTATTATCTTCAAGCAGATCTCTATCTGATGACCAATAGCCAGAATGATTGGTCAACAAGTCATGCAGTGCTATCAAGCCTTGGCTTGATAGGGATCAGCATGGGTATTTATGAAGGTCTTATACGCAGTGCCTTAGCTCAGCGAGAGGGACTCTTCGCCGGTTTAATAGCCTTGCTCATCGTCTTGTTAGTTTGGGTAGCCACCTGGCTATTTCCCGGGCGAGCAGCTTTTATTCACGTCGGGGTCATCCTTGGTAGCATCATGGTGGGAAATGTCTATTTCGGCATCATCCCAGCACAAAAGACGTTTGTATCTGCGATTAAGCAAGGTATCGACCCTGATTTTGATGTTATGTTGGCTGCCCGCCATCGCTCCTTTTTCAATAACTATCTGACGTTACCTGTGCTGCTTTGCATGGTGAGCTTACATTTTTCAACGCTCTATCAGCATTCTTTGAATTTTGCAGCTCTATCAATGCTCATGCTGGCCGGTGCTCTCGGGCGTCACTTTTTCAATTTGAGGCATCTTCACATCACACATTGGCGTTATTTAGGCGCTGCGGGGTTAATCATCTTCGTAGTGATGGTAATGCTGATGCCACCAAGTCCAGGCAGTTCTCAGCAGTCCTCCGCAACTGTTGTGCCTCCGCAGTTGCTTGAACCCAATGCAATAGATGCCTTGACAGAGAAGCACTGCGGCAATTGCCATGCCGACCAGCCTAGCCAACCTGGGTTCGCTGCTGCACCCGCCGGGTTAGTGATTAGAGACCATCGAGATTTACTGAGATATCGAGTTCGTTCGTCATCAGCCATTGGCTCCGGTTACATGCCGTTAGCCAATCTGACGCAACTGACTGCGGCTGAAAGAACCGATCTCATGAATTTTTTGCTGCATGCATCCTCCGATAGCGATCATGACACCTGAGTTAACTTGGCGGGTTAAGGACTCCAGCAATTTCGAGTCGGATCAACTAACGTTATTAGACCAGGCGCTTCGCAACAATGGGTTTTTAAAACTGCGAGTGCCTGATTTCGATTGGGCTAAAGCCAGTCAGGCGTTTTTGGCATCACGGCGATTTTTTGCTAAACCGTTAAGTCACAAAAGACAGTTTGGTTACCAGAGCGCGGCAACAAACTTTGGTTATCAGGGGCTCTTTGAAGAGGCCCTTGATCCAGCATCTGGTTTTGCCGATCAGAAAGAAGCGTTCACCATGCGCAATGCGTTGACCCACCAAGCAGACAAACATGTTTGGCCGAACAGCGATTTCCAAAGCAGCATGTCAGCTTTTTACGGTGCCTGCTTTGACCTGTCGAAATCCTTAATGGCTGGGATTGCGGTCATCGCTGGATTACCGAAAGACTATTTCAGTGAACGGCATTCAGGCGAGAATGTCACCTTGCGTTTGTTACGGTATCCGGCCCTCGCCATAGACGGTTTCAGTCATGATCCTGTCGTCGCAGGTAAACATTCCGACTATGGCTTGCTCACACTTTTGTTCCAAGATGAACAGCCAGGACTCGAAGTGCTCGGGCCGGAGGGGGATTGGCAGCTTTTGTCTTCTGAGGCCGAGCAAGTTGTGGTGAATGTGGGTGATCTAATGCAGCGGTGGACGAATGATGCTTATCCCTCGACGTTGCACCGAGTCAGACAGATGGATCCTGGCAGGGATCGATATTCCATAGCATTTTTTGCTGATCCAGACGCAAGCACAGTAGTCGACGTCCTGCCCAATTTTATGAGCACCGATAATCCTGCCAGATACCAGCCGATTACCGCGGGTGCTCATATTCAAGGGAAGCTTGAGGCATCCCACAGGCCTTGAGTCGGCCTAGTCTTGGAACAAAATGTCTGCCATATCCGGCTTGCCCGCCCGAATCTCTGCTTCTGTAAGACCGTTGATTTCGTGAGGAAATACTAACCATTGATCGGTTTCGTGTACGAAGTAGTCAGGGACAACATCGGTTTGGTTTTTCGAGGGCTTGAACCAAGGACAAGCGATACGAATTGTTCCGGGAAGGTTGCGCCGAGATTTTTCTTTAAGCTCCCTAAGCACAGCATCGATGCTCCGGCCAGAGTCATAAACGTCATCAACAATCAACAAGTCGTCATCTTGGTTTGCGCGATCGATAATGTACTGCAACCCATGGACTCTGATATCTCTGCTCTGCTGATCTATACCGTAGTATGAACTGGTGCGAATGGCGATGTGATCACTCTCCAAGCCCTTGTATTCAAGATACTCTTGAACTGCAATACCGACCGGGGCGCCGCCTCGCCACACACCGACGATAAAATTAGGTCGAAAACCGCTGGCAAATATTTGCTCGGCAAGCAGAAATGAATCCCGGAGTAAATCGGCGGCAGAAATAAAATGCTTGTCCATTGGCTTCCTCTTTAGTGGCAGGGGCAGGTTTGCTGCAGCGATTAGGCCGCAATTAAAAAGACTGATATGTTATCGAAAATTGGAACCTCAAGGATCATTTTGTGTCACGTTATTTGAACTATTTAGGCTACAACACATCAGGACAATCTCCTAAGACCGAGGTGCTGGCTGGGGGTACCACTTTTTTAGCGATGGCCTATATTACGGTTGTAAATCCAGCCATTTTGTCTGACGCAGGTATGGATTTCGGTGCGGTCTTTGTGGCGACTTGTCTAGCGGCTGCCGTCGGCAGTTTCTTAATGGGCATTTTGGGTCGCTATCCGATAGCGCTGGCGCCGGGTATGGGGCAAAACGCGTTTTTTAGTTATGTCATTGTCTTAGGGATGGGCTTGCCGTGGCAGACCGCGCTTGGTGCTGTTTTTATCTCGGGGCTTTTGTTTGTGGTTTTGAGCGTATTGCCGATCAGAGAATGGTTATTCAACGCCATTCCGATGAATATTAAGTATGGTATTTCGGCAGGCATCGGTCTTTTTATCGGGTTTATCGCATTAAAAAATGCCGGCATTGTGGTCGACAATCCAGCGACATTAGTCAGTCTAGGGGTGATGGCAGAGGCAGATGCAGCACTATGCTTTCTAGGCTTTGTGGTGATTGCAGTGCTGAGTGCTCGGGGAATAGTTGGGGCGATTATGATTGGTATCGCTTTAGTCTCAATAGTTGGGTGGGTTGGCGGCGTTACTGAGTTTGAAGGCGTTATGTCGATGCCGCCGGCCATCGCGCCGGTGTTTTGGCAATTCGATCTGGCGGGGGCACTTACCATGGCGCTGGTGCCGATCATCTTGTCGCTGCTTTTGGTCGATGTTTTCGATACCGCCGGTACCATGGTAGGCGTTTCTCATCGGGCCGGTATGCTGGATAAAGCAGGCAAACTCCCTAATTTAAGACCCGCTTTGCTAGCGGATTCAGGTGCCACGGTTATCGGAGCAACGCTGGGTACCTCATCGACAACCAGCTTTATCGAAAGTGCGTCTGGGGTCGAGGCAGGTGGTCGCACTGGGTTGACAGCGGTGGTGGTAGCCGGGCTTTTTCTAGTGGTGCTATTTTTTGCACCTTTGGCACAGAGCGTGCCCGCTTATGCGACGTCAGCGGCATTGTTGTATGTTGCCTGTTTAATGGTCTCAAGCTTAAAAGAAGTCGACTGGTCATCGATACCCGACTATGTGCCCGCTGTGATAGGCGCAATCGCTATGCCACTATCATTTTCAATCGCAGATGGCATTGGTCTTGCTTTTATTACCTATGCCCTCATTCGAATAGGCATCGGGGACTTTAAATCGGCTGATATCGCCAGCTATGTAATTGCGGGAATTTTTTTACTTAAATTTGTGCTGCTTTGATCCAAGGAACTTCGGATATGGATGAATCCGTCAGACTCTCCGGTTTATCGATGGTGCACGGGCTTCAACACGCGTTAGCAGCGGTCGGCGGCATCGTAGCGGCACCGTTGATTATTGCACTGGGCATGGGATTGTCCGCAGAAGATACTCGTTACATCATCGGCGCGGCGCTTGTGATCTCAGGGGTCGCAACAGTCCTTCAAATCGTCAAGATAGGCCCCTTCGGCTCCGGTTTGCTTAGCATCCAAGGTACGAGCTTTGCCTTTGTCGGACCGTTGATCTTTGTATTCCATGATTTGTCTGCAAGGGCGTCTGGGGATTCGGTCTTGGGTATCGTTTTTGGTTCAGCGCTCATCTGTGCTTTGGTGATGGTCATCTTAACGCCCTTTATTCGCGAGCTTAGGCGGGTGGTGACCACCAATGTCACAAGCCTAACGTTGGTGCTGATTGGCGCGTCCCTGGTTATAACGACGACCCAAAATCTGTGGTCATCCTATGCGGAAGTTGCTGTACCGCAACAGAATCTGATCGTATCAGGTCTTACCTTGCTAACGTTGGTAACGTTTACAGCGTTACCCTTTGCGCATTTCAGGCCGCTTTCAATCGTTGCAAGTTTGGTTGCCGGCACGATGGCAGCTACCTATCTTGGATGGATTAGTTGGTCTGAGGTCGAAATCAATTGGCAGGTATTTTATCCCAAGGTGTTGCCCTTCGGCTTCGGGCTGGACTGGATGACTGTGTTCATACTGTTGCCTATATTCTTGGTCTCTGCCACCGAGAGTATTGGCGATTTAACGGCAACCAATGCCCTCTCGGGATATACCCATGGTGATTCTGCCTACTGGAGGCGTATAAGGGGTGGCTTGATGGGGGATGCATTGAACTCGGTCGTAGCGAGCGTGTTCGCCACCTTCCCAAACACAACCTTCAGCCAAAACAACGGGTTGATTCGTTTAACTGGGATTTCCCGCCCAACAGTTGGCCTTTATGCAGCCGCAATATTGATCGGATTAGGGCTTGTGCCTGTCTTTAGTGTTCTTGTTCAGATGATTCCAGTTCAGGTCGTGAGTACAGTCACGGTTGTACTTTTTGCCCTTGTGGCGCTTGCAGGCTTACAACTTTTCCTTCGCCATGTTGCGACACCCCGTGACTACGCCGTTTTTATGGGTGGTGCAGTAGGGGGTTATGGTTTGTCTATGCTTGCCGAAGGCTGGCAGTCGTTGCCAGAGTTGGTTGTTCAGTTTTTATCCTTCCCTGTATCGACGGGTGCACTCATTGGAATGTCGCTGGAGTTGCTTCTGCCAGGCCGGCGTGCGGCCTAGTGTCTGCTGGGTCCCGGGGGATGGAAGGTATGCCAATGCTTTGCAATATCCACGCGCCGAGCGACCCAGACCGCATCTTGTTCAGAGATAAACTCTAAAAATCGTTGCAACGATTGTAAACGACCCGGTTTGCCGATGATTCGAGGATGAAGTCCGACCGACATCATCTTAGGGTGGGTCTCGCCCTCCGCATAGAGGGTGGTAAAGGTGTCTTTCAGATAGCTAAAAAACTGATCTCCTGAATTGAAGCCCTGGGCGGCATTGAACCTCATGTCATTAACGTCAAGCGTATAGGGGACCACAAGATGGTGCCTGGCTTGATGATCAACCCAATAGGGTAAGTCGTCAGCATAAGAATCACTGTCGTAAACGAAATGGTCATGCTCCAGGAGCAAACGTCGGGTATTCGGGCTGTCTCGACCGGTGTACCAGCCTAGGGGTTTCTCTCCAATAAGGTGTTCATGGAGTTCGATGGCTTGTTGCATGTGCTCGCGCTCTATGGCCTCAGGTATAGCTTGATAGTCTAGCCACCGATAGCCATGGCAAGCGATTTCCCAGTTGGCTTTGAGCATCGCTTCCACCGCGGGTTGGTTGCGCGCAAGCGCAAGGGTCACGCCAAAAACGGTAACGGGCAGCTGATAAGTTTCAAAAAGTCGGTGTAAGCGCCAAAAGCCTGCCCGGCTTCCATATTCATACAGCGATTCCATCGACATATGTCGATCGGGTACCGGCGGTGCCCCAATGATTTCCGATAGAAAAACCTCTGCATGAGGATCACCCTCGATCACATTGCGCTCTGCACCTTCCTCGTAATTGATGACAAATTGCACCGCAATTTTGGCCGAATTTGGCCAGGCAGCATGAGGAGGTTGGGCGCCATAGCCGATAAAGTCTCGCATACAAAGTTTCCTTCTAAGAGCGTAAGACAACATGTGATTGCTTTGATTGATTGTAGCTATGGTTGGGCTTCGAGACTAGAATAAGGCGGTCCGAGCCGATTATTTTGGAGAAAATGTCCAGCATGAGGAATCTTGTTCAATGCGCCCTGGTAAGCCTGTTGTTTGTCGCTTCATCGAGTGTCCGCGCGGAGGATAATTTTGCGGCCTGGTTTGAATCCTTTAAAGCCTCGGCCAGTGATCGCGAACTCCACGGATTTTTATACGCGATGCCCAAAGGCGGTGATTTGCATCAACATTTGTCTGGATCCATTTTTTCAGAATGGTGGTGGCAGCTCGCTTTGCAAGAAAGTGAACATGGCGAAACTTTTTATACCCGAGTAAAGATAGGTCATTGCCACCCTGTTGGTGACGCAGCAAACAGGGGCATGAACTTAATGTTCGAAACGATTGCTGCCTACCGCTATTCGACGCTCTCGGACTGCGAGCAGGCTAAATTTCGTCCATTGTCCGAGCTGAATACCAGTGAGCAGATGGCCTGGATGAATAGCATTCGGCTGGACCACGACTCAGAAGGTCGGGATGAGTTCTTTGAACGGCATTGGCAACGTTTGGGTGATCTCACCGCAAACCCCTGGATACGAGCTGAGGCGCTTGCCTTAAATGTAAAAGCTTTTGCGGCTGAGGGCTTGGTGTATCTCGAACCCCAGTTAACGCTGATGGGCTATCGAGACGGTAAAGGACGGCCCATACCGCCCTCTGAGGTTGCCAAGGTTATCAGAGCGCGTCTTGCGGAGCCGGATGTGCAGAGCACCGGAGTAAGTCTGAGATTTCAGCAGGCAATATTACGTTTTCTACCCGGTGCCGAGGCGGATCTCGCTGAAGCCTATCGAATTGTTGCTGCTGAACCCGAGTGGGTTGGCGTAAATATGGTGGGGAGAGAGGACGATGACCGAGGCTATCCTCTTCGGTTTTTAAAGACGTTCAGAGCGCTCCGAGAGCGTTACTCGGGGATTCGGTTGTCGATTCATGCAGGAGAGGTTGACGAACCTAACTATCATGTTCGGGATACCTTATTACTCGGAGCCGAAAGAATCGGTCACGGCCTGAATCTTATTGATGATCCAGCAACCTTGATCGATATGCGCTCTGGAAGCTTCATGATTGAAATCAACTTGATTAGCAATTTATTGCTCGAATATGTGGCCGACTATCGGGAGCACCCTTTTCCTGAATATTTAAGGCTAGGAGTCCCAGTATCGCTCTCGACAGACGACAGGGGCATGTGGGATTCAACAATGACTGACGAGTATTTTGTTGCGGTGCGAGAATTCGATCTCCATTGGCACGAAATTCGGTTGTTACTCGAAAACTCCCTGCAGTTTAGTTTTATGCCTGCCCACGAAAAGCAAAGGCATCTTGAGGCGCTCACTGAACGCTTGGTAGATTTTGAGCGACAATGGATCGGCACGACCAATGAGAGTGGATGGCCTGTGATCGAGAGTCCGAAACGCGGTTTTGTGTGTCGTAAATACCAACTTTGTCAGATAGATTAGTGCACTTTTTTAGGAAATCTGTAACAATCACGGTGGGTCCGCTGTTAAGGCATGATCAGCAAAAATGCTGAAGTGCGGTCTCGAACGATCAAGAAATTGGCATCGGAGCGATTACTAAATCCGATGCGCTCGGTCCCGACGCATTACCTAATAGAAAAGATGTGTTACGTAATGGGAAAAGAGCGGCGAAAGTGCCAGAACAAAGTGCGGCGTCAGGCTCCACCGCACTAAAATAGGTCATACTAGTGAGGCTATGGCGCCAGGCCTCGAAAAAGAGAAGTAAAATTTTATAAAAATCAATAGGTTGAGCGATCTCCGGCAGGACTAAATTGGTCGGATTGTGGCATAGATCGTGCTTCCTAGTTGAGTGGGGTTTTGCTGAGAAGCCTGTCGTCATTGCATGATGCGTTAACGCGTTCAGAGTGTTAGGTAAAAACGCGTTTGAGCGTTAGGCAAAGACGGGATAGGGCAAGCCAGTGCAAAAGCCGACAGTCGTTTGGGTGTATCTCCATTTGTTCGTTAGAACAGGGGGGAATTCGGCGAGGTGACGGCGACAAAACGGTAGTGGTTTTCATTCAATTAAGACAATGGGAGTCCTTATGGGATGGGTAGTTAGGAAGACGAGAAGTCTAACGCTTTTAGCGGCTGGTTTGCTGGTCATGCAGCCTGCGCTAGGCGAATCAGATATGGAAGAGATTGTTGTTAAAGGCGATCTGGGCAGTTTGCCCGGCGAGCGAGTCGACTCTGTTTTTGGACTCGAAAAATCGATCTTAGAGACACCGCGGTCTGCATCAACGGTGAGCGAAGAAATGATGGATCGCTTCAACATGCAGGATATCGATGAATTGGTGGCTTTGGCTCCCGGTACCTTTACTCAATCATTTTTTGGGGTTGCAGGTTCTCTGGATGTGCGGGGTACGGCTGGCGAGACTTACTTTAGAGGTGTGCGCCGACTCGATAATCCTGGGAACTACCCAACACCGATTGGCGCCTCTGACCGAGTCGACATTGTTCGTGGACCAGCCTCGCCGATTTATGGACCTTCTAAGATCGGCGGCTATTTGAATTTTAATCCCAAATCTGCCCGAATCGAAGAAACCGGGAGCTACATAGAGGAAAGAGTGGGTGAGCTATCCTATTCTGGTGGTAGCTGGGATCGGAGCGTCCTTACAGCTGAAGTCGGCGGTCCGGCTGAATTTGGAGGTAAGCCATTAGGCTATTATTTGTATGGCGAAGTTGAGCACTCAGGGAGCTTCTATACGAACGCACCAGGGGTTGACCAATCGTTGATTCAAGCGAGTTTCGATATGGACTTGAGCGACACCGTCAGATTGCAGTTCGGTGGTATGTGGCACGACTACAAGGGCTCTCAAAATGCTGGTTGGAACCGTCTCACCCAGGATTTGATCGATAACGGCACCTATATCACCGGAACGCCGATCCCGTTAGATACTTCAGGGGACGGATTCATTTCTCATGATGAATACTATGCGGGGAATATCAATCCCTTCGCGCTGTATGCATTTTTCGGTCAGAAGAGTATCGATCTTGCAACATTAAGTGAGGCTTCTTTTGGTTTCGATTATGAGAACTCAAATTTACCTTTGCAGAATGTCGGCACAGCCAAGCTGCCAATGTCAGCAACGCTGATCGCTGATGATGATACCCTTGAGAACCAAGTTACTACGCTCTACTTTGATATCGACGTTGAGCTCGCAAATGAATGGACGTTAACCAACAAGCTGTTTTACGAAACGTATGAGAACCTGAATGAAAATGCCTATGGTTTTTCTCAGTTCCACGACACTTGGGTGGTTGAGGACCAGTTGATCTTGGCTCGGGTCTTTGAAGGTGACGCGATGACTACGAGCGTGCAAATCTCGCCGTCAATCCGCAAGACAAACTTCAAACATGGTGATGATTACTATAATGAGTACTTCTCTCGTCGGGATCTTACGGGACCATCCACAGCGCTGGATCGCCGTGTGCTTTCTACTAGAATAGATGCGGAGTACAGCGAATATTATGTGGGTGAATACACTGACATAGGGTTTGGTGTAATGCTTGATTTCTCTCACGAGTCGGGCCTGTCACTGCTGCTCGGCGCTCGCTATGACACCATCGATATGGAAGTTATGACACCAGCAGGCAAGACGCAGTCAGACGCCGCGTTTACCTCGTCAGAAGGTGGTGTTGATGTACCGGTCAATAGCGCGACAGATGAGCCAAGCGGTGTGTCCTGGTCGGCGAGCTTGAGCTGGTCTACGCCCGCTGGGTTGGTGCCTTACGTAACCGCCTCAGAACAAAGCACAGTGATTGCAGGTCAAGGTTCTGAACTGCAAGTTGGTAATGTGTTTACTAACGCGGCGTTTGACAGTTCAGAATTACTCGAATATGGCATCAAAGGCTCGCTTCTGAATGACCGTTTGTACTTTGCTCTGTCTACGTATGAAATGGAGCGGGTCGACTTTAACGCACAATCGATCACGGTTAACCAAGCGGTAAAAACCGAGGGTACCGAGTTTGAACTGCGCTGGGTTGTGTCGGATCAGTTCTTGATGACATTAGGTTACAGCAACGTAGAGGCCCTGATGTTGGCGACGCTAGCTGCAGGCTCAGAATTCTCGTTCCTAGGGGCTGAGGACTTACCGTTAATTGACCCAGCCTTACTGTGGGGCGGCCAAGTCGGGGGTTTAATCCCGGTTGAGCCTAGCAAAGGGGTGCGTGCGGGTATGCCAGAAAATATCATGTCCGTAACGGGTACTTACGATTTCGGTAATGGCATAGCGGTCAGTGGCAGTGTAGTGGATGTGGATTCGGTTGCCTCTGGACAATCCTTTGCCGTTACGCTGCCAGCCTACACGCTAGTCAATCTGAGCTTAAGCTATGAAGCAGAAGATTGGTCCGTGATCGTGGCAGCAAAAAACGTAACGGATGAGCGATACTTCCGGGCCAACTTCCCGGATTTATTCGGAACGACCGTGGTTCTCCCGGAACTACCTCGGCACTATCAAGCGAAGTTGTCATACAAGTTTTAAACTTGTTGGGCAGGAAAAGGGCGCCTTGCGCCCTTTTTTTTGTCTGTGATTTGAGTGTCGGAGTCGGGTTCGGTACTGTGAAGCAAATTGCAGCCAACGGGGCGCACGGGGTCTAAAAGAGTAGGAAAGAAATAAGCCCTCGGTTTCACGGCAAACTTGCGTGAGCGGTTTTAGGCGGATCGCCTCAGGGCATGGAAAAAGGAGAGAAGAAAGTGCTTAAGCGATGGCTACAACAAAGTTGCATATATTCGCTGGCTGTTTTGATAAGTTGCGCGGCGGTAGCCGCGTCCCCCGAGCCAATTGCCGTTAAAGTGGTTGTTGTCACCATGTTTGAAGTCGGGGCTGACGAGGGCGATCGAGCTGGCGAGTTTCAGTTGTGGAAAGCGCGCCGAAACTTGAGCCAAACCTTCCCATTTTTAGGTTATCGCGATCTGCATTTTGATCCAGAGGCGGGCTTGTTGGTCTTGGTCACAGGTATTGGTACTGCCCGCTCGGCGGCTGCAATTATGGCGCTTGGTATGGATCCCCGGTTCGACTTATCAAAAAGCTATTGGCTGGTCGCAGGCATTGCAGGATTTGATCCAGAGGATGCCTCGATTGGTTCGGCGGCGTGGGCAGAATTTCTCGTCGATGGCGATCTATCCCATGAAATCGACGCGAGAGAAATCCCAGAGGATTGGCCTTTCGGTTACTTCGCTCGATATACCAAACGGCCTTTCGATACAGATCAGCCACCGCCTACTGGTGAGATGTATCGTTTAAATACAGGGCTAGTTAACTGGGCATTTGCACTAACCAAGGATATGGTCCTAGCGGATAGTGATCAACATGCTAAGGACCATCGCGCGCTCTACACCGAACATCCTCAAGCGCAACGGCCGCCTTTTGTGCTCAAGGGTGACCATGTTGCAGCACTAACATTCTGGCATGGAGCCATTCTCAACGACTGGGCGAATCAGTGGGTTAACTATTGGACCCAAGGGCAGGGCGAATTTGTCTCCTCTGCGATGGAAGACACGGGAACTTATTTATCGCTAAGTTGGTTAGACCGGATTGGTCGTGTGGATGTGTCTCGATTACTAGTGCTTCGTACTGCCAGTAACTATACCGTACCGCCACCCGGGGTTAGTGCAGCCGATAACTTGCTTGCAGAAAACAAAGGCTATTCTGGGCTCGCCTTAGCGGTAGAATCAGCCTATCAAGTTGGATCTAAAGTGGTTGATGCGCTGATTGCTGATTGGTCTCAGTACAAGGATCGATTGCCGGGTAACGCTGAAGGTGTGGCGCCGTGAGATCGCTGATTGAGCGTTTACCAAAAGTTGAGCTGCATCTTCATATTGAGGGCACCCTAGAACCAAGCCTAATGTTGGAACTTGCTGAGCGCAATCAAGTTCCACTGCCATACAAGAATCTTGCAGAAGTCAAAGCGGCATATCAATTCGAAGACCTCCAGAGTTTCTTAGACCTTTATTACCTGGGTGCCAGTGTGCTGGTCACAGAGGCAGATTTCTATGAATTGATGATGCAGTACCTGACAAAGGCCTCTCAGGACCATATTGTCCATTGCGAAGTCATGTTCGATCCGCAAACGCATTTAGCTCGAGGGATTGGGTTCGAGATTTTTATGCCAGGTTTTCAGCGTGCGATAGCAGACGCGGAACAAAAATTCGGCATTAGCACCTACTTGATCATGTGTTTTTTGAGGGATTTGCCGGAAGCCGAGGCGATCGATACCTTATTGTTGGCAGCGCCTTTTAAAGATCAGATAACAGCGATCGGTCTAGACAGTGCTGAAATGGGTCATCCTCCCAGTAAATTTCAACGCGCCTTCGCCGAGGCGGCCCGCGAAGGCTATCAGTTGGTTGCACATGCCGGCGAAGAGGGTGGTCCTGAGATGATCAAGGATGCATTGGACACCCTTAAGGTCGTTCGAATAGATCATGGCGTTCAGTGTATTCAAGATTCAGATTTGCGGCTGCGGCTCGCACAAGCGCGTGTCCCGCTAACGGTCTGTCCCTTATCGAATATTAAGCTTTGCGTCTTTGCAGATATGGCAGCTCATCCGCTGCTATCGCTTCTATCACAAGGACTTAATGTCACTGTTAATTCTGACGATCCGGCCTATTTTGGCGGCTATCTAGTCGATAATTTCTGGGCAGTCTATCAAGCGCATCATTTTACTGAAGAGCAGTTTCGGCAACTCCTTGATAACGCCATAAAGAGCAGCTTCTTGCCTGACGCCCGAAAAAAACAACTTATCGATCAGATTTGGTAATCACCGTGTACCTTGAGACCGTGGATGCCGCCATTAGGATAATGTAGAAATAGCAGATGTCTGACAGGTGAGGTCAGTTCGAAGTGCTCAAAAATATGATATCGATCTGGGTACAAGGGCGCAAAAGGCAGCAGAGGCAACCAGATGCCCGGCGCTGGGTTATGTAATTCAATGGTGAATGCTTGGTCGCCTAGGCCGTCGTCGAGGTAGCGCTGGTTTGACATATAGTCCTGAAAGTCTTCAGGAAGCGTTAGCTGTCCAGATGCTGCTTTGAGTGCCCACCGGGGTTTGTGATTTATGACCTCCACAAGGTTGTGTGTGTCGGTCAAACCAAAAAGGTGGCAAGATAAAGGTGCGTTCAATCGGTGCAGATAGGTATCAACCACGAATTGGCGTATTTCGATCGGGGACGGAAAACTGAAAACCGCTTGCTCTCCAAAACCGCTTCGAGCGGACTCCCAGCCCTTCATATGTTGTTCGAGCCGCTTGCCACGGACGGCGTCCCTTGGGTGTCCATAATGATCGTTGGACACAAAGGAGATGTCTGCATCCTCAAGGAGGTTATGTCGCTCAGACCACTGTCCGGGAGTCCCCATAAGTGCCACCCGCGCAATGCCGCCTTCCTGATGACATAGGACGAGGCAACGCTCTGCATAGGTAGGTGAGATCTGAAACTTATGGCTTTGGTCTGGAGATAATGACACTTTGGTCAGCACCTCAACGCTCGATTCGCCGTCTTCTAATATGACCGATACGGATGGAACGTGATTGCCGGTAAACCAGGTCGTATCAATGTGTATCTCAGCAACCTGCGCGCGCGCGGTGAGTCCGAGTTTTAGATAGTGATGCGCTTTGGGGTCGAAACTAAAGCGCTGATTGGCAACGTCTATTGATGTGGCAATGTGTCGACTGGTTTCAAAGCCCCAGTACTGTGCACCCATGTGGGTAAATTGGCCTGCTCGATCCGGTGGCGCTCGGTCAAGCGCAACCTCATGAGGGTTGGTGAATGCAGAGTCGCTATAAGCAATTAAAAAGGATTCTAGGTGTTCTAACGACATAGGCTGATAGGCTGGGAAAGCAAGACTTCATCGCAGTTTGGCGTCGTTCCTTGGGCATCAATGACAAGCACGTCGCCTTGCTGTTCAAACGCCAAGTGGTAATGATGCCAAGTCCCCGGTTTATAGTTTATGCCTTGTCCAGGAGATGACAGAAAAGCGCAAATATCAGTCTCTGAAAGTTCACCAGGGGGCGCAACTGCAATGATGAAACGAGTATCGTCCAGCGGGATAAACGCCTGACTTGTGTGAGGATGACGCTCTAATGCTGTGATGTTGAGGGGTAATTGCCAGCCTTTGCTGCGAAAGATACTAAGGTCGGGTGATAAACCTGGCGCCGATAAACACAAGTCGGCAAGTCCACCAAATCGTTGAGTATTACCCGCATTAATTGAGACGGGTGTGCGATTAAGATCCAAAGCGATGACATCACCGAAAGGTTCAAAGGCTGATGCGGTTAAAGGTTCGAGTTGAAGCGTCTTTATGGTCATGAGCGGCTGGATTACATTAGCGACTGGTATGCCGGGATCGTATCACAAATGGCAAAGTGCCAACCGCAGATTAGCGGCGTAAACATCTACCTTTAGACACTGTTTCTGCACTGGATGGGACGATTAAGGTAGCCGCCCTAAATGCCAAGGTCTAGTAGGTTGTAATCTTGAAGGTTAGCGCGTGCGGCTTCGTTCCACTCAAATTTGTGCGCCTTAAGGGGTTGGTAAGCATACGGCTCCTCCTCTGGTCTGCGCTTTACACGGGCAGAAATTGCGTAGCCGATCACTTTTGATCGTTTAAATATTCGCGCTTCATCATAGACCTCAGAGGCGCTATGTATGCCGTTGCCCTTTGCGCCGAGTACCGATTGTCGACGATGGAAACCAAAGTTAATCGTCACTCGAGGCTTAACTGATGTATTGGCAAAACTGCCGTGCACGGCTTGACGATTACAAATCGCGACATCGCCTGGCTTGCAAATAAGCGGAACCGCATCATTCAAACGATCCGATCCGGAATCCGCCACTAACGCTTTGATATCTGCCTTGCCGCCGTGAGATCCTGGTAAAATCCACAGGCCATTATCTGCGTCGCAACCGTAAAGTTGTGCCATGAAATTGAAACCATGGGTGCCAGAGTCAAAATCTGGGCGATCCCACTGGGTGGTGCCATCTTGATGCCATGCAACCGACCCGCCGAATCGAGGTTGCTTGATCCAGATGGCCTCATTGAAGGGAGCAAAATCAGGACCGTTAACGGCCTCTGCCACCGCTAGCAATCCGGGGTGACCATACAGCCTCAGGCAAGCATCGGAGAACTGCAAGGATCCCAGCACGATTTGCAGGACATGTTTCGGCGCATCAGTGGGTACAACGGGTTCGTGCATCTTAACGGGATGCCGACCATCGTTTCTTTCTGTCCCTCCCACCGGATCACTCAAAGGAGCGACCCAACCAAAGTTCTTGCCTTTAAGCTCTGCTCCCAGGGCTGGTCGTCCATGAATATCGGTTAAGGACTTAGGGCCAGACGGAGCTCTGTTTTGAAGGTCGGCCATGTCCGCTTCAATGTCGGCTAGTTCGTGGCTATCTAGCACGTTTTCAAAAACATAAAAGCCGTGGGCTAAATAGGATGCCATGAAAGTTTGATCGAGTCTGCCGGTCTCATCAAATTGGATGGGGCCACGATTGTCTAGTTTCAGTGCCCGCTCGGTTCCTGCGAGTCGATAGTCCTGTAAGGCTTGCTCAGACAACGCGTCAAAAGTTTGAGTCATAAGAAACAGATAAAAGATTTGTTTCGATGATGCCCCGCTCGAGCGATGAACGCAACCGCTGGTGGTCGGTTGGACAGCTCAACCTTTTCACTATGGCGTTTTCTCATGATCTAAGGCCTAAACAGAACTGAATAGCGTTTAGGTGGCGGGCGGCTTTTTTAAGGCGCTTTCGCGGCGCCGAACATTTCATCGAGATGGGTTTGAGGCAGCGGTTGCGTGAGTTTCGACACGAATACGGTGGCAATAACCGAGGCAATCTCGCCGATCACCGCGCAAGAATAAGGATTCGGGCCTTCTCGATAGAGCCACTCGGCAGCTGTCAATAACCACTGATTTGAAAACCACTCAGGATTCACCAATTGAGCGTGGGCGACAATAAACACCCCAAATCCTGCGAGTAACCCCGATACAGCGCCCGCAAAGGTGACCCCTCGCCATAAGGCACCAACCACCAGTGGCCCGGCAAATGCTGCCATCATGCCGCCAACGCCGATCCATACAATTAAGCTGACATTAATGTCCATTAAAAACCAGGCCATCACCATGCAGATGATCAGCACCACGACCGTTGAAACCCTCGAAATCATTAAAATTCGTTGATCTAAGTGCTCTGGGTCGAGGTCAGGATGCAACCAGGGTGCAAGGGTTCTTCGGTAGATATCATTGGCAATAATTTGTGAGGAAGAAACCACTAAGCCATCGGCCGTACTCATAACGGCAGAAAGAACGCCAATACCGACTAGGGCTGCCAACCAGGTTGGAAAGATTTCAATGAAGACCAGCGGTAGCGCTTGATTCGGGTTCGCGCCATCGGCATATAGAGCATCACCAAAATAGGCTCTTGCCAACAAACCGCCAAGACCTAGCATGCCGAGGGTGAGTCCAAACAGGGCGGCTAGTTTGACGAATTGAAAGCGATCTTTCGTTGAGTCTAATGCCCAGAGTTTATTCCCCAGATGGGGCAGTAGTCCTAAGGGCATGTGTGCAAAAGCGATTACAAAGATTGACCACCAAGAGTGATAGAGCGGCGTATTGGCATTCAGAGCGGTTGTTAGAGCAGGGTCTTGAGCTGATAGGTTCTCGATCATGCCCGAAAAGCCGCCATCAACGCCATAACCCACGACCGTCAGTACAATCACTACGAGCGCTAACACTAGCATCAGAGCGCCTTGTGCGCCGTCGGTTAAAATGTCTGCATGAGCGCCACCTAATACAACGTAAACAAGCAACACGATGGTGGTAATGACCAGTGCCCAGTCGGCGTCGAGACCAAGCATGATTTCAAACATGACCACCCCTGAGACCAGTTGGCCGGCAAGGTAAAAAAATAGAACGAGGGATAACAGCGAGACAGCCAGTCGCATAAATTCGGACTGATACCGGTCGCCAAGATATTCGGGAATGGATCGATTACCAAAGCGATTGCCTGAGGTGGCAATCAATCGCATCGAAATCAAGATGCCAACATAGACGCCAATGGGATACAGAAAATTACCCCAATTCGCTGCCAATCCCCATTCATAGCTGAGCGCAGGGCTGCCCAAAAAGGTCGCACCGCTGGCGGTGGAGGCGGCAAAGGCCAGGGCTAAAAAAAAGGGGCCGTAGGCGCCTCTTGCTGTCGCAAAATCATCAGCATGTTTGATTTGACGCTGAGCATAAAAGCCGATGCCAATCATTGCGCTGATGTAGAGCACCAGAAATACCCAAGACCATTCTGTGAGACTCATAACCACCCCCAATGAGGATTCAAGCATGTTTAAGTGCTTAAGAGCAACGGCCCTCATGATTGCCTTCGGGCTCATTCCCTAAACTTATCGACCATCATTGCACGGTAGACGTCGCTAGTGAGAAGGCTCATGATTAATCATAAGGGGAATAAAAGTATGAAGAATGCAGCTGCAAGCTTTGGCCTATTGGCCAGCGGGCTAATAGCCTCGCTGTGCGTAATCGCATCGACAAACGCAGAGCCAGGGACGCAAAAGGTTATCGGGTATCTGGACAACATACCCATGCACGAGATTAGCTTGCAAACCTTCGAAGACGCTGAGGTTGGGCTTCAGATTGATGGCCAGGTGGATGAGCTAATTTGGGGAAATTTACCAACTTACAATAATATGATTGTCGCGGTACCAGGGACCGGAGAACCGGGTGAATTTCCCACTGAGATAAGAATGTTTGCGACGGAGAAGGGCTTTTACGTATCGGCTGTCATGAGACAGCCGAAAGAGACCTTGGTTCGGCGATTGACCCCTCGTGATCAGTTTATCGATCGAGATACCTTTGGATTTACATTAGACACGACGGGCCAAGGACTTTTTGCTTATTGGTTTATCGTTGCGCTGGGCGATCCTGTGATGGATGGCAAAGTTCTACCGGAAAGACGCTATACCAACGATTGGGATGGACCATGGCAAGGCAAGACCGCAACCCTGGCCGATGGTTGGAGCGTTGAGATGTATCTACCTTGGTCAATGATGAATCTTCCGGAGGCGGAGGACGTGAGAACCATAGGGTTTGCTGCTAGCCGTCAGGTATCAAGTTCAAATGAGCGTTATCAATGGCCGGGGCATGCTTATTCTTCGCCTCAGTTTGTGTCTGCACTGAATGCTTTTAAGGTCCAAGGCGTTGAACCCAGAAGTCAGTGGAGTCTCATTCCGTTCCTGTCCGGGACTTTAGATCAAGCTCGAGAGGACAATGACGCGCGTGCCGGGGTTGATATCACTTGGCAGCCGAGTGCATTGCTCGCAATGAATGCGACGGTTAATCCAGATTTTGGTTCGGTAGAAGCCGACGATGTCGTATTAAACCTGACTGCGCTCGAGACCTTCTTTCCTGAAAAACGATTGTTTTTTCTTGAGGGTAGTGAGGTGTTCGAAACAACCCCTCGAGCGAATTCTGGTAATGCTTTAAGAGAGACCACCAACGAAAATTTTGCGACGACCTCACGCAGGGTGTTTGTTACAGACTTCCTGCCAGCACCAATTAGTCTAATTAATACTCGTCGGATTGGTGGTACAGCAAATCAAGTATCAGTTCCTAATGGATTGGTGCCCGATCGAGGCGAGCGAGATTTGCCAACGAATCTGTTGGGTGCGGTAAAGCTTACTGGGGGTAGTGGCGGCTTCAGGTATGGAGTGTTATCCGCAATCGAGGACGATGTGTCTTGGCGAGCCAAGGGACTTGACCCGGCGATCAAGGAGATTAATACGCCGGGGCGCGATTTTACGGTGATGCGTTTGCTTTACGAACGATCCGGTGAGCATCGATGGGGCGTTGGGTTCTTGGGGACTGACGTCGAAGGGCCGCTTTACAACGCCTCTGTGCAGGGCATCGATATGCATTATGGCCTAGGTAGCGGTCTCTTCGGCGCGGATTTGCAGCTCATAGAAAGTGATCGCGCGGGTATAACTGGACGGGGCGGCATCTTAGATTTCCGATATGCACCAAGCTCAGTGTTTCAGCATAAATTAGAATACGAGTATTTTGATACCAACATTAATATTAATGATCTGGGGTTTTTGCGCAGAAATAACTATCGGGGCGCACGTTACATTTTAAGTTATGCCTATCCCAAGCCTGGTCGGTGGATCCAATCTCGTCGTGGTACTTTAGTGGTGCAGCATCAGGAAAACGTGAGTGATGGGCAAGTGGTTGACCAAGGCATGTATTGGCGAAATACGCTGGTACTCAAGGGGCGCAATACACTTCGAACGGCTGTTGGCTATTTGCCCAAGCGGTATGAAGACCGCAATAGCCGCGGTAACGGCGCTTATCAGTCCGACGATAGGATTTGGTTAAATCTGCTGTGGTCCACCGACGCGAGTCGAACTTTTAGTGTCTCTAGCAGTTTCGGAGGGCTGCAAGAGGATCTGGGCGATTGGACGCTGAAGGCCTCGCTGGGTGTGACTGCGAGAATTTCAGATAGCTTATATTTTGATGCAGATCTTGCCTACAAGCGGCGCAAAGGTTGGCTTGTTTATCAAGGGGGGCGATCGTTTGGTGCCTTTAACGGTACCGATTTACAACCTGGTTTTGATCTTAATTGGTTTATGGCGGCGAATCATCAATTGAAATTGAGTTTTCAATGGGCCGGTGTCAAAGCCTATGAGCAATCTTCCTACGTTGTGCCTTTAGGAGATGGACCTTTGGTTCGGCAAATAACCGAGATGCCTCCGAGAGACTTTACGGTTAGCCTGTTGACCACCCAAATTCGATATCGCTGGGAGATTGCGCCTCTGACCGATTTCTATGTTGTCTACAATCGAGGTAATCAATTACCTGCTTCAGCGCCTGATGAGTTTAGTGAGCTGCTAAGCAAAGGGTTTCAAGACCCTGTGGTGAGTAGCTTAGTTGTGAAGTTACGGTATCGGTTTGGCAGCTGACGAGGAGCTCGTTGGTGTCAGTGCAGCAAATGGGACGCGGAGCCATTGCCTGGCTAATAAGCATTCAGATTGTTGCTAGGCCAAGGGATGCTGAGGCTTACCCGAGCCTCGCGTCAATGGGCGAAAAGCTTGACGGACTTGATCAGTCGCAATTTCTATAGGCCTCACCGCTGGGAGCGAGGCCAGAAACTAAGGCTGGGATGTGGGCGTGGTCATAGTAGCGTCGTAAATATCGGATCGGTAAGTAGATAGGATCATACCATTAAGGCCTCGAGTCAAGATTAACAAAGTAAGCCCCGTTGTGCGGCGCAACAGTAAATCGATTTGCTGTTTTAACTTGGGGACCCTTGGGGGATGTGCTGGCCCTGATCCCGTGAGCAATAGTGTGTCGGCTGGCGACGTGGCGCCTGATGGGTTTGGTCAAATAGGTTAGCGATGATAGAGGTAGTTCGCAGTAGGGAACGCGCTCAGGCGCTGCTTACGAGGTCGTCCTCGCTTAAAGGTGCCACTTGCCCTTGGCTTTAAGCCTAGAGGGCGCCTTCGCGTCGGGTAGGAAATACTTAGTCCTCATTGCCGAACATCAAGAGGAAATCGCTGATGGGAAATCGTTCGCCTGCCATTTTCGCAGACTCTAAAATACGATTAAGAGCGTCAGAATGAATCGTTTCGGCTTCACGATAACCCATGGACCAATCCGGAAAAAAACGCGCGCTGATTTCATCCTCGAACAAAATGCTGAGAATCTCGTGTCTTGGATCTTGTTCTATGCGGCGGTAAATATGGCCGACCTGTTGTTCCTCACCTTCGATGAGTTGTAAAAAATATTGGTTATGATGGAGTAACGCGCCTGTCACATTGACGGTAGTATTGTTGGCTCGGCAGGTTTGAAGTAATGCCTCAAGATCGGTCGCTTTGAACGGACTATTCGCGCGGCTTAGGTATGTTTTGCTCACTAAAATCATAGGCGAATCCGCGTCTTAGGCTGTTTCCAGGGCACCGTGTAAGCGTTAACCCTATCTTAAACCAAGGTTGCGACCAGGAAGTCCAGCTGTGCAAAAAAGTAAGGTCAGTCTGGATAGTTTAGCGAAAAAGTGGTGTTTTACCCAAGTCTTGATCGGGTGCTTGAAAATGCCCAACGCTTCCCCTGTCAATGGCAAGATAGGCTATTGCAAATTGCGAGCTACGTTAAACAGAAAGGAGAGTTGATTTGGATATCGATCCAAAGGCGGCGGGCATGTCAGCGCAGCGCCTGGAGCGCTTAACGGCGCATCTCGAAAATCAGTATTTACAGCCCGAGAAGATAGCCGGTTGCCAGGTGCTTGTGGCACGTCGAGGCAAAATCGCGTATTTCAGATCCTTAGGGTTTGCTGATTTAGCGGATCGAAGACCCATTGAAGACGACACCCTGTTCCGCATCTATTCGATGACCAAACCCATCACGTCGATCGCGCTCATGCAGCTCTACGAGCGGGGCTTATTTCAGCTCAACGACCCCATCTCTAGAGTGATACCTGGTTGGCGTCGGCCCAATGTGTTTTTGGGTTTGTCAGATCATGGTGAGCTTCAGGTTGAGCCGGCAACGTCAGAAATCACCTTTCGTCAGATCCTCAGTCACACAGCCGGTCTGTCGTACGGAAATGGTAACCATCCTGTAGATAAGTTATATGCGGCTGCTGGTTTGAACGATCGGCGGCAGAGTCATCTGGCTTCTTTTGTGGAAGTGCTTGCTGAGATACCGCTTTATTATCATCCTGGCCAAGCCTGGCTGTACTCCTATGCTACTGATGTGTGTGGCTATCTTGTCGAGGCCCTATCGGGGATGGCTTTTGGTGACTATTTAAAAACGTATGTGTTCGAGCCCTTGGGGATGATCGACACGGGCTTTTATGTGCCAACAGAAAAAGTGTTTCGACTGGCGTCGAACTACGAACGTCAGTCGGATAAGACGCTACAGAGAATCGATGCGGCTGAAACCTCGACCTATCTTGAGCCACCAACCTTTGAATCTGGGGGCGGTGGTTTAGTTAGTACCACAAAAGATTATTTTAATTTTTGCCAAATGTTGCTGCAGGATGGGCAATTAGAGGGTGAACGTATCGTCAGTCGGCGAACGCTTGGTCTCATGAGGCAAAATCATTTGCGGCAAGGCCGAGACCTCACTCAGATGGCGATCGGTAGTTTTTCAGAAACCGCTTATGAGGGAATAGGATTTGGATTGGGTTTTGCGATGAATTTGAATGAGGTTGCATCTGGTCAGATTGGGGTAGATGATTTTTACTGGGGCGGGGCGGCCTCGACGATTTTCTCTGTGGACCCGAGAGAAGATCTCGTGATTTTATTTATGACGCAACTCATGCCGTCATCGACATTTAATTTTCGAGGCCAGATCAAGAATATTGTGTACGGCGCTATTGATGATTAGGATGGAGTCCTTAGGGCAAAAAAAGACGGTTTAGGTTAGTGCTAGGGTCACAGGCTTAGATCAGCATTGTAAGAAGGGGAAACCATGAGTCAGGAATTTAACACGATACGATACGAACCGGTTAAAGATGGCGTTGCACGCATCGTCATCAGCCGCGATGAAGCGAGGAATGCGCAAAACCGAGAGATGACCTATGAGCTCAACACCGCGTTTGACCTCGCCGCCCAGGATAATGAGGTCAATGTGATTGTCTTGGCCGCTGACGGAAAGCATTTCTCTTCCGGTCATGATTTGCGTGACCGAGCTAAATTATCTGAATTTGAGACAGTAGGCACTTGGAGCGGCTTTGATCTACCCGGCTCGGAGGGGTCGATGGCGGTGGAGGAAGAAATTTACTTAGGGATGTGCTGGCGCTGGCGTAACATTCCTAAGCCGGTCATTGCGGAAGTCCAAGGTAAAGTTATCGCTGGTGGTCTGATGTTGATCTGGATTGCAGATCTTATTATTGCCAGTGATGACGCCAGTTTCTCCGATCCGGTGGTGGCTTTCGGCGTTAATGGTGTTGAGTATTTTGCCCATCCATGGGAAGTGGGTGTACGAAAAGCCAAGGAGATGTTGTTTACCGGTGAAGCTTTGTCAGCCGAAGAAGCCAAGCAGCTCGGTATGGTTAACCACGTGGTCCCAAGGGATGAGTTGACTGCCTTCACACGAGAAATGGCAACCCATATTGCCCAGCGGCCAAGCTTCGGATTGAAGCTGGCGAAGCAGTCTGTCAATCAGATGCAGGATAGCCAAGGGTTATGGACAGCGCTTCAAGCGGCGATGTCGTTGCAACAGCTCGGCCATGCAAACAATCAGCAGGTTCATGGTATGGCAGTTGATCCCAAAGGTGCAGAGATCATTCGGTCTCAGGCTCAAAGAAAAAGCTAGCGGATGGGCGCGGGTCCTTTTAGGTCTGGACCAAAACTCAGCCCGATGGGTGAATCCCTGAAAGAAGGCTATAACCTTGCCAAGGTTATAGCCAAAACCACTTCGTCCCGCCTTACAGTGGCGATTTATCGATGTCGAAAGCGTTGAAAACGTCCGAATTGTCTTCTCCTAAGGCTCTTGCCGGGCGAGAAGCGGGTGCTGAATGATTCCCAAAGCGGGCATTACGAGTCACCAAGCGCATAGCACCACCCTCAGGGTGATCTATCACCTCAATGATGTTACTGGCGAGGACTTGGGGGTCTTCAAGGATTTCTGCTGGAGACAAATGGATGCCATGAGGGACATCTTCGACGGCAAATCGTTGACTCAGCACGGAGGTTGGCCATTTCTTAACTTCCTGGGCGATGTCATCTACAAGCGCTGAGAAGTTCATGTAAAGAGAGGGTAGGTCAGAGAATCGAGCATCGCTCAACCAATCGGTTCTTTCCAAAGCTCGGCACAGACCTTGAAATTCGTCCAATTGCACACAGATGAGGGTCATATACCCGTCCTGAGTTGCAAGGGTTCTGTACATCGTTGTGATATCAACACCTGGGAATTCGGGTGGCTCGACAAAACTCTCGGCGAAGAATCTGTCTGGCCAAATGAAGTAAAGACAGGCTTCGAGCATCGAAATCTCAACATGTTGCCCTTGTCCGGTTTTTAGACGCTCGATATAGGCTGCTGACAGCGCTTGGGCCGCGGTCAGCGCTGTGATCTTGTCACAGACCATCATTTTTATAAGGCCTGGATTGCCGTCAAGGGTCTGAGCGTGCGTAAAGCCAGCATAGGCTTGAATCACTGGGTCATAAACCCGTCGTTCAACATAAGGTCCGGTTGCCCCAACACCGTTGATTGAGCCGTAGATCAGTGCGGGGTTTATGGTTTTAAGTGACTCATAACCAATGCCCAAGCGGGTCATAACCCCAGGCCGATAATTTTGAACGAGGATATCGGCCTCTTTCACGAGCTTGCACAGTGCTGCGACACCGCCTTGGGTTTGAAGATCTAAGACGATGGCATCTTTGTTGCGATTGAGGGCATTGAATAAACTTGAGGCGCCATGATTGAGCGCGCCGCCCATGCGCATGCTATCACCTCTTGGATTCTCGACTTTAATGACTCGGGCCCCTTGATCCGCAAGAATGGCGGTCGCCATAGGCCCAGAGATGACACTGGTTAAATCGACAATCGTAAGGTCAGATAAAGGACCGCTCATGAATCCTCTTGGGTGCGGTAATCACCGAATTTTTGGTCTCGGGAGGTTAAGGCTTCAGTAAGTCCTGCGGCAAGTTCCTTGAAATGCTTTTGAGTGCTTTCTGTATGGAAAGCTAAAGCTTGGATCTCAGTCCCTGAACGAATTGCGGCCCTGATACCCATAAGTTCCATTTGTCGGTGCACCGCACGCTTGTTCATCTGTTGTAAGTCAGTTGGCACCTGAGCGATTCGTGCGGCAATTTCTAGCACCTTAGATTCAAGATCTTCGATCGGAAAAGCGCGATTAGCAAAACCTTGTTCAGCAGCTTCAACGCCGGAAATCGCATCGCCAGTGAGCATCATCTCCATCGCGTTACGAAGTCCGAGCAAATGCGGAAAAAACTGGTTATCAGGCGGGCTCATGGAGCGGACCACGGGGTAACCTATTTTGGCGTCCTCAGCGACGTAGACAAGATCACAGGAAGTTGCCAACTCCGTCCCACCAGCGAGACAGTACCCATGGACCTGAGCGATCACAGGTTTAGCTAAGTCCCACACCCTAAAGAAGCCGTCAACAACATGCCTTGCCCAGTTGCCATCCCCCGGTGCGGTATGGAAAGGCTGATCTTTACGGTTGTTGGCTTTAAGATCATAGCCAGCGCAAAAGGCTTTGCCAGCGCCCCGAATGACGGTGACTTTGATATCAGGGTCGCGATCGTTGGCTTCGAGTTGACTGTACAGTTCAGTACGAAGAACGTTATTCAAGGCATTCCTGGATTCTGGGCGGTTGAGGGTAATCCTGCTGACCGTAGGAAGCGGTTCATCAACGAGAATGTGTATGAACTCACTCATCGTTCAGATTCCTGCGTTGACGCTCTCTTTGAAGGCGGACCGCATCGGACTCAAGCGGTTTCGATAATCGTGCTGGATCAAGGGTGCCTTGGGCGTGGTCGCGCATTTTTGCACCATCGTAGGTAATCCACTTCTCAGGCGTAACTTCAATGATGATCCGAAGGGGTGAGTCCAGCATTGATTCAAATGCGGCAACTTCTTCTGGCGTTGACCTCAAAGCGTTGGCCAACTCTGGGTAGAACCAAGCTTTGATCTCTGGGCTCTCGTGGATCACTGCGCGACCCTTGATGGTGATCGATTTCCCCGCCTGCAGCGATGTACCTTTAGAGGTAATAACGACCGATGATTTGGGGTTTCGACGGAGCGCAGACACCCGATGTCGGTGAGCGCCTGCGGTAATCCAGATGCTACCTTTGCGGTAAATATAAGAGTGGATGACTCCCATAGGCCATTCATCTTGAGTGCACCAATTCAATACGCATTCTTTCTGTTCGAGCAGCAACGCTTCTTGATCCTCTGGATCGAGTCGATAGACAGATACGGCTTCGTGATTTTCTGCTTTCTCCAAGGGTTAATCTCCAGTTGTTAGGCCAAAATGCGTTGAGCGGTATTGCTCAAACACCTTGGCAAGGTCGTCGTCTTTTGTATTTAGCAGCAGGTCAACCCAAGCATGAAAGTGGTGTCCGCCACCCTCGTTCTTACCAAAAATCACATGTGATTTGCCACCGGACTCGAGGGCTTTCTGCTGTTTAAGGCCCGTCGCATAATCTTCTTCTTGGACAACGTATTTTAAAAATTTGAATTGCTCCTTTGCTGCCGCTGCCGCCGCCTCGTCTGGCGTATTTTCCATGAGGTAGTGCTGGGTCGTAATTGAAGTGCCGGGAGTAGTGCCAGGAAAAAGCTGAGAGAGCATAACGCTACGCCCACCTCCCTCGAAACTGGCAATAGAGATGTGTGGAAAGATGGTCCAGACTCCGGCCATGAGAGGGCCGATAGGCCAGTCCTCAGGTGCATGATCTTGGTATTCTGCAAGCCTTGGGTCAGGCCCCGCAACACGCTGATGAGGCCCCCAGTTATAATAGTTCGCTCGGTTTGGGTAGTCAGGCCCAAAAGTGTCCTTATGTAAAATAGGCAAATGATATAGGTCCATGTAACCGTCATAGGCGATTTTCCAGTTAGGCCCCTCAACCGTTTGACTAGCAAAATGGTGCCAACCTTCAAAGTTAAAGTGTGCCAAAAGCGCGTCATACCCGGAAAGAAATGTTTCGATCGGTAGGGTGCTATTTTGATTAAGCGTTACCCAGATCAAGCCTGCCCGTTCTAGGCAGGGCAATGGGGTTAGGCTATGGCATGTTTTATCGAGATCCCCAAAATCTTTATTGGCATAAATGGCGGTCAGATCCCCTTGTAAATTATAGGTCCAAGCATGATAGGGGCAGGTGAATCGATGGGTATTGCCGACGCCTTCTGGCATGATCTGCGCGCCCCGGTGGCTACACATATTAAAAAATGCCTGTACTTCACCACTTGGTGTCCGGCTGAGTAGGACCGGCGTGCCCGCCGCATCCATGGCTTTGTAATCACCCGGATTGGGCATCTCCGCAGTCGTCGCGAGTAGCAGCGGCACGCGTTTGAAAATTTTATCCATTTCCGCTTGCCAGCGTTCCGTTGCGTAGTAGTGCTCTGCAGGCACTTTGAGAAAGTCGGGAGTTTGCTGAATAGTACCAGCTTGGGCATGCGCGAGATTTTGTTTGGCGACTTCAATAAGTTGATCTTTCGACATGATTCCTCTGGCTTTAGACGACGTTAAATAAGGTTGCACTTGACTCATGATCCATTAAACCGGCAACCTTGACGGTTTTCAAGCAGGTAAAAAAAAAGGGGCGTTCATGTTACAAGATCTATTTGATTTGAGTGGTGAAACCGCGGTCGTCACTGGCGCTGGCCGGGGAATTGGTGAGGGCATTGCCAAAGTGTTAGCAAGCGCCGGTGCTCATGTGGTTTGCGCAGCACGACGTCAGGAGGAAATTGAACGGGTAGCCGGCGAGATCAACGCTGCTGGAGGCAGCGCAGCTGCATTCGCCACAGACGTTACTGACAACGATGCGGTACAAGCCTTGGCTGATTTCGCGGTGAACACCTTCGGCGGTTTGCATATGTGGGTTAATAACGCTGGTGGTTCGAGTGTACAGCGCGCGCTTCACAAGTTAGACCGAGCTGAATGGGACAGAACTTTAAATCTGAATTTAACCGCTGTTTGGGAATGTACCAGAATCGCAGCGGCAACCATGGAAACCGGCCGAATCTTGAATATCTCATCGCTTGCAGCTGAAGACGTCATTATGGGCAGTGGCCATTATTCTGCGGCCAAGGCAGGTGTAAACATGCTAACTCGGACTTTTGCCCAGGAACTCGGTCCTCGTATTCGGGTTAACTGCATTATGCCGGGTGCAGTTCCGACAGAGATTATGATGCAAGCGTTAAAACTCAAAGATGAAGATCTGCCTAATCTGGAGAAAATGTTAAAGCTGCCTGCAGGCAGGCTGGGTACCCCAACAGACTTGGGTGCAGCGGCATTATTTTTATTGGCTCCGGCATCGGCTTGGATTACCGGTCAGAATATTCGTGTCTCAGGAGGACCCTAATGAAAAATACTAAAGTTGTCTTGCAAAAGAGACCCGATGGTGCGGTTTCAGAATCCGACATGGTGCTCGTTGAAGAAACCATCGCGCCCCTGGAGCCCGGAGAAGTTATGCTCGAGGTTGAACATCTATCTGTAGATGCTTTCATTAGGACAACCTTCGATGAAGGAGCTTTTCATGGTACTGCAGGGCTAGGTCAGCCGATTATGGCGCTGGGCACAGCTCGCGTTGTCGACAGCCGATTTGAGGGATTGAATCAAGGCGACGCGGTCTTTGGGCCCATGGGGGCTCAAACTCACGCGAAACTACCGGGTGCTATGCTTCAAAAGCTCAATGAAGATGAACTACCCGCTCGCTGCTATCTCGGCGTTTTAGGTCTGGCAACGGGAATGACCGCTTACGCAGGCATGGTTAAAGTGGCCCAAGTTAGCAAGGATGACACCGTCGTGGTTTCGGCTGCAGCTGGGGCCGTGGGCTCTTGTGCTTGTCAGGTTGCCAAAAATTTAGGCGCACGAGTGATTGGTATTGCCGGCGGCGCTGCTAAGGTGGATTACCTTCTAAACGAAATTGGTTGTGATGCTGCCGTGGACTACAAAGCCCCTGATTTGGCCGATCAGTTAGCTGAAGCTGCCCCCGATGGTGTTGATGTATTTTTCGATAATGTAGGGGGCGATATACTCGATGCGGTGTTGCTCCAAATTAACGAGCGGGCTCGGGTGATAATTTGTGGAGCGGTTTCTCAGTACGAGCGCACGGGAGACGTTCAAGGTCCGACAAATTACCTGAAGATCCCCGAAAAGAATGCCAGTATGTTGGGGTTCACAGTGATGCGGTTTGCCGAGGATTATCCCGAGATTCAGGCGGCGATCACCGAATGGGTATTGTCCGGGCAACTCAAGTTGCCTGAACAGGTAGAAAGCGGTATTGACCAGTTCCCTCGAGCCTTAACGTTGTTATTTTCCGGTGGTCATATGGGCAAACTGCTGGTCGCACCTTAAAGGTAGCCGCCTGCTGACGCAGGCGGCCGGTCAAGCTAGTCAGTATCGAGATCAATCAGTACTTTACACTGGGTGCTGGGCTGTTTGAGTGCTTCGAAAACTTCAGGTACTGCGCTGAGAGGGACGATGTCGGTAATCATGTCCGTTGCGGAGATGCGTCCTTCCAGCATCATATCGATGGTAAATTCGAAATCTTCCTTGTCGTAGCCTACCGCCCACTGGATGGTGAGTTCTTTGCCGAACGCCATTAGAGGCACGATAGTATCTGGATGATCGCAAACGCCGATACCCATAATGAGGCCGCGCTTGGGTGCTCTGGCGATACACTCTTGCATGAGCCCGGTTTTTCCGACGCATTCAAACTGGATTTCTGGGGGCCCTTTAAGCAATGTCTCGCATTGGGCCGTGACATCACCCGAGGGATCAACGAAGTCGTTAAAGCCAAAGGTCTTAGCCATTGCAATTCTCGCGTCTGACATCTCGCTGAGAATGACTTTAGCGGCCCCAAAAAATCGACACCAGATGGCGCAGGTAAGACCAATCGGGCCTGCTCCAATAATGAGAACCGTCCTGCCAGCGACACTACCAGCCATTTTGACCGAATGCAGTCCGACTGCCAGCGGTTCAACAAGAGCGCCGTCTCGGTTGCTGAGTTCCTCGGGCAACTTGACTACTAGGTCGTAGCCGACTTTGACGTATTCGCTGTAGGCGCCAGTAATTGCACCTAAACCGATAGTTTTATCATCGATAAAAGGCAATGAAGTCACTCGGTCACCGAGTTTAAAATCACCGTCCCTAAGGGTTTCTCCAATCTCGATAATTTCACCTGTAAATTCATGACCAAAAATGGTTTCTGGTGGCGCCATGAATGGACCTTCCTTAGAGGCATGGATGTCGGTACCGCAGATACCGCAGTGACTGACCTTAACCAGCATTTCGCGGTCCGAGATAGTTGGTTTTGGAACGTCCTCTATGGTGAGGGGCTGACCGGGTTGATGAAATACGGCTGCTCTCATAATTTAATCTCCTGACTGTGGGACCGGATGTTGGTTTGATTTAATGCAAGATAAAGCTGAGGCCCTGGGGCGCTGTTTAAGTGCCTGGCAAGCTAGACTTATCTTGCATCAAAGATGAGATTTAAATCGGCCGGCGGGTGCAGCAGCAAGCTAGGTAAGAAATTTAGCGTCTCCTCGCCCTCAGGCAATCTAAAGTTGGTTAACCGCTTGAGAATGACTTCAAAGCCAACAATGAGTTCTTGCCTAGCTAGAGGCGCTCCCAAACAGTGATGGACGCCTTGTCCAAAAGCAATCTGAGTTTTCAGATTGTCTCGAGTGACATCAAAACTGTCCGGTTCAGAAAACTGATTGGCATCTCGATTGGCTGACCCAAACTTGATCATCATAGTGGCCCCGGCAGGGATAAGCACGCCACCAACCTGCGTGTCTTCCTTACATATCCGCCACATTTGCGCAGTGGGAGTGGATAATCGCAGCATCTCCTCGACCATATTGGGGATTAAGCTCGGGTCATCCTGAACCAACTTGACTTGCTCTGGATGCGTTGCGAGTAGGTGCATGCCCTCAGCGAAAGTGCTGGTGGTGGTTTCATTGCCGGCAACCAGTAGCTGTGAGATCACAGACAAACATTCCTCGATGTCCATCGGCTGCTCGCCGTCGGCGGATGAATTGACGATATCGGACAAGACATCATCGGTGGGTTGATGTTTTCTGGATTCAATCTTATCGGCAAAATAGTGCTGAAAATCCACGACCAACCGAGCTGCATTGAGTGCGCCCTCGCGGGTTTGGCCTGCCGAGAATGAATAAACATTGGCGTCGGACCACTCCTTGAATAAAGCCATATCTGATAGTGGGACTCCCAAAATATAGGCGATCATACGTACTGGCATTGGAACCGCGAAGGCATCCATCCAATTACATTTGCCATCATCAATGATGTCGTCGATCAGTTCGTTGGCGAGATTCTCTATATATGGCCTAAGTTTGGCGACGCTGCTGGCAGAGAAGGGTTTTTGGCACAAAGCGCGATAACGCCGCTGACGAGGTGGGTCAGCGGTCAGCATGGTATCCACACGGCGATAGCCTTTTTTGAGAATTGCCTCCATTTCAAGATCTCTCGGAGGCGCTTCACCGGCTTGGATCATTGAAAATTCGTTGGAGAAAAGCTTCTCGTTTTTGGCGATTTCGACAACGGTTGGATAATCAGAAACAAAATACACGCCTGTCTGGGGGCAAAGATAGACCGGCGCTTCCTCACGCAGGCGCTGATTAAACGCATGGGGACAGGCAAGGATATTTGGATCCAGCGGGTTAATGTCACTGAGGGCTTGATCGGTCATGAGGACAATCCTTTAAATTTTGATTTGAACCAAACGCCAACTTTCATGAATGGAATCATGAGCGGCAATATTTTTAATGTTTTCTCGACTTGCCAGTCAGCAAGCGCAGCATCTAGGCGACTGTACATCGCGTGAAATAACGCCTCGGCACGATCTGAGCTTTGATCGATTTCATTCATACTCATAGAAAACATCAACAGCATGACGATTAAGTTGAGTTCATACTCTTGACGCATTTTCTTAAAACTATATCCCTTAACGCCATTTTCTATAAGCCGATCATGGTAAACCTTGAGAAGTGTTTGTTCATGGGCTTGGCGCAGTTCGATTGAGACACTTTGGGTTAACCAACGGGTAATATCAACCATCGGTTGACCAATGCCGGCGGTTTGCCAATCGATAATAATAGGCTGCGGCAGAACGCTCGCCTCGGGTCCGGGGCTAAAGAAGATATTATCTGATCTCAGATCACCGTGAACAAGGGTGAAAGGCTCGGGCGGCGGCGGTTCCATCGCGAATAGGGGCGGCAATAGAGGTTGAAGATGTTTGATACAGGGGTATCGATCAAATCGACCGGTAACGGAGGCTTCTTCGATACTCTCGTTAAGGAGTTTAAGACTCTCTGCAATGGGCTGAACATGGGTGGTCGGTGCGGTCCAAGACAGCTGTTTAAGTTGCGGGTCATTCCACCAGCGCCCGTGCAGGTCAGCGAAGGCCAGCATGACCGCTTTTGATTCTTCTAGACTATTGCCTGTGATTTGATCGGTGGGCTCTGAGGGGTGCAAATCCTCCATTAGCATCACGAAATGCTGACTGGTGGGGTCGAAAGATTGATGGTAGATCTTAGGCACCCGCACGCCCGCAGAATTCGCGCAATCATCATAGAAACCGAGCTCGCGACCGTAGTAATTCATTCGAGCGGCCAGCAATCTAGTGGCCTCGTAGTGCGAGGCAAACTTAATGATCAATTGGGAGGGTAGTGCAGCGTGGTTGTGATCTAAGTAGAGTCTTGCAAGGTCGGCCATAAACCCCTGGCCGATGCCGATGACCTCTGTGCGAAAATCTGTGATCGCTAAAGTCTCTCCCGGAGGACATAAAATTCGGTTCAGCCAGGTGACATCGAGGTCCGCAAGCGTTAGAGGAAATTCAGGCGCGCTGGACATTGTCAGGCCGGTCCTTGGGCGTCTTTAGCGCCTCTGGGAGATGACTAAAATCATTAAGCATGAGTAGCTCGGGTTCTGGTTGCAGTGCGACTTCAGTGATCGCGCCATTATGCATTAAGTATTGATAGCCAAATTTTGGGCGAGTACCCATGATGGCGGCCATACCGTGGGCGATTGCGCTGCCATGACTGACAAAAATTAAGTTTTCATCTGGATAACAAGATTTCATTTGTTCTAGGCAATCGGAGACGCGGTTATAAACCGTTTCGGGACTCTCTCCGCCATGCTCACAAAAATGATCGTCTTGAATCGATTTGGCCGCATATTGGTAGTTGAACATCGACTCATAGGTGATGCCTTCCCAGCTGCCAAGGTCACATTCGATTAACCCAGGATTAATCTCAAGAGGTAATTTAAGATATTCATTGATAATGGCGGCGGTCTCTTGAGCACGTCCGAGAGGGCTTGTAAGAATACGGTGATAGTCAGACGTCCAAGTTGCTAGTCGCTCTCCGGTTGAATGCGCTTGAGCAATGCCTTTGCTGTTTAGCGGTGATTCGGTTATTCCATAGGCCAGCTGCTGCTGATTGGCAATGGTCTCTCCATGACGGACGAATAGAAAACGTTGTATGGTCAATGGGTCTGTCCTTCCCAAAAGGGTGCTCGCAACTTGCGCTTGTTGATCTTGCCCATCGTGTTTCTGCCCAAGTCCGTGACGAAGTCCAGGGTTCTTGGACATTTGTAGTGAGACAGCCGAGAGCGACAAAACGCAATCATTTCCTGATCGTCGGGTTGATCTGCCTCGGGACGGGTAATGACTAAGGCTTTGAGTTCCTCTCCCATTTCAGGGTGCGGAATACCAATGCAGGCGACATCTAAGATTTGCGGGTGGTCGATGAGAACCTGTTCTGCTTCAGCTGGATAGATATTAACCCCGCCTGAAACAATCATATCGCTGAATCTATCGGTAATGTAAACATAGCCGTCTTCGTCCATGTAGGCGATCTCGCCCAAAGTAAAGACGCCCGGGGCTATGTGAGCCGCTGCTGATTTTTCAGGGTCATTGTGATAAACCACCCCTCGACCGGTTGCATCCTCGAAGTAAAGCCGGCCTTCTACATTGGGCCCGCACTCATTGCCATCGTCATCGAGGATTTTGGCGGTAAAGGGGGGTACGCTTCGGCCAACCGATCCTGGGTGCTCAAGCCATTCTTCTGAGGTGATCATGCAGGTTGTGCCAACCTCGCTGGCTCCGTAAGCGTCCGTAAATACCGGGCCCCACCATTCGATCATGGCGCGTTTAATATCGACGGGGCACTTCGCGCCGGTATGGCTCACACGAATCATACTGGATACGTCATAACGCGACTTGGTTGCCTCATCGAGGGCGAGTAATCTGACAAAATGGGTAGGCACCATAATGGTTGAAGTCGTGCCATAAGTCTCGATGGTTCGGAGCGTATTTTCTGCGTCGAATTTGGTTAGGATGACGGAAGGGGCGCCGGCGGCAAGCAAGCGAGCACCACTTAAAGGTCCAGTATGGTACATCGGGCCGACCACGAGGTGCGGTCCGAGCGTTGCTAGGGGGTTCTGTTTTAGATTCTCTAAATGCGCGCTTACAGTGTCACCACCGGCAAACATCGTGGGCGGTAAGTGCGTGCCTTTAGGTCTTCCAGTCGTGCCCGACGTGTACAGTAAATTGGGCCTAGGCGGAATCGTGGTATCGGGTTCATCGCCTGGGTTGGTTTCAAGCCAGTTGTGCCAATCAGTTAGATTTTCGGAGTCACAGCGCCAGCCGATTACCTGAGGAACCCCTGCTTGAGCGGCGGCGTCAAGACCGCGGGCCGCGGTCTCAGGGCCTACAAAAAGTATCTGGGCGCCAGAATCTTCAAGAATATAAGCCACTTCCTCAGCGGTTAGGTGAAAATTGATTGGCACCACGGATGCCCCGCCGATCAAACCACCAAGATTTGCCAGCGCTGTCTCGACGCCGTTCTCTGCGAATACGGCAATACGATGGTCGGGTCCAGTATCGCTCATGCGGATACCGTTAGCGGCTCGGTTGAGGATATCGTCAACCTCAAGCCAAGTAAGTGCAGCTCTTGGGTCTCGGAGTGCGATTTCCTCGGGCCGTTCCTTGGCGATAGTTTTTGCAAATTGAACCATGTTAAGCCACTGCCTCCTGAATCGCCCTTACATTAACAGGGATAGCACTCATACGCGGCATCCCGGTGATTTTGTTATAGGTTCTATCGTCATCCACAAGACGATTGGTACTCGCGCCTTTGCTTCGCACTTCACCGCCATTATCGGGTAAATCTCCCCAGGCGTGAGCCATGGAAATCACCCCGGGCTTTATGTCATCGGCTGCTTCAACGACCCCCGATAGCGTGCCGGCTGCAGACGCGATCTCAATGAGATCACCACTGGTTAAGCCCAGTGCAGCAAGATCCTCCGAATGCATATAGGCAGGGTTAGTCGTGCCCTTTTTGCGCAAGCTCTCGAGCTGTTGACCCGAAGAATTAAAGACGTGCTTCAACCTCCTGCTGATTAAGAGGTGAGAATAGGTTTTGCCGTTATCAAGGATGTCTTTGGATTGCCAATAGTCCTCGCTGGCAACTTCTGCTAGCTGCTGAGGGATATCAGCGGGTAATAATTGAAATCGTCCAGATATTTCTGAGTCGCCAGGTGCGACCCGTACTTCAACGGACTCGAAGATTTTTCCATGTCCTACCGCTGCGATCTCGGTTAAAGGGATTTGGGCATTAGGGGTTAAGAGTTGCAAGACTTCAAACTTAGAAGGTCGCCGACTGGGGTCTAGCTCGCCTCCTGGTAAACTCAATGGCATACCACTGCGATGAGAAAGTTCCCAATAGATCTCCCACTCCTCGCGACTCTCAGGGTTCCTTGGCAGAATTGCTTTGGTGTAGTGACTATAGGGTTGATCATACCAAGTGTCGGTCAACATGGTGACATCATCACGCTCTAGGCTTAGGGTGGGGGCTACAACGTAATCAGCCAGTTTAGCGGTGGCTGATTGGTATAAATCGACACAAACCAAGAGCTCGAGGTGTTTCATTGCACGAACGGTTTTATCTTGATCCGGGAAAGCCACGACCGGGTTGCCGCCCAGACAGATGAGCGCCTTAATCTGGCCCTCTCCCGGGGTTAGGATTTCGTCATTGAGTGTTGCGGTTGGCATTTCACCAATAATTTCACCAAGGCCTCTAATTCTCGAGCGAGGCCCCTTTCCATAGGCTGGGTTTGCTGGAATGACGTCGGCTGTCCGAGGGCGATTGGGTTGCAGAACCCCAGGATTGGGTACTCGGGCACCAACTTTATTCACGCGACCACAGAGAGTATTAAGACAGCAAATGAGGTGCTCTGTAAGAATGGCTCGTGGTGACATGTTTGGGCCGGTACCACTCACCGTTACGCCCGTCTTAGCGGTGCCAAACAGTCGCGCCGCTTCGATTAAGTCAGCCTCTTCTATACCGCAACGAGCCGCAGCATAGCTTGGGGTGAAGGGTTCAACTAATTTTTGTAACCCAGCGAGATCATCAACGTGAGCCTCACAAAATGCTTTATCGTGTAAATTCTCAACCAAGATCCAACGAATAACGGCCGACAAAAAAGTAGGGTCTTCTGCGGGGTTAACCTGCAAGTGCAGTGATGCTCTGTTGGCAACCTCCGTTCTCCGTGGATCAACCACAATGAGTTTCATGCCGCGTTTCATTTCATCCCGAATTCGAGCATAAGGACTAAAAGGGGGCGGGCCTCCAAAGGGCGTGTATTGAGAGACAACAGGATTATTACCAATCATCATGCAGACATCGGCGCCAGTGAAAGCATGGGTACCGCCGCCCCAAGTGCCAAACTGAGACTGAGCGATTTTTCGGTGGGGCTGGTCAATTGTGACAGACGTATAATACGACGGAGATCCAACACTTTGATGCCAAGCTTTCGCAACATGCAGCGCTGCCGAATTCTGGTATCCATAAGAACCTACATAGGTTGCAACACTCCGTGGGCCATAATCTTTAATTAACTGATTAATTTTTTCGGAAATTTCATCCATTGCTTGTTCAGTGGCAATAGGTCGAAATTCTCCGTCTGGCGTCTGTTTAAGGGTCTCTCTGATGCGTTTTGGTGTTGCGAACTGTTCTGGTAATTGTCGCCCTTTAATGCAGGTGTAACCGCCATACATTGGGTCAGAGGTATCGCCACGGACCGCGATCGGCTGGTCATTTTCTACATCGACTTCGATCGCACAATAGGCGTGACAGAAACGACAAAACGTTTTGTGGGTCGTGATGCTCATGAGAACTCCTAGAATGCTTGAGACCTAAAAATCTGCTGACGATATGATGAGGGTAGTCGCAGCAAGACGGTGGACTTCGAGCTTCAAGAGTATCGAAAACCATTGAAAACAGTCAATGCTGATTTTTTTACTGAGTCGTACTCCATCTTTCGGGTGAGACGGATGTTAAGGCGTTGCCTCAGTGGCTAAAGGCATTTTATTAGTCAAAAAAAAGCAGGCCGAAGCCTGCTTTTTCTGCGTGGTTAAATTTAACGGGACCAGACAAGTTCGAGTGCGTAGGTGCGGGGTGCGCCCCAGCCCTGGAAGCCTGTTGTAGGGCCGCCTAAAAATAAGGCGTGTTCCTTGAACTCTTCATCGGTTAAGTTCTTGCCAAATGCGGTAATCGCCCATTGGTCGCCGCCACTGGTTTCGAAGTTGTAGCTGATGCGAGCATCCATCTGAGAATAACCCCCTTCGTAGAGTCGCTGATCGGCGCCACCACCCGTATTGACGAGCAGGAAATCACCCACAGTCTTGAAACCAATGTTTGCACCGAAAAAGCCGCCAGCCATTTCTTGGTCATAAGCTAGACTGACCGACAAGCTGTCTTCCGGCTGCCGAGAGTCAGAACCCCCACCCAAATTTCTCAGGGTGCCCAGCGGATCAAGTACGCCGACGGTTGCGGTGACACAGCCGTCAACCAGTTCGCAAGCGAGCGTGAAGGCGCTGTTGTCAACGTCAATAGTGCCGTAATTGAAGATCAAACGCAGGTTGTCGTTCATAAACCACTGGCCTTCAATTTCTATGCCTTTAGACTCGCTTTCGCCACCATTGTTGATATAGGTGGTGGTGCCCGGGATAGATCCTGGCGGCAGGGTAATGATTGAAGAAAACTGCGCGCCCTCACGGTTTAAGACGTAGTAGGCGAGATTCAATCTGAGGCGATTGTCTAGGAAATCATTTTTAACACCAATCTCAAACTGATCAGCTGTTTCGGGATCGTAGCCTGCTCGATCAGCGCCTGAAGCATTTCGAATGCTAAAGCCGCCGCTCCTGAAGCCCTCTGAGTAGCTCGCATAGGCCAAGGACTGGTCAGAAATGCGGTAGCTTGCAGAGGCGGTAACGATGGTCTCAGACCAGGATTTTTCTGGTGTTTGATAAGAAGCGCCAGGCACGCTCGCTAAAGCCCTGAAGTCGTGCTCATTATAACCAGCTGCCGTTGTGTCATCGTAGACTGGGTTGGCAATGCGACCATCGGCTGGATTGAAGCTGAAATCCGTATAGCCGTTGTAGGCAGATTTGCTTTCGTCGATGGCTCGAGCGCCGAGGGTGACTTCGAAAGCGTCAGTTGCGCGGTAAGTAATTGAGCCGAACCAAGCGCTCGAATCAACTGTTTCGCCGGCGAGTTGGGTGCTTCGAGCATTCGGGAACTGGCAAAAGCTTTCTAACCCTGGCGTCGCATTGTTTCTAAAGCCCGCTGCGGCGCATGGTACATCGGCACCAAAGATTGCGAAATTCGGTAACTGTAAGATGTTATTGGTATCTTGTCGAAATTCGAGATCGGAAGCGAAATCGTAATAGCCAACCATCGCGGAGAGTTGATCATTGATGTCAATATCGAGTCGCAATTCATGTGATTTGATATCGTACTTTTGATCCCGCAGGGTATGCAGCTGCGCAAAAGGAATCGCCGCGCCATTGATATCGCCGCCGTCAAAATCTTGATTCACCACGTCATGGGCGTCAGAGGAGCCGCCCACGTAGTGCAAAGTCATTGCATCTGAGATATCCCAGTCAATGCGAAGCCCGAGTTGATCGACAATATAACTGGTTGGTTCAACCTTGTCTGCTAGATTGACGAATCGATTGTCGCCGTCAAACCGTGGGTCTTGAGGTAGGGTTTGGGACTGATCATCAATATGATCAAAAGTTAAATTGACCTCGACAGTATCGCTTGGCGCCCAGGAGATGGCAGCAGTAGTCGATTGAAAATCGATATCGCCAGCGGTGCGATTTAAGTTAACGTTGTCATAAAAACCGTCTCTATTACGGCTAATAGCACCAATTTTAAGGGCTAACTTATCGTCAATCAGGGGGACGTTAACACGACCCTTCCAGGTCTTGGAATTGTAGTTACCCATTTCGGCGCTAGCTTTGACGCCGAACTCGTTAAATTTAGGTTTGACCCGATTGACAACGATATTGCCGCCGATGGTGTTCTTACCAAACAAAACGCCCTGAGGACCTCGGTTGACTTCGATGGACTCTACGTCGAAAACATCGATCAATTGGCCAGTGCTTGAGCCCATTTGAATACCATCAAGAATGACGCCAACTTGAGGGCTTTGAGTTTTTTCAATGTCAGCATAACCAACGCCTCGAATATAGAGCGCCGATGCGCCTGGACCCGCGGTGTTCATGCCGATATAGACATTCGGCACAAGTCCGTCGAAATCTCGCAGGGTGTTAGGTTTGATTTGCTCAATGGCCTCTTCGCCAAAAGCCGTAACCGACAGTGGCACGTCTTGAACAGACTCTTCTTGGCGCCGGGAGGTAACAACGACCTCCTCCATTGTGCGATTAGATTGTTCCGCTGAAATGGTAGGCGCAAGCGTGATCGATGCCCCCAGTGTCGCTAAAACCGTAGCGATTCGTGTAAAGCTCATAGTGTTCCCCTTTTTTATATTCTGCAGCGATCCCACGATGCAGTTGGATCGTTTTAATGGAAGGCCAAAGGATAGTCAAGATGTAAAAATCAAAGCTGGTGTCGTAAAAAAAACCGGGTCACAGAGAAGCGCAACGATCCGCGAACCAGCAATATCAAAATTCGTGAAATAGGTAGTTTTAGGCCATTTGTGAAACAAATGTATTGAGATCAAAATAGTCTCGCCAAGCAATGATCTTTTGATCCCGAATCTCAAAAGTACCCATCACCGGCACGGCCACATCTTTACCGCTACTCATTTTGAACTTATCGAGTCGCTCTGTAAGCACGACATTGCCGTTGGCAGCGATGTTCAAGGTAACCCAATCGACTGCATCTGCTTGCATGCCTCGGATGAAGGCCTCAGCAGCGGCTTTGCCCTCCAGTTTCTCCATTGGAATATTATGGTAGACGACGTCCTCTGACATAAGGCTCATAACCCGGTCCCAATCCATTTGATTCCATGCGTCGATGAAGTGCTCAACAATTTCAGTGGGGGTCATGGTGTGTTCCTTATCAGTAAATAAAATAGGTTACGGGAGGGTTACGCGCGCTCTGCCCACCAGTCGGGTACCGCTATCGGATAGGATTTTTCAGCTCTCGCCATGGATTCATCCTGAGCGTCGGTAAGAGGCAAATCAACAGTTGGGGGGAGGCTGTTGGCGTCCTGCACAGGGCCCAAATACTCTAGCCGTATAGACTCGAGAACAGCGCCAAAATCATGGCCCTCATGGTGGTCAGAATTTTGGTGTCGGTAGAATGCCCACTTATCTTTAAAGGCGAGTAAACAGTAATAGTGATTGGCCGCTTGGCCTTTGTAGTACTCGTATCGCAATACGCCTTCTTCCTGGCTAAGGGTTTGGGCCACCATATCCTTCATAATGGCTTCAAACTTGTTTTCTTGACCAGATTTGATGGTGATATGTGCTAGCAGGGTAGTCATGGGTCAATACCTCGCGGTTGATTTTCGGTCCATTAGTCGCCCAGTTTATGGAAGCTTGCCGTTGTGCTGCCCGCCTGAAACATCGATAAGCTGTCCATTAATAAAGCCGGATTTTTCTTCATCGGCCAGCCAAAGGGCCGCTTGCGCGATGTCTTCTATCGTGCCCATCCTGCCAAGAGGGATATGTGGAATAAACCGCGCCTCAGAATCGCCACCTGTAAACATGGCATCAGTCATATCCGTTTGAATGAGTCCAGCGGCGATACTATTGAAACGAATTTTTTGCGGACCGTATTCAAGGGCTGCCACTTTGATGGCGTAATCGATACCAGCCCGTGCTGCAGCATAAACTGCTAGCGCAGGACCGGGTAAACGCGCAGTCAACGATGAAATGGTAATTACTGAGCCGCCCTCGGTCATTGCCTCAGCAGCGTACCGAAACAACAATAGAGCTCCGATAAAGCTGACATCTAGGGTCGGCTGGATTTGCTCTCGGGTGAGGGCTGCAATGGGCGCGGCGGCGAGAGAGCCTGCGCTATTGACCGCGATATCCACTCGACCGGTTGCCGCTTTAGCCTCAGCAAATAGGGCCGCGATGGAATGCTCATCATTCATGTCACAGGTAATCGCAACACCATTAATTTCCTCGGCGAGTGCTTTAAGAGGGGCTTCTCGTCTGCCGGACACCACAACTGTAGCCCCGTGTTCGGCCAGACGGCGTGCAGTGGCAACGCCGAAATTATGTTGTCCAGAGGCGCCGACCACAACCGCCGTTTTTCCGTTTAGGCTCATGGATAGATCCTTCCTTAATTAATTGAAAATGCTGGTGCTATAAGCACCGGATGACGGCATCATTTGGTTCCCAGCTAAGGTTCGCTTTAAGATCTGCCAGCGCATTTAGCGTCCGGAGAGACGTGCAACCACCGGTGCAAATGCTTCCATATTTTGGTAGCCAACCGTCACGTAGGAGATGCCGTACCTGGCCCGCCGCTGTTCTAGCGTGTCACAGATCTCATCAACAGACCCAAAGAGCGCATGCGGGTGCTCGAGCATAGCTTCCGGTGTTGTTCCAAACCCTTGGGCCATACCAGCGACTATCGGATCTTTGTCGTCGGTGACGAAGGTGAAATAGGCGCCAATTTCGATTTCTAAGTCTTTGAATCGGCTGCCGGCGCCGGATTTGATCCATCCCAGCTTTCTTTCAGTTTCTTCGGCGGTGGAGGTCTGGATTCCGTCGGGACCGATTATGCCCTGACGATTATTAAAATTTAGACTGACGATATCAGCGGTTTCGCCTGCGAGCTTCAAAACCTTTGGGGATCCACCGCCTATCATGATCGGTGGGTGGGGTGTGGCAACAGGTTTTGGCATGCCTTCGAATTCTTGCCAATGAATGTCCTCGTTGTCTATGGATAACTGTCCCGATGCAGCATAGGCTTTGGTCGCTTCAACGACTCGGCGGAGGCGATCGATGCGGCGACCTGGAGAATCCATGGTCAAGCCCATGGCAGCATACTCATCGGCTAGCCAGCCAGCGCCTAAGCCGAGCTCTAGCCGTCCATCCGACAGCATATCGATCGTCATCGCTTCTTTAATCAGTACGACGGGCAAATGATAATCCACACAAAAGACTCGGCAACCGATTTTGATGGTTGATGTAACCGCTGCGGCGTAAGCCATAGCGGGCACGGCAGCAAGACTTTGAAGCGGATGGTTGGTTCGCTCAAGCGCAGGGCCTGGACCGATAATGTGATCCGCTAAATGAAAAGCGCTGTAACCTAAATGTTCAGCGGCCTGAGCTTGCTCTGCCCACGCTTTGCCCGATTCAGCATGAAAACTTTGAACTCCGAACCGAAATGGCTTTACCATGATTTACCCGCCTATACAGTAGCGAAGACCGCGCCGCAGCAATTCGTAATATTCAGGCTTATCCCAAGATCCGAGTTCAACATTGGGGTAATAAGGCACCATCGGCTGCATGTCGTAGTGTCCTCTACAATGCCCAAGATTAAGATACAAAACTTCACCCTCGCCAAGAGTTCTTAAATAGTAGACAGGTCTGGGTGCATCATCTGGCCAGTCAGTGTTCAAAAAGCCGCTAGCTTCGCCCGTAAACTCAGTGTGAAGTAACATCTCGTGTTCTGCTAACTGCTTGCACAGATAAAGTTCATCATCGGTTTCAAAGGACTCGATACCCGCTACCAGAGGATGGTCTGGCTGAGATATGTGCACTTTAAAGGGCTGAATCGGTGGATGCGCCATGAATTGGGAACCTAAAGTTTCCATGAATACTGGCGCACGTTCAGGACAGGCCACCCCGTTGTCGGTAAATTCAAGGATGGAGTTCGTGCCATGCAGGGCAAACCACTTGCCGCCTTGCTCGATGTAGTGCTTTAGGGCGATCTGCTCGGCCTCACTCGGTATTAAATTACAGGTATAAGAAATGAGAAAGTCGCTATCTTGAATCCTCTCTACATCGCTGTAATCGCTGGCAACCGTCGTTCTAACCGAAGGATGCTCAGCCAAGAGTTTAAGCAACTCGAGGCGAGCATAATCGATGTCGTGAAAATCCCCGGCAGCAACCAAATAGGCTTTAATTGCAGGTTCTGACATAGACCTCTCCGACTTAGTACTGGATACGTTTAGTCATACCACCGTCTATGACCACGTTGGTGCCCGTGGTAAAGCCACCGAGGGGGCTGATCAACAGTGCAGCTTGAGCAGCAACTTCCTCGGCGCTACCCATTCTGCCAAGCGGGATTGTTGCAAGGGTTGACTCGTAAAAAGGCGCCATGCCCTGTTTGATTTTGTCCCAAGACCCGCCTTCAATGAAGATTGGCCCCGGGCTGATGGCATTGACGCGAACGCCCTTAGCACCTAATTCTTGAGACAGAGCCCCTGAATAGTTGAGCAACCCAGCTTTCATTGCGTTGTAAGGACCAGCGTTCATGAAATGCTCTAGGGCTGCAGTGGTCGATATCATGACCACACTTGGGTTATCTGATTTTTCGAAAAATGGCTTGCAGGCCTCGACGCCATGAACCGCGGATAAAATATTGTAATTAAACTGAGAGATCCAGCCTTCATCGCCAGGCGCGTTACCGCCGCTAACGTTCGACACGAAAGCATCAACACCACCAAGCTCTTCGCCCGCATCCTGGATCCAAGCTGCAAAGGCTTCACCATCGGCGACATCAAGGGCTCTGCCCGTAACTTTTACGCCCTTTTCTGATAGCGCCGCTACGGCACTAGTGACATCGTCTTCGTTTCTTGCGCAGAGGCCAATGTTGCAACCCTCGGTGGCAAGTGTCTCTGCAATGGCCCTGCCGATTCCCTTAGTGCCGCCGGTAATAAGGACGTTATGCCCGCTTAATTTTAGATCCATTGTCCGCTCCTAGTTTGCGTTTGGTGATTAGGGTAAATAGCTTTAAGGGGTAACCATGACGCCGCCGTCTACTACAAGGCCATGGGCTGTAATGAAACCCGCATCCTCAGTAAGCAGGAAATTTATGGCGTTGGCAATATCTTTAGGTTGTCCCAGTCGACCGAGGGCAGATTTCTGGGTCCAAAACTGACTGAAGCTCGGGTCGTGATCGATTGCAGGCTGGGTAATGCCGGTTTGAATCGCTCCAGGCTGTATAAAATTGGCCGTAATGCCGTAGCGTCCCAATTCCAGAGCCAGAGTTTTTGTGAGTCCTGCTACACCGTGCTTCGAGGTGGTGTAGGCCGCCATACCCGCACCGGCAAGATTGGACATAATCGAACCGATGTTGATAATGCGCCCCCTCTGACTGGTTTTAAGGTAAGGGATCGCAGCTTGGCTAATCTGAAACACGGCGTCGAGGTTGACGGCAATGATGCGCCGCCAGTCCTCTAGTGCCATTTGATCAATTTCAGTGCCGCCAACCATTCCGGCATTGTTGATCAAAAAATCTAGTCGACCAAATGTATCTATGGCTTTTCGAATAATGCGCTCGGGGCTGCCAGGACCAGCAACGTCGGCCTCGAGATAATGCAGGTCGGGTGCACTGAAACTGGCGGCTGGCTGTTGATCAACGACTAAAACTCGCGCGCCCTCAGTGAGCAATCGCTCTGCAGTGGCTCGACCAATACCGCTGTTGCCACCGGTAACAATCGCGCAAAACCCAGGGTGGTCTGTTGACATGATCTTCCTCAGTAGAGCTGTACCTTAGTTGATTTCAAGGTAGTGAAAGTATCGAACTAGACTATGTAAGCTAAAAGAGTCAGTCAAGACTGTTTTTTATAGGGTTGTCAGATTTCGCTAAAGGTTCATGTTTAGCTCGCCGCTCTTAGGGCGTCAGTACTCAGGTGTCGGCGACTGAGCACCAACCCATTGAATGGCGTTGGATAAAAGCTGAATGAAATGCGGATTAGCCCAAGCCGTGGGGTCGTCACCGCCTTGCAAATAACAAATCCGGCTTTGGCCATGCTGTTTTGTCCAGCCGACCAACGCGCTGCCCGGCGCATGTGACCAGCCAGAATTGCTAAACCGCTCACCTCTTTCTACAACGGCCGCAGCCGAGTAAAAATGTTTTTGATTGAAGGTAAAATTACTCGCCAATAGGGGTTCGATGTCTTCTTCATAAACTTCATATAGGTAGAGTTCGTCCGTCATTGAAAAGCTTTGCGGCACACCATTGGCGACAGGGTGCGATAGATCCAGCACCGATATTTCGTGATTGATGTTATGTCGATAGCCGCTGTCCATAATCTGACCGTTGGGCGAAGATCGGGCGGTGTATAAAAATTGTCCGCCAATAATCTTGTGGTATTCCTGCCAATTAGGCCAAC
>JADHNJ010000008.1 GCA_016779565.1 Pseudomonadales bacterium
TGGTGGGCCCAGAAGGACTCGAACCTTCGACCAATGGATTATGAGTCCACTGCTCTAACCAACTGAGCTATAGGCCCGACGGTCGAATTCTACCGAATTTGAAAAACGATGGCGATGGATTTGACGAGTGTATTCAAATTCAATAGAGTCGGCCCTGAAACTCGATCCCTATGGACGAGTATTCGAAAGTTCGATAGTTGCCTAGACAAGTCTCTGTCGAAAGTGAACAAAAACATGAATGTAATATTAGGACTTGATCCCAATCGGACAGGTACCCCAGGGTTGCAGTGGCATTCCCTTTGCCCGATTGGCGCGTTCTACCAGATTCTGGAGGATAGCCATGCAAACAGTGACGCGATTTAATGCGTTAAAACGATCCCAACAAAAAATCTCTATGGTCACCTGTTATGACTTTTGGTCGGCGCAATTGGTGGCTGATTCTGGGGTAGACAGTATTTTAGTGGGAGACTCTCTGGCGGTAGTGATGCATGGGTTTCCATCTACCGTGCATGCGACTTTGGAACTCATGTTGCCTCACGTCGCCGCCGTCGCTCGGGGTGCAGGCAATAAGATTATTGTCGCAGATATGCCGTTTATGACAGCCAGCTCTGGTTTGGAGGCTGGTGTTGCAGCGGCGACAGCGCTAATTCAAGCGGGCGCGCATGTCGTTAAGATTGAGGGGGCAAGCCATCAGGTACCGCTCATAGCGCATTTGGTGGAGGCTGGAATACCTGTTATTGGTCATCTTGGGCTGACGCCACAATCTGTATTGCAACTCGGTGGCCATCGTGTTCAGGCAAAATCAACTGCTGCCGCTGAGGCGTTATTGACGCAAGCTTTGAATCTTGAATCAGTAGGAATCAGTGCGCTGGTTTTAGAATGTGTACCCGCGAAGATCGCAAGCCGAATTGCTCAAACCATGGCTTGCGCTGTGATCGGCATCGGCGCGGGGGTAGGTGTCGACGGGCAAGTTCTGGTTCTTCAGGATTTACTGGGGGCCAATCGAGATTTTTCGCCGAAATTTCTTAGGAAATATGCTGATTTATCCCAAGAGGTTGTCACGGCGCTTAATCGCTATCACGAGGACGTAGTGAGTGCCGATTTTCCTTCGCGATGCGAGAGTTACGCGTGAAAGTGCTCCGGTCTCCCGATGAATTAATGGCTTATCGGGCGGGGCTGTCGGGCGCTGTCGGCTTTGTGCCCACCATGGGAGCACTGCACAAAGGTCATCTCGCTCTTGTGAAACACGCCAAGCGAAATCAAGGTAAAGTCATCGCGTCGATCTTTGTGAATCCAACTCAGTTTAACGACCCCTTGGACTTACAAAGCTACCCGCGATGCGAGTCTGCAGACCGTGAGCTTTTGGAGGCTGCTGAGGTGGACGCGCTTTTTATGCCAACTGCAGCGCAAATGTACGCCGATGGTTCGCGTTATCAGGTAGCAGAGACGTCGCAAAGCGTGGATTTGTGTGGCGCAGATCGGCCTGGTCACTTTACAGGCGTACTGACCGTAGTACTGAAACTTTTGAATCTCGTGCGACCAACTCATTTGTACCTTGGTGAAAAGGATTATCAGCAATATCAGTTGATCAAAGGGCTAGTAAACGCCTTTTTTTTGAATATCGAGGTTATTGCCGTGCCCACGGTTCGCGAGCAGGATGGTTTGGCCATGAGCTCTCGTAATCGCCGCCTGAGTGCAATCGACAGGAAAACAGCGCCAAAATTTTTTCAAATACTCTCTAGCAACTTGAGTGATGAAGTCGTGATCAAGCAGCTCATTCAACAAGGCTTCACAGTGGATTATGTCAAGACAATCGATGGGCGACGTTTTGGGGCTGTGCAATTGGGCACGTCGGGTCGAGGGGTCAGACTGATTGATAATGTGAGGATTGAGCCATGATTTTGTGTTTAGACGTTGGGAATACGCAGGTTTATGGAGGCGTCTTTGAGGACGATCGATTAGTTGCACAGTTTCGTCGAACGTCTCAGCAGCTCAGCAGTAGTGATGAGCTGGGCGTCTTTTTCAGAACCGTATTGCGGGAAAATGGGGTAGACCCAGGGGGTATTACTGAATTAGTGATCTGTTGCGTTGTGCCCGATCTTTTATACTCGCTTAGGGCGTGTGCACAAAAATATTTTCATATCGAGCCTTTAGTGCTCAGACCCGGCGTAAAAACGGGGCTGAAGATCGCTTACAGAGATCCGAAAGAAGTAGGCGCTGATCGGATTGCTGATGCAGTGGGTGCCTTAAAGCTTTTTCCCGATAGGCACTTGATCGTTGCTGATTTCGGTACAGCCACAACGGTATGTGCCGTGAAGAAGGATCGAACCTTTTTAGGCGGTAATATCTTGCCGGGCGTACGTTTGTCGATGGAGGCGCTTGAAATGCGCACAGCGCAGCTGCCCTCGGTCGAGATTAAACCTGTTAAAACGGCGATAGGGACGACGACCATCGAGAGTATTCAGTCTGGGCTGTATTGGTCTAATGTCGGCATGATCAAAGAATTGGTTGCACGTATTTCAGAGCAAGCATTTCCAGATGAGGCCCCGCTGGTTGTTGGTACCGGCGGCTTTGTACATCTTTTTGATCGAGAACGTGTGTTTGATCATGTTGTAAGTGACCTAATCTTGGAAGGTCTGCTAGAGGTACTAAGACTTAATCGAACGAATCCAGCGCTGTAAGAGGGTATTTTGGGGCGGACGCCGTCTGCCCAACGTGCTGATTCCTTCAGGGTTGCTAAGGTCAACTACGGTCAGCGAGCTAATTTAGCGACGCGATAGGGCACCTTCTGCGCGGCCGATGGTGCTGACTCTGCTATTATTCAAGGGGATAACTAGCGTTAGGGCTTAGAACATGTTGCTCAGAAATATAAAATTTTGGGATGGGGTTTCGGAAGACTACGGTACTGAGTTCGATGCGATCCGTATTACAGCAGCTGGCACCATAGCACTGACGTCCGCGGATGATCGGTCGAGTGGAGAGCCTGAGTTAGATCTTGCCGGTGCGTTCGTCTTACCGGGATTGATCGATGCGCATATTCATCTTTGTTTAGACCCTGATGAGTCTGACCCTTTTGCACACGGCAAGGTGCCGGCTAAGGACCAGCTCAGTGCCATGGGGCTTAGGGCAAAAAAAATGGTCCAGGCCGGGATCACGACGGCTCGCGACTTAGGTGGTGGGCAATGGTTGGAGCTGAAAGTTAGAGATGCGATTGCGGCCGGCGAGATTGACGGTCCTCGGTTAATTTGTGCAGGTCAGCCCATTACATCGCCTGGAGGCCATTGTCACTTTTGGGGAGGCGAAGCATCGGATTTAGCTGAGGCGTTGTCGGTCATTGAGCGACAAGCTGCCGCTGGCGTAGATCTGATTAAAGTCATGGCAACAGGCGGTAATATTACGCCTGGAAGTAAGCCCAGTGATGCTCAATTTGATCAAGGGACTATGACGGGTATTGTGCGAGCGGCTACAGAGAGCGGCTATTGTGTTGCCGCACATTGTCATGGGGTTGATGGCATCGCCCATGCCGCAAGAGCTGGCGTCACCACGATTGAGCACTGCTCTTGGGTTGGCCCAAACGGTTGGGGTAAGCATTTTGACCCTGATTTAGCAGCGGAGATTGCGGATAAAGGCATCTGGATTTCGCCAACGGTGAATGCTGGCTGGGCCCGTCACCTGAGTAATCCGAATTACCTAACCGCAGTGCAAGCGCGTTATGGCGCAATGAAGGAAAAGGGCTGTCAGTTCATTGCGTCCACAGATGCGGGGATTCCTCATGTCTATCATGAGGATTTACCCAAGGCGCTTCGGGTTTTTGAACAGATTGCAGATTTTACGCCGGTGCAAACCTTGCGAAGCGCCACGAGCGATTGTGCCAAGGCTTTGGCGATCGACCATATCACCGGTCGACTTGAAACAGGGTTGTCTGCAGATTTGATTGTTTTTGACCAATCACCTTTGGCGGATCTTAAGGCATTGCAAAACCCGGGCTACGTATTTGCAAAGGGTCGTTTGGTGAAAAGACTTTAGCGGCTAGTCAGGGCGAAACTAACGAAGTAATGATTTGAATCTTTCAAAACGGCGATTCTTGAAGTGGCTGATCGGTGCTTCGGGTACCTCGGCCCTTGGGATCACTGCCTATCGACTGCTAGGCCCAGGTGCTGACATCTCATCTGCGCCGGGTCTCTCGGGGGCAGGCGGCCTATCAGAGCTCGCGCCTGAGCAAATATTATCCGAAGCACCTAACCAGTTAGAGTTTCTTGATGAATTTGGCTGGACTGAAGCCGACCTAGAGGCGGTTAGATTAGATTCAAAAAAGATGCAGTCGCCTGATCGTTATGCCGAAGGTGATGTCTTTTTGCCCTCTGAGTTTAGGCAAGCATTGCCCAGTGCCTTGGCACGATTGAATCGGGCTCAGGGGTATTATGGGCATGGTTTTTTCAATATTGTGGGCTTTAAACAGCTGTTTGAAACCGCGGGTAAAACGACGGAAATAGGGCGCTTTAGTATCGATGAATTGGGACTTCTGCAGTGGCTATTTTTTGAGGATGCGAAAAATTTTGGTTTTAAGGGGCCAAAGGTCTCTATGGATTTCTTAGCCGGATTTACCTCTGGGCAGGTTCATTATGAGCGGCAGTTCGGTCAATTTTTGTTTCGGGAAAAGGCCAAGCCGCTTTGGGAGAGAATGCGCAAGGATATTGGTCGAGATCTAATCTTGACGTCGGGTGCTCGCGCGTTGCCAAAGCAGTGCGGATTGTTTTTGGCAAAATTAATGGACAGTCAAGGAAATGTCTCGCTGGCGTCAAGAAGTCTTGCGCCGCCGGGTTATTCCTTTCATGGGTCGGGTGATTTCGATGTGGGCTCGAGACACTTAGGGGATGAAAATTTCACACATCTGTTTGCACGTTCTGATGTGTTTCGCAGAATGCAGGGCCTTGCCTACATAGAATTGCGATATCCGGCGGGTAATCGGTTTGGCGTCCGCTTTGAACCTTGGCATGTTAAAGTGGGTTCCTAAAGCTGGGATACATAATTCGGCGGTTTGATCCGGTCCCCGGGAAAGCAAATCAAAGAGACGGTTCGTTGGATCGGAGATGACACTTCGATGAGCGTCCCCTTACGATTGTAAGATACAGTGGTGTCACTAAAACAAAGGTAAGAAACATGAAAACAAGTAGTAAAGTTCTTCTCATATTTGTGGCTTGTCAGTTATTGATCTTGTTGGGTAGCCCGCTTGGGTATCGGGCTGGACTCTTTGACGTTATGACTGCATTGGGTGGCTTTACGATGGCGTTTGCGGGTGCGGCGCTTACGATTATTGCAGTCCTGGGGCTATGGGTCGCTGGTGTCATTAGAAAGCAGACCGTCGATCGAGGCGCTTTGTTGGCGGCCACGGTAATAGCGTTAATCCCTATCGCGTTCGTCGTCCCTCAATTGCAACAGGCAGGACGTGTGCCTGCTATTCATGACATTACCACCAACCCAATAGATCCCCCTGAGTTTCAAGAAATTAAAAAGCGTCGGGTGCATGCCGCAAATGATCTTGTTTATGCAGACGAAAATCGATCAGTGGAAGAAATGGCGGCGCTGCAGGACGAAGCCTATCCAGAAGTTACCACCTTGCTAACAGAAAAATCAGTCCAAGAAAGTCTTGAGTTAGCCGAGATAGTGCTCAGCAATATGGGGCTTGAGATCATTAATGTTGATGGTGCAGCAGGGATCGTTGAAGCGACCGCAACAACGTTCTGGTTTGGATTTAAAGATGATGTAGTGGTCAGGGTCAAAGATGAAGGAGGGCAAACATTGCTCGACGTTCGTTCAGTCTCGAGGGTTGGGCAGTCGGACCTTGGGGTCAATGCCGCAAGGATTCTGACCTTTCTGGGCGAGTTCCAAGCCGGCTAGGGGTTAGTCGCGCGCGCGGCGGACTGCTTCTAGTCCTAGATTTCTCAATCGCGAGCGGGCGATGGTCTCGAAGGCGGGCCAAAATGAATCCTTCAAAGGGCCGCATAGATCAGTATTTGACGCGTTTAGGTTGGCCGAATCTCCTAAAAAAGTGGCGACTTATCCAGAGCCGTTAAGGACTGAGTTTCTGCCTAATCATCGCGTTGACTTGTTGCGGGTTAGCTTTACCGCCGGTGGCTTGCATAACCTTGCCGACAAAGAACCCCATAAGTTTATCTTTACCAGCTCGCAAATCCTCAGCTTGCTTTGGATGCTCCGCTAACAGCGTCTCAATAAGGGGCTCAATCGCTCCTGCATCAGAAACCTGCTCTAATCCTTGGGCTTTGACATATTCCGCTGGCTGGGTGGTTTCTCCAGCCCACAGCGCTGCGAACACGGTTTTGGCGGTCTTGCCGGAGATGATGTCATCATCGATCAACCCGATTAATGCTCCCATTTGATCTGGTGAGACTGGGCTCTCACTGATGTTGAGGTTTTGTTCATTGAGCTTACCCAAGAGATCCCCACGAACCCAGTTAGCAGCGCTCCGGCCATTGCCTGTGATCATCGCGACTTGTTCAAAGAAGTCCCCCAGCCCTCGGTCACCAGCGAGCAATTGCGCATCTGCAAGACTAAGACCAAATTCTGATTGAAAACGAACAGACCTCGGGCCCGGTAATTCAGGCATGTTATCTTTAATATCGTTAATAAAGGCGTCGCTAATTTTGACCGGCAACAGATCCGGTTCGGGAAAGTATCGATAGTCGGTCGCGGTTTCCTTAGACCGCATAGCACGAGTCTCGAGCCGGTCCGGATCAAAAAGTCGGGTGTCTTGGGTCAAGGTCTCGCCGCGGGTGAGCGCATCGACTTGGCGCTGGACCTCATGATTGATGGCTTGCTCTAAGAACCGGAATGAATTGAGATTTTTGATCTCTGATCGCACCCCTAAATCCTGAGCATCGACGGGACGAACTGAAACGTTGGCATCAAATCTCAAAGAACCTTCTGCCATGTTGCCATCGCAAACATCGAGGTAGGTGAGTAATTGGTGAATAGCTTTAGCATACGCGACGGCTTCATCGGCACTTTTTAGGTCTGGCTCGGAGACGATTTCGAGCAGGGGCGTGCCGGCTCGATTCAGATCAATGCCGGTAAAGCTTGGCTTAAAATCGTGGATAGATTTACCCGCATCCTCTTCTAGGTGCGCGCGGGTAATGCGAACGACCTTCTCGGATTGGTCTTTACCAGTAATTTGGATGTGACCACCGACAACAATTGGCTCATCCATCTGAGTGATTTGGTAGCCTTTTGGCAGATCGGGGTAGAAGTAATTTTTTCGGTCAAATCGTGATTCTGAGTTAATCGTTCCAGTTACGCCAAGGCCAAAGCGGACCGCCTTTTCATAAACTGCGGCATTGACTCGAGGTAATACCCCCGGCATGCCGAGGTCAATGGCGCAGGCTTGGCTATTTGGTGCTTCGCCGAAAGCTGTGCTGGCGCCTGAAAAAATCTTCGATTGGGTGCTCAGCTGAGCATGAATCTCAAGCCCGATGTCGACTTGCCAGCCCACAGGAATGCTCATGGTGCCTCCGGTGCTATCAAGGTGTGCCAGTCAGTGGCCTGCTGAAATTGATGGGCAAGATTGAGCAAGGTCGCCTCGTCCAGATAATTGCCAATCAGTTGCAAGCCGATCGGCAAGTCTGCCACCAGACCTGCGGGAATACTCATGGCGGGCACTCCGGCGAGGCTTGCCGAAATGGTAAAAATATCTTGCAAATACATGTCCACACCGCTTTCTGCTTTTGCGCCAATGCCAAAAGCAGGGGTAGGTGTCGTCGGACCAACGATGACATCGACCTGGTTAAAGGCTTCAACAAAGTCTTGTTTGATCAGTCGTCTAACCCGCTGAGCACGACCGTAGAAGGCGTCGTAGTACCCGGCGCTGAGCGCAAAAGTACCAACGAGAATCCGCTTCTTAACCTCTTGCCCAAACCCCTCTCCTCTTGATCGAGTGTAAAGATCCTGTAGGTCCTCGGGATTCTCGCAGCGATAGCCGTAACGGATGCCATCAAAACGGGCTAAGTTAGCCGAGCATTCTGCCGGTGCGATGACGTAGTAAGCGCCTAAACTATAAGCCATGTGGGGTAGCGCGATATCAATGAGCTTTGCGCCGAGAGATTCGAGAACCCTTAAAGCCTCGCGAGTCTTGGCTGCAACCTCAGCATCAAGGTCAGTATCGAAGAAGGCCTGACAGACGCCAATGCGAAGGCCCTTGATGTCGTTGTTTAGTGCGGATGTATAGGCGGGCACTGGCTCTGCTAAGGCGGTGGAATCTTGCGGATCATGCCCTGCCATATGCTCTAGCATGATGGCGGCGTCCTCAGCAGACCTTGTCATGGGCCCCGCCTGATCAAGGCTTGACGCAAAAGCGATCATGCCCCATCTCGAAATCCGCCCGTAGGTGGGTTTAAGACCGGTCAATCCACACAGGGCTGCTGGCTGACGAATCGATCCCCCGGTGTCCGTCCCGGTGCTTGCTGCACATAACCCGGCAGCAACAGCAGCAGCAGATCCGCCCGAGGAACCTCCTGGAACGCGGTTCAAGTCCCAAGGGTTTCGAACTGGACCAAAATAACTGTTCTCGTTCGAGGATCCCATGGCGAATTCATCCATGTTGGTCTTACCCAAGGTGATTGCGCCAGCGTTTGCTAGCTTAGTAGACACGGTCGCGGTGTAAGGGGCCTTGAAATTTGCAAGCATCTTGGACCCAGCAGTTGTGCGGGTGCCTTCGATGCAAAAGAGATCTTTTTCTGCAATGGGAATGCCAGTCAATGAAGTGGCTTTGCCCTGAGCGATGACTTTATCAGCGGCAATAGCGCTAGCGCGAGCAGTGTCAGCCGTCCGAGTAATATAGGTATTTAGAGACTTATCGAATCGATCAATCCGATCGAGATAATAGTCGGTGAGTTCAACTGCCGAGATGTCGCCTCGGTCAAGAAAAGCTCGAAGCTCTGCGATGGTGGCTGATCTTAGGTTCACTCAATAACCCTAGGAACAAAGTAGAGCCCATCTTCAAAATTGGGAGCATTTTGACTGAGCGCCTCGCTATCAACGGTTTCGGTAACTTGATCAGGTGTGAGGCTTTGAAATCGCTCTAGAGGGTGTGCCAAAGGGGGTACATTGTCGACTTCAACGGCTTCGAGCGCACTCACCAACTCAAGAACCTCATTTAAGGCTGCGAGTGTCTCCATGCTCTGGTTGGGTTCGTAGGGCAGGGCGGCCAGGACGGACATGTCTCGTAAGGTTTTTTCATCGAGATGCGTTGACAAGGGACTCTCACCTAAATTTTGATCGCAAATGCTAAATGTTTAGCCGAGTAAGTGCAATTTCGGCGCAGTCAAGGCTGATGATAAACGGCAAATAATGGATAAATGCTGGAAAAAAGAGATTAATAACAGTGTGTTACTGATAATTTAAGTTGTGTCTTTAGTTTTGTCGATGGTAAAGTAGTCGGCTGATTTTAGGCTAGCTTAGCTCCTAGTTACGGTTAAGTTTTTGATGTAAGCCTCGAACAACTCCGTTTCTTATGGCAGCACGTGGCGGACAGTGCTGGTGGGTTAAATCGCGTTTATTTGGATGGATCAATGTTTAAGAAAATTCGAGGTTTGTTCTCAAACGATCTGTCGATAGATCTTGGCACAGCAAACACGCTGATCTACGTTCGAGAGCGCGGTATCGTATTGGATGAGCCGTCGGTGGTGGCCATTCGTCAGCATAATAACCAAAAATCTGTTGCAGCTGTCGGCGTCGATGCCAAGCGTATGTTGGGTCGAACCCCTGGAAATATCACAGCGATTCGCCCCTTAAAAGATGGCGTCATTGCTGACTTTCAAGTGACAGAAAAAATGCTCCAGCATTTTATTAAAAAAGTGCACGAAAATAGTTTTATTCGGCCAAGCCCTAGGGTGCTGGTGTGTGTGCCCTGTCAGGCTACCGAGGTTGAGCGCCGAGCAATCCGAGAATCTGTGATTAGCGCTGGTGCACGGGACGTGCGATTGATAGAAGAGCCCATGGCTGCAGCCATCGGCGCAGGCCTACCTGTCCACGAGGCTGTGGGTACCATGGTCGTTGATATTGGCGGCGGTACGACTGAAATTGCAGTGATCTCTTTAAACGGCGTGGTGTACTCGCAGTCGGTTCGAGTGGGTGGTGATCGTTTTGATGATGCGATTACAGCCTACGTTCGTCGTACCCAAGGAAGCCTAATCGGCGACGCCACCGCTGAGCGTATCAAGCAAGAAATTGGTACGGCTTTTCCCAGTGATATTCTTCGAGAAATTGACGTTCGTGGAAGGAACTTAGCCGAAGGTATCCCGCGAAGTTTTACCCTCAACAGCAATGAAATTCTTGAGGCTTTGCAAGAACCGTTGCATATCATTGTTCAGGCGGTTAAAGCGGCGCTTGAGCAGACGCCGCCTGAGTTGGCATCCGATATTGCTGAATCCGGGTTGGTGTTGACAGGCGGCGGCTCGCTGTTAAGAGAGTTGGATCGCCTATTGTCAAATGAGACCGGCTTACCCGTGATCGTCGCTGAGGATCCGTTGACTTGCGTGGCAAGGGGTGGCGGCAAGGCGCTCGAAATCATGGATAACCTAGGAGTTAGCGATCTGTTATCTATTTGATAATGGTAAAACTCAAGTCTTATGGGTTAGAGCGCCTATGCTTGCGCGCTAAATATTTATGAAACAGTTGTTCTTGCGACGATCGAACCCAAGAAACCAAGCCATGTTGCTGGCAATGGTTTGCATCGTCCTGTTGTTCATAGAAGGCCGTTCCACCGCGTTAAATCCAGTAAGGCAAGCCGCCGGATCCGCGATCGAGCCGATTATTTGGCTCAGTGCGCTGCCGTCTAGGCTGATCCAAGGCACGTTCTGGATATTCGGTGATCGGTTAGATCGCAGCCAGCAACTCAAAGCGCTTGATCAGAAAATCCGATTGCTTGAAGCGCGCCAACTAAAAATGACCGCGCTGGAGTCTGAAAACAATCGTCTTCGAGCACTTTTGGGGTCGTCCGCACAACTCGACGAATCGGTGTTGATCGCAGAAGTTATTGGTGTCAGCCCCGATCCTGGTCGCCAATATGTATTGATCGATAAAGGTGCGATGGACGGTAGTTACATTGGGCAAGTGGTAATCGATTCAACAGGGTTGGTCGGACAGGTTATAGAAACAACGAACAATGTCAGCAAAGTGCTTTTGATCACGGATCAGAGACACGCGGTACCAGTGTTGAGTATTCGCACGCTCGCCCAGTTAGTTGTAGAGGGTACGGGACGATTAGATGGCGTGAGTTTGCCGCATGTTTCAGGATCGCTGGATGTACAAGTGGGTGACGTCCTGGTCACGTCAGGGTTAGGTAAGCGATTCCCTAAAGGATATCCCGTGGCAACCATCAGCCGGTATGTTCTGTCACCCGGTAATGCCTTTGCTGAGGTAACAGCAGAACCCGCGTCGCAGTTGCAAACTTTGGACTACGTACTGTTGGTTTTCGATCCCGACGTGGCTCAGATCTTTACGGGTCGCCCAACCTCAGAGGCGCTGAGTGATGGCTGAGCCGATGCTTAGGGGCATCCTGATTATTCCGCTGACGCTGATCGTCGGCTTGATGTTGGGATTGTTACCGCTGCCTAGTATTGCACCACCAGAATTAAATTATCTACGACCGGATTGGCTAGGTTTGGTAGTGGTTTATTGGTTATTAGCAGCGCCTGAAAAAGTCGGTGTCGGTTTTGCCTTTTTAGTAAGCTTGCTTGGGGATTTAGTGTTCGGAACGCCCCTTGGTTTTCATGGGCTGGTGATGGTTTTGATGGCTGCGCTCATCCTGAGCAGTTACCAGCAACTTAGGATGCTCGAGATCTGGCAGCAGGCCTTATTGATCGCTTTCGCACTCGAGATATTGACCTGCCTTCAGTTGATCGTCCTCGGGGTGACCGATGATCGAAGCCACAACTTTCTTATATTGCTTCGACCCCTCACCAGCGCTTTGGTTTGGCCTTGGGTATTTTTAATTTTGCGGTTCTGCCGTCGTCGATATGCATAGCCAATGGATACCTGGCGCCTTTTACTTTGTTTAGATTTCAAGCGGTGTTGCGCTAAGCTCTAGGCATTATAGTCGGGCACAAGATAGGCGGTGGATGATGAGCATTATATTGGCCTCTGCCTCTCCCAGGAGAGCGGAACTCTTAGCCCAAATTGGACTCCAATTCTCTGTAAAACCCGCAGATATCGATGAAAGCCGTTTTAAGGATGAAGACCCATCAGACTATGTGATGCGTCTTTCAAAAGAGAAGGCTCTTGCTCTGGGTCGCACTGATGCAGTGGTGCTTGCCGCAGATACGGTTGTGGTGATTGATCAAGAAGTTCTTGGTAAACCTAAAAATCGCGCCGACGGGCTTTCGATGTTAATGCGCTTATCGGGTCGTGACCACGAAGTTTTGACAGGAATATCGGTTATGAGAGGTGACTTATTGGTCTCTCGAGTTGTGTCCTCAATTGTTACTTTCAAATTGATTGATCAAGACTTTGCGGAAAAATACTGGGCCACGGGTGAGCCGAGAGATAAAGCTGGGAGCTATGGAATACAGGGTCTTGGCGCCATTTTTGTTGCGCACTTAGTTGGTAGCTACAGCAATGTGATGGGCCTTCCTCTATTTGAAACGGCGAGTCTGCTTAGCGAAGCTGGTGTGGTGATCCTTTGATGCAAGGTCCGCAGTTGCCCGATCGCAGGGTCAAAAAAACTCATTGGCAGAGCAAGGTAATCGGCAATGATTTCTGAAGTTCTGTTAAGTCACAATGCGGCTGGATTGTGGGGGGCTGCCATCAGTCCTGACGGTTTAGTGGGTTTTGTTGCGGTTGAGCATGAGGCTGACCCTCAAGTAAATGATATATTTATGGGCGTGGTATCTCGCGTTATCACAGATTTAGGGTTTGCCTTTATTGATTTAGGGCTAGACAGAGCAGGGGTGCTGCCGCTCAAAGAAACCCGGCACAGTCAGGCTTTCGCACACTTGAATGGCGCTCAGTTAGCAAACGAAAAAAAGCGCTCAGGTTTACAAGTTGGCCAACGCTTGCTTGTACAGTTGGTTAGGCTCGAAGAGGGTGACAAAGGGATAAGGGTAAGCCGCCGGCTGTCGCTTGCTTCGCGTTATCAGATTTATCTGCCTGGTGGGCAGGGGGTTTATTTTTCTAAGGCTATTGATCAAGAAAGCGCGCGAAGAGAACTAATCACATTTGCTGAACAGCAATCCCAGCGGGGAGGAAGACATTTTAGAGGTCCAGCAGCCTGCGCTTCTCAAAAATTTTTAGCAGAAGACTTTGATCGTTTAGCTGACCATTGGCAGTCGCTGGTAGGTCAAATCGACCAGCTACGTGTGGGCTTTGTCAAACGCGTAACGCCAATAGTGTCGAGTTGGCTTGATGCCTGGGGCGCCGATATAAGGTGCCGCATTCAGGTTGATAGCGACATCTTGCAACAGCAGGTTTTAGCCTGGAGCCAATCACTACACGAACCGTCGTCAGCAGTTACGGTCATCTCGCCTGATGACAAAGCGGCGTATACCCAGGACTTTGATCGCTTGCTCGAAGTTTGCCTGACGGAAAAGATCGAGCTGCCCAGTGGCGGAAACATGATCATCCACGAAACAGAAGCCATGGTTACCATTGATGTCAATTCTGGATCCTACGTCAGTAATGCGGCAAATGCGCAAAAGGCTCGCTGCGCAAATTTAGAAGCGGCCAGGGTGATCCCGATGGCGTTGCGCCGTAAGGGACTCGCTGGCTTAGTCGCGATTGACTTTATTGGCCTGATCGACCAACGCGATAGACAAGAAATTATCGATGTTTTGTCGGAGGTTTTTCTTGAGCAAGGTCAAGCCGTACGAGTCTCAGATTTTTCTGATTTGGGCGTGGTTTTGTTATCTTTGTATAAGTCTGGACCTAGCGTTTTTAAAAGATTACAAAGCCGAGGTTTGATCTGGGCGGCGGGCGAGAGTTTTTCTCACCTAGTGAGCCAAGCTTGTGCGCTGGCGCGGTTTAAAGCCTGGCTTGATAGTCAACTATTAACGACGTGTTTAGGCGGAGGACATCTGTTGGTCCGCTCAAGCGCTGTGATTATCACCGGAATGATTCAAGATGTGATGTTGCTCCAGCAGCTTCAACAGGGCGCTGTAGCCATGAAATTTGAAGTTGACCAGACTTTAGAACGGGTTATTAAGGTCCGCCAGGAACAAGTTTGGTGGCAATTCCCAGAGGAGTCCCTGGAATGAAGCGCCAGAGCGGATTTTTATGGATTCGAATCGGGCTTATCAGTCTCGTCATTGGGGCAGCAGTCATGATTACCATGCTTCGCGGGGTGGTCAGTCTGCTGGAGAGTTATCAAGTTGAAGTCGAGCAGTGGGTCAGTCAGCAGGTTGGGGTACCGATTGACTATGAGTCGCTCAGCGCCGATCTCATCTACCTAAATCCACGTTTGACTGTTCGAGGGCTTCGAGTGGGAGGGCCAGAGCAGATTGATCTTGAAAGCGCCCATATTGGCTTACAAATAAACCTAGCGCAGAGCATCCTGACAAGAAGCTTAGTTTTGGTTGAGCTAGAGCTTGAGGGACTGAGGGCGAGCTTAGTGCCAAAAGCGGATGGCGGCTGGGGTGTGCTCGGCCTGCCAGAATCCGGATCAGCACCAGCGTTTAATTTGAGACAATTTTTAGAACGTGCTGAACAAATTAGTGTTCAATCCTCTAGCATTCTTGTCGAGGCCAAACGGCCAGTGTCCCTGATGTTTGAAGATGAAGGCCAGGGTTTACGGTTGACCTCAACCGACACCCAACGTGTGTTATCCGGGGAGATGCAGGTTGTAGCGGATTTAGCCAACAAGCTGAGTCTTAGGGAAACTGTATCCATTGTTGCGACCGTTGAACGTGATGGCGCCGCTTTGGTCGATGGTCAAATTAGTGCTTATCTAACCCTTAAGCCAACGCCCCAGCGCACTCCGCCCATTGAGCAACACGCGCTGGAGGCAGAACTGTGGCTTTCGTCAGATCAAGGTAAGGGCTTAATACAAGGGCACGGCAAGTGGTCGCTGCTGTTGGGCAACAACACCGCAGGCATTGAATTGGCATCTAAATTTGCGGGCGAGTTTTCCATTCATGAACGGTCTTATGCGCTCAACTTCAGCGATTCGTCTATGTACGTTGACGATCACAGGTTGGGATTAGGACCTTTTGGTGTCACTGTTGGATCATCGACGTCAGAAGGGGAGATGATGGTCGGTGCCTATCTCGACGTCTTGGAATTCACTTCGGATTCAACTTTGCCTCTCTTGGAGGTGATGAAAGGCTTGGGGGTTTCCGAGGCGGATCGAGCGCTCTTCTCAAAGGTTGGACCAACCCTTCGGTTAGAGGCTGTTAAAGCTCTGGCGCGACTTGACCAAGTGGCTGAGAGCCTGGCCGTCATCGCAGATATCAAAGAACTTTCCCTTTCGGTTGCAGACGGGATACCGGGGGTTTCTGGGTTTCAAGGGTTTATGAACTATGGGCTAGGGGCGTTGGCACTCGACGTGGATGCTCAAGATTTGTCGTTACATTTTGGCAACCTTTACGATCAGGCTTGGGCGCTGGAAACCGTTAGGGGTAGGCTTGCACTGAGACAACTTGAAGACGGATACGCTTTATCTTCTGGCAAGTTATTGGCGAATTCCGAGCATATATCAGCCGTTGGTAAGCTAGAAATGAATCTGCCCAGGGATCGGCGAGATCGAACTTGGGGACTGATGATTGGCGCTCGCAACTTTGATTTGAGCGCTGCGCAACCTTTTATTCCAAGTACAGTTCCCCGCGATGCCGCAGCATGGCTGCAGGATAATTTATTGAGTGGGCGAGCAGATGTCACTGGGCTGATTGTCCATGGTTCTTTAGACCGAGTGAGTCCTAAAATTGAAAAGCGCTACATGCTGGAAGTAGCAGTTGCGAATGCTGAAGTGCAGTATGCGCCTGATTGGCCGAACGCAAGCGAGGTCTCCGGTGTGCTTCAAATCTCCAATGAGGGTGTGTATGGCGCGCCTTTATTGGCGAACGTGCTGGAAACCACGCTCGAGGACCTGAGCTTGGTTATCCCGTTTTCCGAATCCGGTGAGCTTAGTGAAGTCGCTGTTGCCGGTCGATTGGCGGGTGATCTCTCTGATGCCATTGAACTGTTTCAAGAAACTCCCCTTAAGTCGCTGACCAATGGCATTGCAGAATATTGGGTGGGCGAGGGCCCTATTTCTGGAGAAGTCTCGGTGACCGTTCCGATAGGTGCACCAGATCAGGTAGTTGGGGTCGATGTTGGGGTCGAGGTTACCAATGCTCAACTGAATATGAATGATCTTGGTCTTGAGTTGAATAACTTGTTAGGAATCTTTGAATTCACAAGTCAGCAGGGTTTATCAGCGCGAAATGTTTCGATAGAGATGCTAGGCGGCGAATCAATCGCAAATCTCAGCACCCGCTATTTGGATCGTGGTGGGATTACGAGCGTTGATCTCAAGGGTTCCGTCAATATTGCTGAAGTGCAATCTTGGCTAGATTTAGTGCTTTTGCGATTCGCGGAGGGAAAGACACAGTATCAAGGCAATTTGTCCATTCCGTTTGGGAGTCGCTCCGACCTGCCTAGCGTTGATCTGGAAACGGATTTACAAGGCGTGACTGTCGATATGCCACCGCCTTTTGCAAAGGTTTCAGCGGATTCAAAACGCCGCCTTGCTTTGACTCAAACTTTTGACCCAATGGGGTCTGAGATCTCGTTTAATTGGGAGCGCAGCGCAGGTGGGCTTTTGAAACTAGAGGGCGATCGAGTAAAGGGCGGTTCGATCGAAATTGGCAATTATCAGCCCTCAGCCGCTGCATTTGATGCGCTGCGTGTGAGAGGAAGGCTGCCTTTTGCTTCGCTGGAAGAGTGGGATAGCTTTCTTTTACGACTAGACGAATTTTCGAGTCTTGGTGTTGCCGAAACCTTTAGGGAAAGGCTTGACTCGATTCAAGTGCGTACGGATGAATTCGATTTGTTTGGTTACCCACTGAAAGACGTCGATTTAGGGTTATATCCGGCCCAAGATCGTTGGCATATGACGCTTGATAATGAACAAGTTATCGGCTCGGTGCAGCTGAGTGACGATGAAGATGCACCTTTGGAGGTTTTGCTTAAGAAACTGAATTTGAACTCTGATGGGACACAAAGTGACCCATTATTAGGATTAACCAGCGCTGACTTAATGCCAGCCGATGTCACGATAGAGTCAATTGTCCTAGATGGTGATGATTATGGAAGTTGGGCATTTGAGTTGCGACCAGCGCAAGACCTTGTCGCTCTGAATGCGCTAAAGGCAGAAGTCAAAGGCATGCAGATTAACGCTGCGGATGGTTTGAAATGGTATCCGGGTGCTGATCGACCTCGATCGGAATTTGAAGGGGAGGTAATCGTTCAGGATATGCAAGCCTGTCTGGCAGCTTGGGGCTTTGCATCAGGTCTTGAAGGTGAAAACTTTAAGTACCAATCAACGTTGACCTGGCCTGGATCGCCGCTAAATATCGACATTGCTCGGCTGCGGGGATCGATCGGAGTCGAGGGCGGGAAAGGCCGGATCGTGCAAGCAGAAACCAGCTCTGGGGCTTTGAAGTTGTTGGGTATCTTTGATTTCGCAGAAATCGCGAAGCGATTTAGTTTTGATCTCAATAGCTTATTAAGCGAGGGGCATGCGTTTAATCAGGTTACTGGTCGCCTAGATATTGGATCGGGCTCAGTATTGATTTCCGAACCGCTCAGAGTGCTTGGCGCAGGCAGTCAACTGACGGTCGCGGGGCAAGTCAATCTTCTAACAGAAGTGTTGGATAATGATCTGATATTGACGTTGCCTCTGAATAAGAATTTACCTTGGTACGCGGCTTATAGCGCGATCGCTACTGGCCCTTTGGCAGGTGCTGGGGTGATGCTGGCGCGGGAGGTATTCAAAGACCAAATCAATGAATTGACCAGTCTTAAATATGAAGTGACCGGTACTCTTTCAGAGCCGGAGGTCATGTTTGTGTCGATATTTGACGACTCCGTTAGGGACAATGCTGAGGTTACCGCAGAATCAGCACAAAGTGCTGAAACGAGTCTATGACATGAGGTCTACTGCGAATATTGCAGTGGTGCAACTCTGCAGCAGTGCCAAAGTTGATATTAGTCTGCGCCAACTAGATGATTTGCTCGACACCATTCAATCAGGGTCTGTGTCAGCTATTTTTCTGCCCGAAAATTTCGCAGCATTAGCGGCAGAAGACCCGCGAGTGATCGGAGAATCAGAGGCAGCAGGTCGCCGTGAGATAAGCAATTACATAGCGGACCAAGCGCGTACTTTGAAGGCGTACATATTTGCGGGCACGCTCCCGATTGCATCCCGACCAGATAATTGGCCAGTTGCAAAGCCTAGGGTGAGAGCTGCCTCGCTGGTTTATGATCCAGGGGGGCAGCTGGTTGCGCGGTATGACAAAAAACATCTGTTCGATGCTGATGTGCAAGATGGTCAAGGCCGTTACCGCGAATCCGATACCTTTGAGGCTGGCGATGACCTTGTGGTTGTTGATACAACTTTTGGCAAGGTCGGGTTGTCGGTTTGTTACGATGTCCGCTATCCAGAGATGTACACTGCTTTGACCACTTTAGGAGCTCAGATATTCGCGGTGCCTTCAGCGTTTACCCAGGTGACTGGCGCGGCCCATTTTGAGGTTTTGATTCGTGCTCGGGCCATTGAAAATGCTTGCTTTGTGGTTGCAGCCTGCCAGTCAGGTGGTCACGATAGTGGCCGTCAAACGTTTGGGCATTCGCAGATTATCTCTCCATGGGGTGAGGTTCTGGTGTCGCTTCCCGATGGCCCCGGGGTGATTACCCAGCGATTGGATTTTAGTTTGCTCGACCAAGCTCGAGCAGCTATTCCTGCTTGGCATCGTCCATCATTGAATGATCAGAAATTTGCTTGAGATACTGAAAGAGTTTCTTATAGGCGCGGGTGCCCTCGGGCGCATCATTGTTACCTTCTGCGGCAGACTTTGCTTCTCTGGTGAGCGTCCTGAGGTGTTGTCTGTCTAAGGTTGGGCAGACAAGACTGATATCCTTTATGACCTCCGGGTCTCCGACTATTAAACGTTGGCGCCAGTCTTCTAGTTGTTGCACTAATAGTTGATGGCTCTCACTGGCGCTGTCGAACCGATCTATCAGTCGTTCGATAACGTCAAGATCTACCTTTCTTAGGAGTTTGCCGATATAAAGCATCTGTCGTTTCTTGGCATTACCTTTGGTAATGCGCTGATAGGTTTCAACAGCAGTCACAATTTCAGGATAGGGTAATCTGCTCAGTTGCACGGAAGTCCGTTCGGCAAGCAATACGCCAAGTTCGGTCACATCTTTGGCTCGGCGTTTGAGAAGGGATTTACTTTCGGGTTCATCGCCAGACACAACAGGTTCCTTAGCCGTAAAATATCGTAGCCGTACCCAAGAAGGTTACAAAGCCGACAACATCTGTAATTGTGGTGAGTATAACGGTGCCAGCAATCGCAGGGTCAATGTTAACTGATTTTAGGAAACGGGGAAGCATAGCGCCTGCGAGCGCTGCCGTTGCCATGTTGATGACCAGCGCAAAGGCGATAATGAAGCCTAAGGTCCAGTCCTGAAATACCATTGACGTGCCAACAGCAATAAGGCTTGCCCAGAGTAAACCATTTAAAATCGATACGGCTAACTCTCGGCGAACTAACCATGGGAGGTTGCTGTCGATGAGGGTGCCTTGGGCCATGCTTCTAATGACAAGTGTCAGAGACTGGCTTCCTGCAACCCCGCCCATGCTGGCGACAATGGGCATTAAAATCGCAAGTGCCACGACCTTGGCGATGGTATCTTCGAAGACATTTATTACCGCTGAAGCAATGAGTGCGGTAAATAAATTGGCGCCCAGCCAGAGTGCTCTGCTTTGAGTCGTTTTTAAAATTGGCGCGAAGGTATCATCCTCTTCATTAAGGCCTGCCATTCCTAAGATAGAATGGTCAGCTTCGTCAATGATGACATCGACAATATCGTCAATGGTGATTCTCCCGACAAGGAGTCCAGCGTCGCTAACGACGGCCATAGAAATCAGGTCATAGCGCTCAAACAGTTGTGCAACATCATGGGTTGAGAGCGTTGCCAGGGCGGGCTCTAATTTCGTTTCGATACAGTCAGATATTGGCGTGCTGGGGTCTGAGACTAAAATGGTGGATAGCGGTAATGTCCCTAAGTAAAAACCCATTTTATCAACGACAAAAATTTGATCGGTGCTATTGGGGAGGTTAGAGTGCCTGCGCAGATACCTGAGAACAACGTCGATGGTGATATCAGACCTCACAGAAATAATATCTGTATCCATAAGACCACCTGCTGTATCAGCAGGATAGATCAGAAGGTTTTCGACCCGTTCTCTATTTTGGATATCGAGGGCTTCGAGAATTTCTTCCCCAAGTGCATCAGGCAGCTGCTGAATAATATCCGTGACATCATCGTCGCCGCTGACTTTTTCAATGACTTGGGCGATTTCCTCAGCGGACCGACTGGCGAACAGATCAGGCACCAATTCTGGTTCAATGTGGCTGATGACCTCGGCTTGAAGATCATCGTCAAATAGATCCCACAATTGCTGCCTTTCGGCAGCTGGCGTGCTGCTGAGTAAATTACCAATATCAGCAGCTGCTAGCTCGGTCATCGCCATTCGAATCTCACCCATCGTGGATTCGGTCAACGGTTGATTAACTAGCCTTAGTAAATCAGATTGATCAAGCATTTGGATTCGGGATGCCAGCTTCGCCAAAATCGTTCTCAATGAAAGCGATGATCGCGCTCAGCGCTTCAGCTTCGTCGGTACCGGATGCCGTGACCTCCACCTTAGTTCCGCATATAGCCTCGAGCATGAGCAATGCCATGATGTTGCTGGCATCGGCTCGCTTGTCATCGACTGTAAGCTCAATGATGCTGTGAAAGGTTTTTGCGAGTTTCACAATTCCAGCGGCGGAGCGGGCGTGGAGCCCGGGCGGGTTGGTTACCCTGGTACTGCCCAATTTCATGATTGTGGGACGATGCTAAGTTTCGAGGATTTGCCTAGGGCTTTGTGTCTTAAATGGATGTTGTCGTGCGATTGCTGGAAGTGCTCGGCAAGCGTCTCTGCGAGATATACAGATCGATGCTGACCACCGGTACATCCGATACAAACTGTGATGTATGCGCGATTGCTTTCGATCATGGATGGCAACCATCGACCTAAGAAAGACACAATGCTTTGCTTAAAATCTATCACTTCTTGCTCTGCAGATAAAAATTCGATGACCGGCTGATCAAGACCTGTCAAAGGGCGCAGACGGGTAACCCAATGGGGATTGGGTAAAAATCGAGCATCGAATACAAAGTCTGCATCAACGGGCACGCCGTGCTTGAAGGCAAAAGACTGAAACATTAACGTTGTGTCGCCCGATGATTCGGCGATGCGATCTCTCACTTCATCTCTCAACTGATGGAGCGTCATGTCCGATGTGTCGATCTTAAGCGCCGCCATCATAGCAATGCCGTCAAGTAGCCGACTCTCAACCTCCAAGGCCTCTTTGAGACTGATGTTGGCGTTGCTGAGGGGATGTTTTCGCCGTGTCTCACTGAAACGTTTAATCAGTATCGGGCTAGCTGCATCCAAATAGACAACCTTGATATCGGTGTTTTCAATATTGGCGATCGCTTCGGGAAACCCTTCCAGGTCAATTGCAGAATTTCTAGCATCGATGCTGACAGCAATTTTGTGGGATAGACGATTTTCAGTGGTGCGTTCTACTAAGTTTGGAATCAGCGACGCCGGTAGATTATCGATACAATAAAACCCTAAATCCTCAAGAACATGGAGTGCAGTGCTCTTTCCGGATCCAGATCTGCCACTAATGACGAGGATTTGGGTTTTTGATTGGCTCATGTAGCGTCTCTAAAAATTGCTTGGCTATCTGTAACGTTCAAGAAAGTCGCAGGTCAGGGTTTTTCGCTAATAGCGGCTAGATACAGATCGTCGGGATTGCTCGCGGCTTCTAACTTTTCTCTAAACCAGGAATGCTGAAAGCGCTCTACTAGCATGGATAGGACTTCGATATGAGCTTCCATTTCTTTTTCGGGGACAATTAAGATGAACAGCGTCGAAACCGGTTCATCATCCATGGCTTCGAAATCAACAGCCTGTTCTAGGGTAACAAGTGTGCCCATGATGCCAGTACAGTTTGCCATCCGACAGTGAGGTATGGCGATTCCAGAGCCTAGACCCGTTGGCGAGACCTTCTCTCGAGCAATAAGCAGCCGGTAGAGTTCTTGTTCGTCGATGCGATCGTCGCGTTCTGCAATAAATTCAGCGGCAAGCTCTATCGCCCGTTTTTTGCTATTTGCAGCCAGCCGACAAAGTGTTCGTTGTGGCGATAAAATTGAGGCAATTTTCATAACGGCAAGTGGCGACGAAGCTTGATCGCTGCAGTATAGCAATCAAGCTTAAGGCTTTCATAGATTTAAGCGATCACTCGCTGTTATGTTGTCTTCCTTGATGTCGTTTTGATACCCATTTACGCTTAAGTTCGATGATTTTTCGGTCGAGCTTCTTCGACATTTTGTCGATAGATGCATACAGGTTATCGGATTCTGCTTCGGCGAATACCTCTACGCCTGAAATATGGATGGTGCTCTCAGCTTTCTGACGATTTCGATCGACGGTCAGCACAACTTGGCTGCTCAAAATAGGCTGAAAGTGCTTTTCCAGTCGACCGAGTTTCTTGTGAATGTATTGCTCGATTGCTTCAGTAACTTGTACATGGTGACCGCTCACACTAATTTGCATAATGGTTACTCCGCTGGTGACCGTAAGATAGGTTGTGTCCAGCCGGTGATGAACCTGGCGGTTTTACACCGGTATAGTTAAGACCCTATCAGAGCAAGAATGTTCCGTTAATCGGAAGTTTGATGAACAGAAAGTGGAGGGTTTAGTTGAGTTGCTTGCGTTCGTTTGAGGGTGGAATCATCAGCGCTTCTCGATACTTAGCGACCGTTCTTCGAGCTACATTGATGTTATCTTCTGCAAGCAGTTTTGCAATTTTGCTGTCCGATAGTGGCTTACGAGTATTTTCCTGGCTGATGAGATCCTTGATCTTGGCTCGGATTGCGGTAGAGGATACCTCTCCGCCAGAGTGAGTGCTGACATGTGAGGAGAAAAAATACTTAAGTTCGAAGATGCCCAATGGCGTGTCGATATATTTTTGGGTTGTCACTCGGGAAATTGTCGATTCGTGAAGCTCAACATGCTCGGCAATGTCATGCAAGACCAGCGGCTTCATCGCGCTGTCGCCGTGCTCTAGGAAACCCGCCTGAACCTCCATAATTCGGGTTGCGACTCGCAGTAAGGTGTCATTGCGCTGCTGCAGACTCTTAATAAACCAGCGGGCTTCCTGCATTTGATCTCTTAGGTAGCTTTGATCAGGACTGCTGTCATTACGTTTAACGATTGCCGAGTATTCTGGGTTGATGCGGATTTTGGGATTAATCGCAGGGTTGAGTTCGACCACCCACCGGTTTTGTTTTTTTGTGACGACCACATCGGGTACGACGTATTGTGGGGCTACTTCAGAGAGTTTTGCGCCAGGCTTTGGGTCTAAGCTTTGAATTAAGGCGATGGCAGCTTGTAGTTCAATTTCGGACACTCGCAGATGCTTAAGCAAAAACGCAAAATCTCGGTTGCCGAGGCTGCTGAGATGCGAGTCGATGATTTCAAGCGCAAGGGCCGAAGCTGCAGTTTTCTCTGGTAGGGATTTAAGTTGAATGGTGAGGCATTCGCCGAGATTTCTAGCAGCAATGCCCAGCGGGTCAAGGTGCTGGATTAAATGCAGCACTGCTTCTATTTCATCGAGTTCGACATCAGCATCTAACGGCATCGCATCAAGGATCTCAACAAGATCTAACATTAGCGTGCCCTCGTGATCGAGTCCGTCTATGATATGGAGCGCAATGACTTCATCTGTCTCAGACAAGTTCAGCAGGTTGAGTTGCTCTAGCAGATGGCTTTGAACGGTGCCCTGAGGGCTGTTGCGAGCATCGAAGGATTCGCCGTCCTCTTCGAAACCTGTGTTTCCGCTGGTACCTGTCGGTAGCGTGTCGTAGACGTCTTCCCAAACGCTATCGACCGGTAAATCCTCATCTATCTGGTCTTTGGCGATTAACTCAGAGGCATCGTCGACACGATCGCCATCGATAGCCGGGTCGAATATTTCTTCTAAAGAATTGTCGACCTGATCCTCAGAAAAAAGATCTTCGCTTGCTTCTGCGAGTGCGTGACTCTGATCTTCATCAAAACCTTCGCCGTCTGAATCACCAGCTTGTTCGCTGAGATCGTTGTCCGCTGCGGCCAAGTCAGGGTCTAAAGACTCGTCATATTCCTCTAGCATGACGTTTGAATCGAGTGCCGCTTGGATTTCTTGCTGGAGATCGAGTGTCGACAATTGCAATAGTTTGATAGCCTGCTGCAACTGGGGGGTCATCCTCAGTTGTTGGCCAATTTTCAGCGATAGAGATGGTCTCATGCTCATGGCGATATGATACTTCTGATAGATCTGGAATGAAACTTGCTATGACGGCTGCTATGAAAGCTGCTGTTACAGCAGTCGTTGTGATAACCGCCATTGTTACAAGCGCCGCTGTCACAAGTGGCCTTCTTTTAAAAGCTTCTGCTATAAAAGCCGAAATAAACGAGGGCAAGTGAACGAGAAGACAGCCGTTAGCAAAAATAAGCAAGCTAGAAGGTCAGCAGGAATAGTCGGTTAAAGCGCTGGTTGGCAGTTTAGATCTCAGAACGGAGCTCCTCGACTAGGAATCGTCAAGTCATGAACCCTTTAACTCAAGGCGATCATCATGTATCGCCGTGGCCACTACATGGTGGGGTGTAACTTAGCATTGGGGTTGCTTTGGCATTCCAGTGATTCAGCCTTAGCGGCTGATAGCACTGGAGCCATGCTAGAGCTTAAAGTGCTCGCCCAAATAGACGGAGCGCACGAGTGGGTCTTCGATGATTGCTTCGCTGGTTCCGCTGGCAATAATCTGGCCCTCATTGACAATATAACCTCTGTGGCAAATATCTAAGGTCTCTCGCACATTGTGATCGGTGATCAAAATACCGATTCCACGATTTGCTAAGTATTGGATGATGCCCTTAATGTCGCTCACAGATATGGGATCGACCCCAGCGAAAGGCTCATCAAGCAGCAAAAACTTGGGATCAGTGGTCAGTGCTCTGGCGATCTCAGCCCGTCTTCGTTCGCCGCCGCTCAGCGCAATGCCGAGACTGTCGCGAACATGGGTTAGATGAAACTCTTCTAATAACGCTTCTGTTCGCTCAAGGCGTTCAGATAAAGAAAGAGATGTGATGGTCTCAAATAAAGCGAGTAGATTGTCTTTAACCGAAAGTTTCCTAAAGATGCTGGCCTCCTGGGGGAGATAGCCCAGCCCCAGATGGGCTCGCTCGTGCATAGGACAGCAGGTAATGTCTGCCGGACCAAGCTCAATGGTACCTTGATCCGGCTGGACCAATCCGGCAATCATGTAAAAACAGGTCGTCTTGCCCGCGCCATTTGGGCCAAGCAAACCGACAACTTCACCGGCTGAAACAGAAAAACTCACGTCGCTAACAACGACACGACCCCGAAATTGCTTATGTAGGTTTGAGACGGATAGCTGCTTAGTCAAAATCAATCTCTTTAAGGCTTTGGGTTGATAGTGAGATTGATTCGGCCAGTGCTTGAACCGTCATTCTCAACTTTAAAAAGCCCTTGCTGTAAATTGTAACTCAGCAGATTGCCTTGATATCGGTCCTCTCCCTGCTCTAGCAGTGCTCTCCCCATTAAAGTCAGTGTTTCAGATGACACGAGGTATTGAATATCATCTGCTGAAGCGGCAATTTTAGGCCGCGAGCCAAACGCGGCTCGTTGGAACTTAGCAGGTGCCTGATCATCACCAATCGCAGAAATCGACACAAGGGTTTTGTCCTCGCTTAGTAGGATGACTTGCTCCGCCGTGATTTCAAGGTCGCCTTGACTGATGATGACATTGCCGAAGTATTCACTCTTGCCCAAGGTTTCATTAACCGTCGCTCGGTCTGCTTGAATCGTGATTGGCAGAGGCGCAGAACGATTGGAATCTGCGTGCACATCGTTAGAGCCAATGATTAAGAGTATCGAGATACTCCAGAGCACGAAGGAATTCATGAGAAATGCCTTTAATCGACAGTGTAGCGAAGAGTGTAGCACGGTAAAAAATCGGCGTTACCAGAGATTAGAGATCAAAATGAATCGTTGTGATAACGCGCTGTTTAGCGCTGGAATAAAAAGCAAACTCGTCCTGATTCAAATTGGCCCGAAGCCCCGCCGCTGAAGTTTTTGTGTTTCGGGTAAATATGCTGACTTCAGCATCGCTCTCCGCGAGGTTTTCATCGGGATAGACTTGCAGCGTTTGCGTAGTAAAAGTGGTTTTTTCACCACTAGGCCCCTCTTTCTCTGCCAGCACCGAGTTCCAGAGTTCTACCGCTTGTTTGCGGTATTTAGATCCTTCGAGTAACCGCCCCTGGGACGATGAAATTGTCCAAGGCATATCGGAATCTTGTGCAAACAGTTCGAGGTTTGGGCGATCTAAAGCGGTGACATCCGTCAAAGGATAGTGGGTGAAACGTTCTGCAGCGATTTTCGATTGGAGCTCGCCCCTCGAATTAATTTGACTGATAGATGCTTTAATCATGTAAAGATCCGGTTCATTCAATTGAGGCGTTGGGTTCAGATTCGCCTGATCAGGATTGATCGTTTGATCGAGTATCACGGCGCCGACGTAAAGACAGAGCAGCACGAGCAGGGCACGGTATCGCAGAGTTTTGTTCCTAAAGAGCGACTCGAACATCTCGATCAGTCCCGAAGATTAACGATTGTTAGGGCTAAGGGTAATCCATTTACAGGATCCTCGCGATGCCTATCAGGATGCCGACCCGCTGAGGTCTTTAGAAGACTTTAGCTTGGGCTTTCAACGCTGCTTTGTTCGCATGGTATGATGCGGTCATTTTGGGGAAGACCATGGATCTTGGGAAACTAGAAAGCGATATCAAAGATCAGCTTCAGGCGGATCAGGTCGAGTTGAGTCTCGAGGGTAATCGGTTATCCGTATTGGTTGTTGCTGAGTGTTTTGAGTCGTTAAATCGGGTCAAGCGGCAGCAACGTGTATACAGCTTTTTAAATGACTATATTGCTGATGGCAGCTTGCACGCTGTTTCGATAAAGGCGGTTGCGCCAGCAGAAATACGCTAAATGGCATTGTTACGAATACAGGGCGGCACCGCTTTGTGTGGCGATATCGTCGCCTCAAGTGCAAAAAACTCAGTAATCAATTTGATTTCGGCAGCTTTGCTGGCTGATGGCTCAGTGACGCTGGGTAATGTCCCGCACCTTAGAGATGTGTCGACGATGATTGAGCTACTCGGGCACATGGGGGTCGTTGTGGTCATCAACGATCGTATGGAGCTCGAGATTCATCCAAATGCTATCACGTCAATGAAAGCCCCTTATGAACTGGTTAAAACAATGCGCGCTTCGTTCAACGTGCTGGGACCTCTAATTGCGCGCTATGGGGAGGCCGAGGTGTCCTTACCCGGGGGGTGTGCAATCGGAACGAGACCAGTTGATCAGCATTTAAAAGGTCTCAGAGCCTTGGGTGCCGATATAACGATGCATGAGGGGTATGTTCGCGGCGTAGTCTCTGGAAGGTTGCAAGCCGCTCGGATTATGTTTGATTTCTCAACGGTCGGTGGCACTGAGCACATTATGACGGCAGCGGTTCTTGCCGAGGGAACAACAGTGCTAGAAAACTGTGCGAAAGAACCGGAAATCGAGGACTTAGCTAGGTTTTTAAACGTGTTGGGCGCGGATATTCGAGGCGCGGGCACAAGTCGGATCGAGATCCATGGCGTCGAGCGGTTGAGCGGCGGTTATTACGAGGCGATTTCCGATCGAATCGAAGTTGGAACCTACCTGATAGCTGCTGCGGCTTCGGGTGGTAGCATCACGGTTAACAATGCCTTAGCGAGCCACAACACGGCCCTTTTGGCAAAACTGCAAGAAGCTGGGGCAGCCATCGAAATTGGTGATAACTGCATAACCTTGGACATGACGGGCCGTCAGCTGAAAGCGGTTAATATCGTGACAGGGCCTTATCCAGCTTTTCCAACGGATCTTCAGGCACAAATGATGACGCTAAATTGCCTGGCAAAAGGGGCAAGTTCGATTCAAGAAACAATTTTTGAGAATCGGTTTATGCATGTTCCCGAGCTGATTCGCATGGGTGCCGAAATTGAGCTTCAGAACAATAATTCCGTAGCCCTCGTAAAGGGGGTTGATCGTCTGGTGGGCGCACAGGTGATGGCAACGGATTTAAGAGCCTCGGCGAGCTTGGTTATCGCTGGTATCGCAGCTGATGGAGAGACGACCGTAGACCGGGTCTATCACATAGATCGAGGTTATCAGCAGATAGAGGAACGGATGCAACGTCTAGGTGTTGATATTCGACGGGAGGCGCGTTAGATGTTCGATGAATTAGCCCATCCATTGGTTATTGCCCTGAGCAAAGGGCGACCTCTGGCTCAGCAGTTGGCGCTCCTGCAAAGGCTTGGTATTGAGCCTTCCGAAGATATTACGACGTCCCGCAAATTGGTGGTGAAGGGTAACCATCCTCAAATTCGACTCATGGTTTTGCGTGGTCACGACGTTGCAACATATGTCGAGCATGGTATTGCTGATATTGGTATCGTCGGAAAAGATGTGCTTTTGGAGTTTCCAGGGGACAATTTTTATGAGCCTCTGGATTTGAAATTGTCCCAATGTCAGCTGATCGTTGCTGGATTAATCGATGAGAAGCCCTTGCCGCGCCGGTTGCGGGTAGCGACAAAATTTATAGAGACAGCGAAGCGTTTTTACGCCAGTGAGGGGACCCAAATCGATATGATTCGGCTCACAGGCGGCTTGGAGTTAGCGCCGGTCATGGGGCTTGCAGACCGTATTGTTGATATTGTCGAAACCGGAAGCACGCTCGTTGCCAACGGCCTGGAACCTAAGGCTTTCATATGCGACATCTCTTCACGCTTGATCATTAACAAAGTTGCTTTTAAGACTAAACAACCCATGATCGACCGGTTTATCGAGTCCATGATGGCGGAAACACAATGATGCGGCGTTTATCCTCCGAATCTGCAGATTTCGACGCCGAGTTGGCAACCTGTCTGCAGCAGCGTTCGCTGATCTCGCCGGAGGTGCACCTTCGAGTCGCCGAGATAATAGCCGATGTCAGGGATAACGGTGATTCAGCGCTACTAGCCTATGCTCGGCGTTTTGATCAGTTCGCGGGTGAAACCGTTCAGGCCATGCGAGTCTCTGAAGAAGCCATTAAAACGGCTCGTATGCACATCAGCCCAACCATCGACACTGCTCTGGGGCACGCAGCTGACCGGATAACAAAATATCACATAGAGCAAAAAAGGGCGCTTGGTCAAAGTTGGGAGTTTATTGATGGTGCTGGCAATCGGCTGGGTCAACAGGTGCAGGCGATGCATCGAGTGGGGCTCTATGCGCCGGGTGGTAAGGCATTTTACCCCTCGACCGTGCTGATGACAGCGATTCCCGCGCGGGTTGCTGGTGTTGACCAAGTCGTGTTGGCTGTACCGGCTGGGCAAGGCGAACCAAGTCCTGTGCTTTTAGCGGCTGCGGCGCACTCGGGGGTTGATGAGGTTTGGCTGATGGGGGGGGCTCAGGCGATAGCGGCATTGGCCTACGGTACTGAATCAATAGCCGCAGTGGATAAAATTTGCGGGCCAGGCAATATTTTTGTCACCGCCGCAAAGAAGCAAGTATTTGGTGATGTGGGTATTGATATGCTGGCTGGACCCTCAGAGGTTTTGGTGGTCGCTGATCAAAGCGCAGACGTCGAGTGGATTGTCGCTGACCTGATGGCGCAAGCTGAACACGATGAGCAGGCACAGGCCATTGTCGTATCAGAAGACCCGGCGCTGCTGGATGCGATTGAGGCCAGCATATCAGCGGCTGCTGCGCAGCAACCTCGACGTGAGATTATCGAATCCTCCTTATCGTCCCGTGGTGTGTTGATTCTGGTCTCCAGTCGGACAGAAGCGATTGGTATCATCAATAAAATTGCGCCGGAGCATTTGGAGCTCGCGGTGAGTGATCCCAAAGAATGGTTGCCAGAGATCAAAGCTGCCGGAGCCATATTTGTTGGGCCTTATTCCCCAGAGGTGGTAGGCGACTACACTGCCGGACCGAGTCATGTATTGCCGACCAGTGGGACCGCGAGGTTCGCCTCAGCCCTTGGCGTCTATGACTTTCAATTACGGCAGTCCTTGATCCAATGTTCCGCTGAGGGCGTGCAGTCCCTGGCTAAGACAGCCGAAGTACTTGCGATTGAGGAAGGATTGCACGCGCACGCTTTGTCTGCTTCAGAACGCATTGATGACGCCTGATGGTTGCTGGTGTTTTAGCGAGCTATCACAGCTTAATCGAAGACGGCACCCTTCAACCGGATGTTGCGCAGGGTAAGGCGGTAAAAGCACTTGCCGATCTTTCGGATCAGTTAGTCGCTCAGCGCGTATCAAAAAAGCCGTTTTGGGCATTTCGGCGATCGTCACCTGAGCCCATCAAGGGGCTGTACCTTTGGGGCGGCGTTGGTCGAGGCAAGACGTTTTTGATGGATTTGTTTTTTAACCAGCTCCAGGACACCCCCAAAAAGCGCGTGCATTTTTATCGTTTTATGCGGGAGGTCCATCAGGAATTGGCCCGATTGCAGGGGCGAACTGATCCTTTGCAAGGGGTAGCAGAAAAGATAGCAAGAGAAGCAAAAGTGCTTTGCTTTGATGAGTTTTTTGTCTCCGACATTACCGATGCGATGATTCTGTCAGGGATTTTAAAAGGATTGTTTGATCAGGGTGTAACGCTCGTCGCTACTTCTAATTTGCCGCCCCAGGAACTTTACAAAGATGGCTTGCAGCGGCGTAAGTTTCTACCGGCAATCGAACTTTTAGAAAGCAATAACCAAGTTCTGAATGTCGATAGCGGATACGATTACAGAATGCGTTCGCTCACCCAAGCGCCGCTTTATTATATTGGATTGAACCCAGGTAGCGAAGATGCTTTGCGGGGGCTTTTTCATCGTTTAACGGCCGAAGATGCGGTACATGAAGGGTCAGACCAAGGTTTGGTGGTGGCTAGCCGAACAATACCCGCGCTTGGTTTAGCCGGAGACGTGGCGTGGTTTGCCTTTGAGGCGTTATGCGATGGGCCTCGAAGCCAAAACGATTATATTGAAATCGCGGAGCAGTTTGGAACCGTGTTTTTAAGTGGCGTGCCGCGGTTTTCAGAATACCAAGAGGATCAGGCGAGGCGATTTATTAGCCTAGTTGACGAGTTTTATGACAGACACGTTAAACTCGTGCTGTCAGCAGAAGCATCTATTTCCGAGCTGTATCAGGGCCGCCGTCTACGGTTTGAATTTGAAAGAACCGAATCGCGATTGCTCGAGATGCAAAGTACGACCTATATTGGGGCTCAGCATCTGATTTGAGCGTCGTTGGATTAGCCCCAGCCGCTGATTTAAAGGTCGATTTAAATGTGAGAGGGGCTATCTTGACCAACTGAGACTAGAGCAATCAGTCTAGGCTTCATAAGCCAAGGGGTTGGGCACAATGGGTGAGTCAATTAATGGCCGATGAGTCAAATCATCTAAGGGTCGTTCCACTCATATGGGTAGCCGATGCCGAGTCGTCGACCTTCTATTGCGAGAAGCTTGGCTTTCGAATGGTTAACGCGTTGCGTCCAGACGATGTCTTAGCGTGGTGCTCCCTAACGAAAGGGAACTCACAATCGATGCTACAGCAGCACAACAAAGAACGTAAATTTCAGAAGCCCCATGGCATCCAGCTGTATATTATTTGCCAAGATCTTGATCAGGTTTGTGCCGAGATTCAGGGCAGAGGCGGCGCCTCAACAGACATCAGCTATACCTTTTTCAATTTGCGCCAATTTTTCGTCACCGACCCTGATGACAACGGCATTTGTTTTGAGAGCCCAGTGGAAACCTAATGGGTTTTCAGCGAGGGTTGGGAAAAGGAAGCCATAGTAAAGAGGCCTTGGGGTGTTTGGAGTGTTTGGAGTGTTTGGGGTGTTGCTTATACCTCAGGGCTTGGGTAAGATGCGCGCTCTCAAAATTTTAAGACGTAGTGCTCGCGGGGCTTCTCTTAGTAGAAGAAAAAGACGCAGCAACTGCGACGCAAAAGGATGGGTGGGGGACAAAGTAACATTACTCGTTCGTAACGATTCCGTATCGCCAGATCAAGAGGTTAGGGGCCAAGATGAAGACGGTCAGTGCAAAAAAAGAAACGGTTACCCGAAAGTGGTTCATAGTGGATGCTACAGATAAGACGCTGGGCAGGCTTAGCACTGAAATAGCCAACCGCCTTCGAGGCAAGCATAAAGCCTGTTTCACACCCCATGTCGACACGGGGGACTATGTCATTGTGGTCAATGCCGAAAAGGTCAAGGTCACCGGACGAAAGGAAACCGACAAGACATATTACCATCACACAGGTTTCCCTGGAGGTATCAAGTCGATTACCTTTGACAAGTTGATCGAGAAAGCGCCGGAGCGAATTATTGAAACTGCTGTCAAGGGTATGATGCCCAAGAATAAATTAAGTCGAGCGATGCTAGGTAAGCTCAAGGTTTATGCGGGGGACTCGCATCCCCATGCCGCTCAGCAGCCCGAAGCATTAGAGATATAGGTAAGGTCAGTTATGAATCAGTACTATGGAACAGGGCGAAGAAAAACCGCGAAAGCACGGGTTTTTATGAGCTTAGGGGATGGCAGTATAGAAGTTAACAATCAGCCCCTCGATGAATATTTTGGGCGAGAGACCGCACGAATGGTTGTTCGTCAACCTCTTGAGCTTGTTGATCTAGCTGAGCGTTTTACGGTTAGGGTTACAGTCAAAGGCGGCGGCGGTTTCGGTCAAGCGGGTGCCATTCGTCATGGTATTACCCGTGCGCTGATGGCGTATGACGAAACACTGCGTCCAACGCTCAGGCGGGCTGGGTATGTCACCAGAGACGCACGAAGCGTCGAGCGGAAGAAAGTCGGTCTTAGAAAGGCTAGAAAGAAGCCGCAGTTTTCCAAACGTTAAGCCGAAGGCAAAGCAAAGCGGAGCAAAAGCTCCGCTTTTTTTTGGGCGATATTTTTCCAGCTTGGCACCGCCCATTTAGAGTGGAGTGTGATAGAATGCCGCCGCTGAGAAAAGGCGTTGCAAAGGCCCTCGGCGAGCACTGTTTTGACCTAGGCAAGGTCAGTTAGGATTAAGCGGAGAGAAGTTGTGAGTGAGAGTAGCGTTAATTCCGGACGGCGGAATTTTCTTCTCGGTGCCACCGCAGTCGTAGGCGCCGGCGGCGTCGCTGGCTTAGCGGTACCGTTCGTAGGGTCATGGAGCCCAAGTGCACGAGCTTTAGCAGCTGGGGCGCCCATTAAGGTTGATATCAGTCGCCTTGAACCTGGAGAGATTCTTGGGCCCATACCAGCTTGGCGCGACAAGCCGGTGTTTGTGTTTCGCAGATCAGAGACGATGCTGGCGCAGCTTGATGAACGTCCAGAGCGATTAGCGGACCCGGCATCAGAACGGCAGCAGCAGCCCAGCTATGCAAAAAATAGCACAAGGTCCATTCGGCCAGATATCGCTGTTCTAATTGGGTTGTGTACCCATCTTAGTTGCTCTCCTAAGTATCGACCCGCCATCGAGCCCCAAGAATTTGATCCGGAGTGGGCGGGAGGCTTCTATTGCCCTTGCCACGGATCTAAGTTCGACTTGGCGGGACGTGTTTATCAAGGGGTACCGGCACCCTCTAATTTGGAAGTACCGCCTCACTATTACGAGAGTGATAACGTGGTTGTGATCGGTGAAGACGAGGGGGTTGCCTAATGTCAGCGATCGAGCAGTCATTTAAGAATGTGATGGCGTGGATAGACGACCGTCTTCCGGTTACAGAAGCCTATGAAAAGCACCTATCAAAGTACTATGCGCCGAAGAACCTAAATATTTGGTATTACTTTGGGATTTTCTCGTTTTTGGTGTTAGCAAATCAATTGTTAACCGGTATTTGGTTAACAATGAGTTACGTACCTACTGGGGAAGAAGCGTTCGCCTCGGTTGAGTACATCATGCGAGATGTCGAGTATGGCTGGATGTTGCGGTACATGCACTCCACCGGTGCTTCGGCATTTTTTGTGGTGGTTTATCTGCACATGTTCAGGGGCTTGCTGTACGGATCCTATCAGAAACCTAGAGAGTTGATCTGGATCTTAGGCATGTTGATCTACATCGCGCTGATGGCAGAAGGCTTCTTCGGATACTTGTTACCATGGGGCAACATGTCTTTCTGGGGCGCCCAGGTAATTGTGTCTCTCGCGAGTGCAATCCCACTTGTCGGCGAGGATCTAGCGATTTGGGTTCGAGGCGATTTCAATATGTCTGGCGTTACGTTGAATCGGTTCTTTGCGCTCCATGTCGTTCTGGTGCCTTTGTTTTTATTGGTTTTAGTCGTGTTGCATGTCTTGGCATTACACGAGGTAGGGTCTAACAATCCCGATGGTGTCGATATCAAGAAGACGACGGACGACACGGGTAAGCCTTTAGACGGCATGCCCTTCCACCCTTACTTCACGATTGGTAAGCTGCCAGGCATCATCATCTTCTTGTTTTTGTTTTGTGCCGTCATGTTTTTCTATCCAGACGGTGGCGGATACCTGATTGAACACCCAAATTACGAGCCTGCAGACCCTCTGAAAACGCCGGAACTAATAGCGCCTGTTTGGTATTACACGCCATTTTATTCGATGTTGCGAGCAGCAACTTTCCCTTTATTTGGATTGGATGCTAAGTTTTGGGGTCTGGTTGTGATGGCTGGTGCGATTATTTTGCCGATTGTATTGCCCTGGCTCGATAAATCTCCGGTGAAGTCTATTCGTTACAAGGGCATGGGCAGCAAGGTCATGCTAGGACTGTTTGTGATTGCCTTTTTTATTCTCGGTTATCTAGGCACGGTGCATCCCACACCGCTGCGCACCTTGATGGCTCAGATCTGTACCGGCATTTACTTTGCTTATTTTTTGTTGATGCCCTGGTATACAGCCGTGGAGAAAACCAAGCCAGTTCCAGATAGGGTGACCATGTGATGCGCCTCATTCTTGTTGTTTTAGCTCTTTCCGTTTTGCCCCAATCCGGGTTTGCCGCAGAGGTGGGGTTCCCATTATTTGAGATGACGCCTGATCTTGAGGATCAAGGGTCTTTGCAGCGTGGCGCTAAGATCTATATGAATTACTGCCTGGGATGCCACTCTTTGCAATACCAACGTTACAAAAGGACCGCCGAAGATTTGGGCGTTCCTGAATCTTTGATGCTCGAGCATCTGGTCTTTGACCCGAACACTAAGATTGGCGACCCGATCAAGAATACTATCAGTAAAGATAATGCTAAAGCTTGGTTTGGTGCTGTACCGCCTGATCTTACTTTGTATACACAGTTAAAAGGTGGGCCGGAATATCTCTATACCTACCTGCTGACCTTCTATGAAGATAGTCAGCGGCCATTGGGTGCAAATAATTTGGTATACGAGAATGTGGGTATGCCCCACGCGCTTTTGGAGTTGCAAGGCGTGCAAAAGAAGGTCTGTAAGCAGATACCGAAATTGGCCGCAAACGGTGGCGAGATGATGGACCCGTTATCTCAAAACTATATCACTGAGGAGGTATGTGGCCTCGAACTCATCGAGCGTGGATATAGCCCACTCGAGTTGGTGGAAAATTCGGGGCAATTAACTGCCGAAGGCTATGAACAGGTTGTCTATGATTTGACCAACTTTCTTTACTATGTTGGTGATCCCTCGCGTTTAGAAAGAGAGCGAACAGGGGTGTTTGTGTTGATTTTTCTCGCATTCTTTTTCGTGCCAGCCTATTTACTCGCAAGAGAATATAAAAAAGAGTTTCATTGATCGCTCAGGCGGCAAAGGGGAAAAGAATGAGCGTTATATCTAAGCATTCATCGATGGTGTTCTATTCTGATGGCGCTGATCATTACAGTCAGCGGGTGAGAATGGTTTTGGCCGAAAAAGGCGTGGCCGTAGATATCATTGACGTAGAGAAGGGAAACCTGCCTGAAGATCTAGCTGACCTAAATCCCTATAACTCATTGCCAACGCTGGTTGATAGAGACTTGGTGCTGTATGAGTCTATGGTCATGATGGAGTATTTGGACGAACGCTTTCCTCATCCTCCTTTGTTGCCCGTCTACCCGGTTGCCAGAGCCCAGAGTCGCTTGTTTGTGTACCGAATTCAAAGAGATTGGTGTGGTTTGGTAGACACCATCGTTGCAGGTCGTTCAAAAGATACCGTGATTGATCGAGCACGAAAGGAGCTGCGAGAAGGTCTGATCACCATCGCGCCAATCTTCTCCGAAAAAGAATTTTTTATGAGCGATGAATTCACCTTGGTGGATTGTTGCTTTGTGCCCATCTTGTGGCGTTTGCCTGTGCTTGATATTCAATTGCCTCCGAAAACAGCAAAGCCTTTGACCGATTACATGAACCGGATGTTCCGCCGAGAGTCATTCCAAGCAAGTCTCTCAGAAGCTGAAATGGATATGCGGGACTGAAGGCTGAGAGATTAGGCCAAGGAATATGAGCATAAGGTCTATCTCGAAAATTCCATTTTTGATCAGGGGCCTCCTTGATTGGATGATCGAAGCTGGATATACCCCCTATCTAATCGTAAATGCCCAAGCCGATGGCGTTGCTGTACCCCAAGCTTTCGTCCAGCCTGACGGCACAATTACCCTGAATATCAGCGGAGACGCTGTCAGAGATTTTCATTTCGAAGCAGATCATTTGTATTTTAGCAGTCGTTTTCAGGGGCAGGCGCATGCCATTGCCGTGCCGCTGGAAGCGATTCTGGGTCTGGTCACAAGGGAAACTTCAGATGGCTTGTGGTTCGCGGGTCAGCCGGCGCTGGCTAAGGGGCTGGTCGATGACAACGATGCAGCCAAGCCAAAGAAGGTCGAAGGTGAGGTGCCTAGGGTCGTTAAACCTAAGCTGAGTATTGTTGATAACATCAAGAAAGATTAGTTGAGATACTCGAAAGCTTGGACAATCTTTTGAACACCAAAGACTTCTTGCGTGAGGGTAACGGCAGCTTTCGCTTCATCTCGGGTAAGTAAGCCCATCAAATAAACGACGCCATTTTCGACAACCACCTTAATTCTGCCAGCATCAGTCGAGCCATTGGTGGTCATTTTTACTTTTATCTTGCCCTTCAGCAACGCATCATTGGTCCGCACTAAGGTAGATGTTGGTCCAGCTACCTCAATCTCGTTGTGAACCTTCGCAACATGGCGGAGCTGACCTGCGATTTTCCCTGCCTCCGCCTTGGCAGCCGCTGTATTGGCTTGGCCTGATAACAGTGCTACGCCATTAAAAACGGTTGCTGAAATATTCATTCGCTTGACGTCTGGGTTCGCCGCTTTGAGATTTTTCATAATCAATTTGGCGGACCGGCTGTCATCTAGCCGAGTGCCGAAGGTACGCTTGCCCAGGTTGTCATCTTTAGGGGAAAGGCCGCCGCAGCTTGCGAGTGTAAAGGTCAATAAAAAGGTCAATGAGAGTAAGGGGATTCCTTTCATGAGGCTTTCCTTAGAGTCAGGTCGCTATCTTGCCAGCCCGTCGCCAAGAATCAAGTGTCGCATGAAAAGGCGGCGTTAATGTGTCGTATCTGCTTGCCAAGGATTATCACATCGAAACGCATTGCACAGTCCGCAAATTCTGGATGGGAGGCTAGAAAGTGACGTGCCGTCCTGATGATTTTATGCTGTTTGGATATCGTGACTTGTGCCGCAGCTGAACCGAATTTTGATGACCTTCGGTATTTAACTTCAAAAAATATCAAGGTATCGCGCTGTTTGCCGATGATGTCTATTTCGCCCCATCGACAGCTAAAGTTTGTGGTAATGATGTGAAGCCCTTGCTGCACTAACCAGCCGGCTGCTTTAGCCTCAGCAGTTTTGCCTATGCGTGTACTGTGGTTCAATCCCTCGATCGACCTATATAGATTCTACGACTGTAGGTAGGGCGGTAACCGAGCCTTGATCGAAAGTGCCCCACATGAGTTGTCGCACAACGACCTGTTGCTCCATGGAGAGCCGACCGGTGTATCCGTAAAAAGGAAGGTCTGCCATTTCTCTGAGCTGCCTGAGCCGGGGTATAACATTAAAGGCGTCTAGCCCAAGCGCAAAAAGCCCACCCACGCTGCCGTTAGCGTCTGGGATAAGTTTGTTGAGGCTATTAAAGAGAGCGCTCTCTGGGGAGAGCTTCCAAGGCATGTCGCAAAATCGTATGCCATTTAAATCGAGATTACTGATCTTGGAAGCGTCGTCTTCGTTGACCAAAGAGGTCGCGTAAACGGGTAGGTCATCGGCGTAATAAAACGCTAGGGCTGGGTTAATTTGCTTGGCTTCAGCAGCATTGGTCAGCAGGCCGATCATGTCAATGTCTTGGCGCCTTCGAGGGGTAAACTCAAACTTTCTTCCTGTGATACTGCTCAGTTCATTGGCTCTAGCTAGGCTTTCATCAACTGCTAGAATATTCCTAACAAATGGCGCGTAGGGTTGATCAGAAGTGAATCGCTTCTCTAGTATTTCGATATCGTCACGGTTTTTGAGGCTTGCGCGAAACGCGTTAGTGGTGCGATCGCCCCAATCGGAGTCTGGAGCGATTAAAAGAATGTTTTTAAACCCCATAGTTTCGCTGTGGCGGGCAAGTTGCCTTGCTTCATCTTCAGGCGCAAGTGAAAAGAAAAACAAATTTCCATTTTTAGGCTCTTTGTTCGTTGTACCCGTCAGTCGATTCAATGCGAGTACAGGTATCGGTAGGCGGGCATTAGCCAATTCGGCGACTCTGCCTTTATCAAGGGGTCCGACTGCAAAGTCAGCACCATCTGTCTGGGCCTGGTCGAGTAGATCAATGGCAGAGGACCATTGATGGCTGTCGTAGATGAGTAGATCCGACTCTCGACCTTGTTCGAAGTGCGCTGCCAGCAAGCCATTTAAGACGGCTTGACCCGCGCTGGCTAACGGGCCCGTCTGCGGGAGTAAAATAGCGATTTTTTTAGGTTGCCCTGCGACAACGCTATCAAGGAAGGAAAGCTGTTGAGGTAGTTGTTTTGCTGCAGGATGACCGACCCAAAGCCGTTTCCAGTTCGTGAGTGACCTTAGTTGCTGGCTGGGTCGGTTTTGGTACTGCTTTGTCATAGCTGCCAGAGAGAGCCAGCCCCTCAGATCATTGGTGACCGCTTGTTCTGCGTAGTTCTTCAGGAGTTTCGGCGGCAGCGCCATCAGGCTCATGAATAACAACTCTTGATTCTGAGTCTGGCCTTCTGGCGACAACAGTGGAGAAACTAGAACGCGTTCTTGGGCTGCAGACAGAACTCTTCCGGTAAGCTCGTAGGCCCTCGCTTTTGCCAATCCCAAAGCGATTTGATCAGATTCGCTGAGTTGGATCTGACTGAAGTTCGGTCGGTTTAAATGGGCAAGCGCTACAGCCGGCTTATCCTGAGCTAAGGCCAAGTCGGCACTAGCGATGACAAAATCAACAAGCCCCTGATCGCGAAGATTGTCGAATGCAATGCGTTTTAAGATTCCCTCTGCTTCGATCAGGTTGCCTGCGTTGAGCGCAAGTCGAGCCGCTTTGGCGCGGTAGGCGCTCGCCAGAGGCTCTTTAACCAAACGAGCCAGCCGCAGCCCTTCTGAAACTGAGCGGATGTTGATCGAGGGGTTAGTTTGGCTGGTCTCAAGTATCGTAGCGGGAGTCAGAGTAGGGTCGGTGGGCGTGGTCGCACAGCCGACCAAGCCGCTGATAGCTAAGACCATCACGAGGCCAGACCCAGAAAGCGGAATTTGTCGACGGTGCCACCAGCGATTCGCAGCCGAGCGCGCTAGTTTTCCGAGGAGGACTGGCCAGTTTTGTTGGCGCAGCTGCCAAGTTAGACTGAGACGATTGCCAATACTTTGAGGCCTTGTGCTTGCGTCTAAGCGATGATCAGTCATGGCGTCTTGCACTCATAGGTCCTTTAAAAATATGTTGAGTAAGTGCGTTGCTTCTGGTTATTGCTGGCTCACAGTGAATCCGATAAAGCTAGCATTGCAATTCGAACGGTTGCTCTGGGCTTACAGTTGTTATCGGTTCTCCCGCTCGGCTAATTGGCATGATCGTTCCTGTTTGGGTTTTATCCTGCTTTAGATGGTTGCTATCGCCGTAATCCTTTACTCTTAGTAAGTTTAAGCTAAGAGTGCGAGTCGTTGTGAGTAAATTGTACATAGTTGCAACGCCAATCGGCAATTTGAAAGATATTTCTACTAGGGCGCTGGAAACTTTAGCAGCGGTAGATTTGATAGCAGCTGAGGATACGCGACACAGTAAGCGGATGCTCAATCATTATGGTATCGAGCAAACATTGGTGGCGCTGCATGATCACAATGAAACGCACCAGAGCGATGTCTTAGTTGCTCGTATGTTAGCAGGAGAGACTGTGGCCCTCGTGTCAGATGCGGGTACGCCGCTTATTTCTGATCCGGGCTATCGACTCGTGCGAGCCGCACAGGCTGCGGGTGTTAGGGTTGAGCCAGTGCCGGGTGCATCTGCGGTGACTGCGGCTTTGTCGGTCTCAGGCTTGCCTACTGATCAATTTTTGTTTTTGGGTTTTTTGCCCGTCAAAGGTCGACAAACGAAGATCAATGAAGTTTGTCGCTATCCTGGCACGCTGATCATGTATGAGGCGCCTCATCGTATTAAAGCGTTGCTGGATACGCTCATACTGCAATTGGGTGGCGAGCGACAAGCGGTCATTTGCCGGGAGCTGACCAAACTCTATGAGCAAGTGGTGCCCGGTTCGTTAGATTCGCTACGAGAATGTATTGGTGCGGGAGAAATCCCCTGTAAAGGAGAATTCGTCGTGCTTGTTGCAGGCTCTGACTCTCATCCTGAAGTCGGTGAGGTGTCACTGGACGACTGTCTGAGCGCGTTAATGTCCGAATTGCCCATTTCCAAAGCAGCGGAGCTCGCAAGTTCTATGCTGGGGTTAAAACGTAATCAGGCCTATAAGCGTGCGCTTGCGATCAAAAGTGAACGTGAGAAGTTGTGAAGGCCCAGGTTCCGGGGTAAGCTCGAGACGGGAGTTAGCTAGGTAATCGCTGCGCAAGCAGAGGAAAGTCCGGGCTCCATAGGGCAGAGTGCCAGGTAACGCCTGGGGGGCGCGAGCCTACGGCAAGTGCAACAGAAAGGATACCGCCGCATACGTGAGTGTGAGGTAAGGGTGAAATGGTGCGGTAAGAGCGCACCGCGTGACTGGTAACAGGAACGGCAAGGTAAACCCCACTCGGAGCAAGACCAAATAGGAACTCTTATGCTGTTGCCCGCAGTTGAGTTCGGGTAGGTCGCTATAGGTGTCTGGCGACAGACATCACAGATGAATGATTATCCTCGACAGAACCCGGCTTATTGCTAACTCCCTTATTTCAATGGATTCATATTCCAAAAAAGTCTAAAAATCCTAAAACTTAATAATTCACATTAAGTTTGTAGCACATCTTGCTGTCTCTGATCGCTATCTTAGTTTGATCCAGAATTGGTATTCCCAAAGTTTTGTAAACCCTTGTCTTACTTGGAGAAAAGTTAATTTTCCAAGCTTGACATCAAACTTGGGTATTCTTAAGGTTCGAAGTGCACAAATGTGGGTATTTGTGGGGTTAAGTGGGGCAATAAGCGAGTAGGATGAGCCAGTGTTTCGAGGCGTTAACCAAGTCAATATGGACGCAAAGGGTCGATTAACGGTCCCTACACGTTATCGCGACGAGATTATTGAATCTTGTCGAGGTTCAATGGTCGTGACAATTGATACCGACGAGCGATGTTTGCTGATCTATCCCCAGCCAGCCTGGGAAGACATTCAAAGAAAGGTCGAGTCTTTGCCGAGTTTTAATACAGCCGCTCGGCGGGTTCAACGGCTGCTCATCGGCCATGCGACCGATATCCCAATGGATAGGAATGGTCGACTGCTGATCACGCCACCCCTTCGAGATTATGCAGCCCTAGGTAAACATACTGTGTTATTGGGCCAAGGCAACAAGTTAGAACTTTGGGATGAAACCGTCTGGAATACGCGTCGCGATCAGTGGCTTGAAGTGCAATCAGAAGGCGGTATGCCAGACGAATTGCAAACGTTATCACTGTAGGAATCGCGCTGATGCACGTACCAGTGATGCTCGAACAGGCGGTAGAAGTACTGGTGCATCGGGTTGATGGAAGATACGTAGACTGCACATTTGGCCGAGGTGGTCATACTGCTGCCATATTAGATCGACTGTCTGATCAGGGACAATTGATGGTGATTGACAAAGATCCAGAAGCAATTGAAGTAGCCCGAGCACGGTTCGGAGCAGATCCGAGAGTCGTTATTGTTCATGGGTCCTTTGGATCATTAAGCGCGCATCTAGCATCGGTTGCGTTTGATCGAGTTGATGGATTGCTTTTAGACCTGGGGGTTTCCTCAAATCAAATCGATATCGCTGAAAGAGGGTTTAGCTTTGGGCGCGAGGGACCGCTCGATATGCGAATGGACAACAGCCAAGGTATGACCGCTGAGGATTGGTTGCTTGAGACTTCCGAGCAAGATATTGCTCATGTCTTGAAAGCTTATGGCGAGGAACGATATGCCCGGCGCATCGCGCGGGCGATTGTGGCGGCGAGGGAAGTTGCGCCGCTGAAAACGACCACTGATTTAGCGCAGTTGGTCACGAATGCTTCGCCGAGCAACGACCCGCACAAGCATCCTGCAACACGTGTCTTTCAAGCAATTCGTATTGCCGTTAATCAAGAGCTTCAGGATCTACAAGCCTGTTTGGCCGCCACCACCGACGCGCTGAGACTTGGTGGCAGGCTTGTGGTCATCAGTTTTCACTCGCTCGAAGATAGGATGACCAAACGCTTTATTAAGCAGCAGGAAAAAAACGACCCCTACCCGGCTAAGTTGCCTGTCTTTGATCATCAGATAGAGCGTCGCGTTCGATCTTTGGGTAAGTGGCGTGCGAATCAGTCAGAAGTTGCGGCAAACCCTAGGGCACGAAGTGCTGTCATGCGCGGGATGGAGAAAATCGCGTGAATCAGCCGACACTATTAATGCAATCGCTTGCTTGGCTGATCTCAGGGTGGCCCCTACGGCTGCTGTTGCTACTGGTCTTTGTGATGGCTTCAAGTATTGGCGTGATCTTAGTTTCCCACGAAACGCGCGCCCTGTATGGCCGGTTGCAAGTTGAAGAACATGTAGGCGATAACTTAGATAGCGAATATGAGCGTCTATTATTAGAGCAAAGCGCTTGGGCCGGATATCACAGAATCGATCAGTTAGCTCGGGAAGAGTTACAGATGCGCTCACCTAATCAGAGCAGCTTAGTCCTGATGCGCCGTGCTCCGAGGATTGTGCAAACAGCCAGTGCCGTTGGAGAGCAGCAATGACGCCTGCGCTTCGAATCCATATAGCGGCTTTTGTATTTTTGTTGATGATGGCAGGTGGGGCTGCCAGATTAATCTACATCGAAACCTCGGAGAAAGATTTCTTACAGGATCAGGGAGATGCGAGAACCATCCGCATGGAGCGGATCAACGCGCATCGCGGCATGATTCTTGATCGGCGTGATAATCCACTTGCTGTGAGCTCGCCAGTTGTGTCGCTCTGGGCGAACCCATCTGAATTACCTTCGGATGTTGAGCAGCTGCAACCTCTAGCCACAGGACTTGGAGTCACCGTCGAAGAATTTCGTGACAAAATGCGCAGAACCGAAGCGCGAAATTTTGTCTACCTGCGTCGCCGTGCCAAACCTCAAGAAGCTGATGCGATTTTGAGCCTAGGGGTGCCAGGGGTCTACGGAGAAAAAGAGTATCACCGGTTTTATCCAGGTGGCGAGATTGCAGCGCATGTGGTCGGCTTTACCGATATAGACGATGTTGGTCAAGAAGGGTTGGAGTTATCTTTTGATGACTGGCTAAGCGGTAAACCGGGCAAAAAGAAAGTGCTAAAGAATCTCTACGGAGAGATTGTGCGCGACATCATGCCGGTCGCCGAAGCGATTCCAGGTAAAAACCTGAGGATCTCTATCGATCAACGTCTGCAGTTTTTGGCCTATCGGGAATTGAAGTCCGCAGTCGAACAGTACCGAGCTTTATCAGGCTCCTTCGTTTTACTCGATGTGCAGACTGGTGAAGTGCTTGCGATGGCCAATCAGCCTTCTTATAACCCCAATAATCGTATTCAGTTAGATCTGTCCTCGGTTCGCAATCGTGCGGTTACTGATGTGTTTGAGCCAGGGTCTACGGTTAAACCTTTTACAGTGGCTGTGGCGCTTGATTCTGGACTTGCAGTTGGGCACGAAATTGATACGAGCCCGGGTTACATGAAAGTAGATGACAACGTAATTCGCGATCCACGAAACCGCGGGGTACTTGATTTAGGTGGCGTCTTGGCCCATTCCTCTCAGGTCGGAATCAGTCGTCTGGCCCTTAGTTTGAATGAATACGATATTTGGAAAATGTTTCAGACCCTTGGGTTTGGACAGGCAACGGGGACTGGCTTCCCCGGAGAGAGCAGCGGGTTTTTACCGAATCGTCGCCGATGGAAAGATATTGAGCGGGTTACGTTTGCGTATGGCTACGGATTAACGGTAACGCCTTTGCAGCTAGCGGCAGCTTATAGCACGGTCGCGTCTGGCGGAATTAAACGCGACACCACGATGCTTGCGGGGCAGATCGCAAACGGCCAGCGGGTGATGGATGTGCGCGTGGCTCAACAACTGCAAGGTATGTTGGGGCGCGTGATAACTGAAGGTACTGGCAAAAAAGCGGCTATCGATGCTTACAGCGTTGCTGGCAAGACCGGAACGGCGCGAAAAATTGGTGCGGAAGGTTATGACGATACCCGGCATATCGCTTTTTTTGCGGGATTTGCCCCGCAGTATGCACCGAGATTTGTTGGAGTCGTACTGATTAATGAGCCAAAAACGGCGCAGGTGGGTGGTGGCAGTATTGCCGCGCCGATTTTCTCGCGCGTTATGGCGAACGTCTTGCGGCTGCTCAGCGTGCCGCCGACTGATACTCGGGAGGCGGTGTGATGACGAGCTCATTGCGCGCGCTCTTGCCAGGTTATTCCGCGCCAGATGTGCCTGTGTCGGGAATCACGCTGGATAGTCGACGAGCAAAACCCGGCGATCTATTTATAGCGCTCAAGGGCTCGCAACATGACGGTCGTTGCTTTATCAGTGATGCTGTTGCCAGGGGGGCATCGGCGGTGCTGACCACGGATCTGGAGTTAGGTGGTGGTGGCATGGTGCCTATGATCGGCGTGCCTGACCTCAAGCAGCAAGTGGGTCACATTGCCAGCCGTTTTTACGGCCATCCTTCTGCAAAAACGACGGTGGTTGCCGTCACCGGTACCAACGGTAAAACATCAGTGACGTATTTAGCTGCCACGGCCCTTAAGGCATTGGGTCGTAAGGTAGGCATCATAGGGACTTTGGGACAAGGGCTTTTAGGCGAGCTCGAGCAGACCCAAATGACGACGCCGGACTCGATAACATTACAAGCAGGCATCAGCTCGATGGTGACAGCCGGCGCGGAGATCGTGTTGATGGAGGCCTCATCACATGGTCTTGCCCAGGATCGATTGAACGGCACGAGGGTCGCGAGTGCCATTTTGACGAACCTCACCCGGGATCATCTTGATTATCACGGCAGCATGTCAGAATACCGAGCCGCAAAAGCAAAGCTTTTTCACTGGCCAGAACTCCAAAGCGCTTTGCTAAATCTCGATGACCCCTGGGGGGCCGAGCTCGTTGGGCAGCATCTCTCCCCGACGATTATCACGTTCTCGACGCATCAAGAGTCAGCCTCGGTCCATGCTAAAAGCGCGAATTTTGATCAAGGAGGACTTCGCTTTGAGCTTGTGACGCCGGCAGGGCAGACTCAAGTCGCGAGTGGTTTGATGGGGGCGCACAACTTAAGCAATTTGGTCGCTGCGGGTGCTTTTCTATATTGGTACGGCGTTGGCCTCGAAGAAATCGGCGAGGCGTTAGGTCAATGCCAAGCACCCCCTGGCAGATTAGAGGCTGTTCGTGTCGGGCCTTGGCTGGCCTTAGTGGATTTTGCGCATACCCCCGATGCGGTCGCCCAAGTGTTGAGTTCTGTGAATCAACACTTTAACGGCCGAATTATCTGTGTGATTGGTTGTGGTGGCGATCGTGATGTGGGTAAGCGGCCGATGATGGGGCAGATGGCGGTTGATCATAGTGATCTGTGTTTTTTTACGAGCGACAACCCGAGGTCTGAAGATCCGGCGGCGATTATCGATGACATGGTGCGATCATTGAGTGCTCCGATTCCCGCTGAGCGCAAAATTATCGATCGGCGACAAGCCTTGGCGGCTGCGATTGACGTTCAGGAAAAAGATGACGTTGTGGTGGTTTTGGGTAAGGGCCATGAAGCCTACCAAGAGGTCCATGGTAAGCGCTATCCCTTCAGCGATCGGGATGTGGTGAAGGCATTGCTCACCGAAAAGGCGGGTCTTTTGTGATGGCTCCTACGACGGTCATCTTGGGCCTTGGTAAAACTGGCCTATCCGCCGCGCACTACCTAAGCGCTAAAGGCGTCCCGTTTATCATGGCCGACGACGGTCCAACCGAAGACGCCTTACGTCGTTTGCGGCAGTGGTACAAAGATCCCGTGGTTTTGCCGCTATATCAGATTCCAATACAGCCGGGTGCCATTTGGATTGTGAGCCCAGGGGTATCTCTTGCTCATCCGGCGATCGCAAAGGCAAGAGCGAGGGGCGTCAAATTGACGAATGACCTGATGCTGTTTGCCGAGGAGACTGATGGGGCAGTGGTCGGTGTGACAGGCACAAATGGTAAGACCACTGTGACATCGATGGCAGGTTATTTAGCGCAAAGGCAGCTATCTAACATTGCGATTGGTGGCAACATTGGAACGCCCTGTCTTGATATTCTCGACCCGGCAACAAGACTTTACCTACTTGAACTTTCGAGCTACCAGCTGGAGTTGGCCGATGGCTTGCCGTTGCGGGTTGCCGCGCTGCTTAACCTCAGCCCGGATCATTTGGATCGTTACGTCTCGACTGAGGCGTACTATGAGGCCAAGGGCCGTATCTTTCAGGCGGCAGATGCGTGTGTAGTCGCAAAAAAATTGCAGGCTTTCGCGGAGTCTCACGGTGCAAAATCCGTCACAGTATTCTCCGATTCTAAGCCCGAGTCCCCAGAAGAGTTTGGTTTGCAATACTCAAAAGGGGAGCTGTGCCTGGTGCGCGGCGACGAGGTATTGCTCGAGGTGCGAGCGCTCTCAAGTCAGGGCAAAAGCTACTATCTCAATGTCTTGGCAGCGTTGGCCATTGGTGTCTGTCTTGACCTTGATCTCGCTCAAATGGTTGATGATGTAAAAAACTTTAAAGGACTGCCGCATCGTTGCCAGCGCATTGATCGGGGTGATCAGGTTATTTGGATCAACGACTCTAAAGCAACAAACACGGGTGCAACTCGGGCCGCTGTAGAGGGGTTCTTGGCGCAAGGGCCGATGATCTTGCTGCTCGGTGGCCTGTCTAAAGGCGCGGATTTTGAGGTGCTGTGCGATTATTTGACGGGCATCAAAGGCATAAAAGCCATTCTTCTCTACGGTGAGGCAAGGGCGGAAATTGAGCGCCACCTTGCTCCAGCGTCTTTTGAGTCGTTCGAAAAATTTGATCGAATGATTGAGCGAGCCTTGAAGTTGGTTGAACCTGGCGATGTTGTCCTGCTTTCACCAGCTTGCGCTAGTCAAGATCAGTTTTCTGACTATGAAGCCCGAGGCCGTCATTTCGAATCTCTTTTGACCCGGGGTGCCGCATGAGTGCTGTACGACTTGAAGCACCCAGACAACTGGGTAGTCCCATTGATCTGACGGTATTGCTGGCGGCAACCGGTTTACTGTTGTTCGGTTTTATTATGGTGACCTCTGCATCTTCAGAAGTCGCTGCTCGTAATTATGGCCATCCCTTATATCTGGCGATAAAACACGGCATCTTTTTAGTGCTCGGCGGCCTGGGCTTGTTATCAGCGTTGGTTTTGCCTATTCGTGTTTGGCAGCGCTTGGGCTGGGCACTTTACGCCCTGTCGATTGCCCTTTTGGTACTGGTGATGATTCCTGGGATTGGGCACGAGGTTAATGGCGCCACACGGTGGATTCCTTTGGGTTTTTTTACGCTACAGGGCTCTGAATTTGTGAAGCTGTTTACCGTAGTATTTCTGGCCGCTTACCTGGCTAAGCCAGGTGCGAAATTTCAGGACAAGTTGAGTGCCTATCTGCTTCCGCTAGGCTTGACCGGGATATTAGTCGGTTTATTGCTGCTACAACCAGATTTTGGTGCTTGTGTGGTGTTGATGTCAGCCGCCTTGGCGATGATGTTTTTCTCAGGCGCCCCCATGCGCTACTTTTTGCCAACATTGCTAGGGGGCGGCGCCATCGTTGTGCTGTTGGTTGTGCTCCAGCCTTACCGCTTGGCCAGATTGATTTCGTTTACGGATCCTTGGGCACATCAGTTTGGCGGCGGCTACCAATTAACCCAAGCTTTGATCGCGATTGGTCGAGGTGAGTGGTTTGGCTTAGGTCTTGGCAATAGTGTCCAAAAATTGTTCTTCCTGCCTGAAGCCCACACAGATTTTCTATTTTCAATTATTGTAGAAGAGTTAGGAATTGTCGGCGCAACGTTTGTGTTGCTCGGATTCACGGTGTTAGTCATTCAAGGGCTATTAATCGGTAAAAGATGCTACCAGGCGGGATTTACCTTTCATGGAAATCTCGCATCTGGCATTGCGCTTTTAATCGGTGTTCAAGCGCTGATCAACTTAGGCGTAAATTTAGGGCTGCTGCCTACCAAGGGCTTGACGCTGCCACTTATGAGTTTTGGTGGCAACAGCCTAGTGGTGACCTTGGTGATGATCGGCTTGTTGTTGCGGTTAGATTGGGAATGTCGGCTAGCGCCGGCAGCGCCGAAGAAACCGGGAGGTCGCCGTGCAAAGTAGTGTGCAAACTTCTATGCCTTGGACCGGGGAAATGCGGCGTATTCGCCACATCCATTTTGTTGGTATCGGTGGCGCTGGTATGTGTGGCATTGCCGAGGTTTTAGGTAACCAGGGCTATATCATATCGGGGTCAGATTTATATCAAACCGATGTTACAGAGCGGCTCATACAGCAAGGCTTTCGGATTAGTCTAGGGCATGATCCAGGGCATATTAACGGCGCAGATGTTGTGGTGATATCCAGTGCTATCGCTGCGGATAACGTGGAATTGTGTGCGGCTCGCTCAGCCAGAATACCTGTTATTAGGCGCGCTGAAATGCTGGCAGAGCTCATGCGATATCGCCATGGCATAGCAGTTGCCGGCACCCACGGTAAAACAACGACGACAAGCTTGTTGGCCTCGATCTTTGCTAAAGCAGAGCTTGACCCAACTTTCATCATCGGTGGCCTACTAAACCAGACCGCAAGTAATGCAAGGCTAGGTTCGAGCCGGTATATGATTGCTGAAGCAGACGAGAGCGATGCCTCGTTTTTACATCTGCAGCCGATGGTGGTTGTTCTGACCAATGTCGATCGAGATCACTTGGCTAATTATGATGGTAGCTTCTCGAAGCTCAAAGAGGCCTTTGTCGCTTTTGTCCACAATTTGCCTTTTTATGGGGTGGTTGTGGCTTGCGTCGATGACCCTATGGTCAGTTCGATGTTGCCATCTTTGATGCGGCCGGTGGTGACTTATGGGTTTTCAGATGATGCAGATTATCGCGTCCTCGATTGGCAGCAATCAGGTAAACATAGTCAGTTTCAGATTGAACGGCCCGGAACCCTCAAGCCGCTAACGATAGATTTCTCTATGCCGGGACGGCATAACGTACTCAACGCTGTCGCTGCAATTGCGGTTGCCTCGGATGAGGGGGTCTCAGACGATGCCATCGTTCTGGGTCTGAGTGATTTCAGAGGCGTCGGACGTAGATTCGAAGTGCATGGCCAATGCAGGGTTAATGAAAAACAGTTCCTGCTTATCGATGACTACGGTCACCATCCTACTGAGGTGCGAGCTACGATCGATGCAGTCAGAAAGGGCTGGCCCAATCGACGACTGGTGATGATCTATCAACCGCATCGATATTCAAGAACGGCAGAACTTTTTGACCAGTTTGTTGAGGTTCTTGCATTGGTGGATGTGCTCTTGATATCTGAAGTCTATTCAGCAGGGGAAGCGATCATACCTGGGGCAACTGGCGCTGATTTACATCGATCGCTGAAAACCACCGGGCTTGGTGAGCTGCATTGGTTGAAAACTTTGACAGACACGCCGGATTGTTTGTCGGGCTGTCTGCGCGAGGGCGATGTTGTGTTAACTCAAGGTGCCGGCGAGACGGCGGGTTTGGCCCGGTCTCTGGCGAAACAGTACCAAAGCGAAGTGACTTTATGAATGTAAACAGATTGATTCGGCAATACGCGCTACTTCCATGGATTTGTATAAGTCTTGCTGGGTTACCGTTAGTGTCTTTAGGCGCTGAAGATACAATTCGGTACTTGGTGGTGCAGGGCGACATCGAAGACGCTCAGCGAACTGACGTAACCAATGCAGTGCTAGCTCTGGAAGGTGCATTGTCAAATATTGATCAAGTTCGTAATCACCTGACAGCGATCGACTGGATTGCCAACGCCGAGGTGCAATTTAACTGGCCTGATGAACTCACTGTGAATGTTTTTCCAGAGCGTGCGATCGCCTATTGGAATGATTCTGGTTTTATCAATAAAGAAGGCACTACTTTCCGTTCTCTGTATCACGCCGGGGAAGATCTACCGCATCTGTTTGGGCCTGATGATCAGGTCCAAGCTGTCTTAGACCGTTACCTAGAAATTCGACGGGCTGTTCCGGATCGGGCGATAGAAACCGTCGAGGTAAGAGACCGGGGTGCTGTGGCTTTTGAGTTGCGATCGGGTTGGCAGGTTTTACTGGGTAGTGCAGACATTAGCCAGCGTTTGCAAAGAGCCGTTGTGGTTATGCATCGGCTTGAGGCCATGGGCGTCGATCCAGAGCATACGCGTATAGATGCGCGTTATACCGATGGTGTCGCGATAAATGAATCAGTACCCACAATAGAAGTGCTGATGTCGCAGCACGGAAATTCAATAAAAGGTAATGAACTATGAGCAACGCTAGCCAGAATCGAATGATTGTGGGTCTCGACATAGGGACTTCGAAGGTTGTCGCCATTGTTGGAGAAGTTAGCCCAGAAGGAAAGCTCGAAATTGTCGGGATTGGTAGTCATGGATCAAAAGGACTGAAAAAGGGCGTAGTCGTGAACATAGATTCAACGGTACAGTCCATTCAGCGTGCCATTGAAGAGGCTGAATTGATGGCTGGCTGTCAGATTCAATCGGTGTATGCGGGTATAGCCGGAAGCCATATTCGCAGTATGGGGTCCCACGGAATCGTAGCGATTCGCGATCGTGAAGTATTTCAGCCCGATATCGATCGGGTCATTGATGCGGCGCAAGCAGTAGCGATTCCGGCAGACCAAAAAATTCTTCATATATTGCCGCAAGAATTCATTATTGACGCTCAGGAAGGTGTTAAAGAGCCGCTAGGGATGTCAGGGGTTCGTTTGGAGGCGAAAGTCCATCTGGTTACTTGTGCCGTCAATGCAGCGCAAAATATCGAAAAGTGTATTAAGCAATGCGGATTAGGCGTTGACGACATCATTTTAGAGCAATTGGCTTCAAGCTACTCGGTTCTAACCGAAGATGAAAAAGATTTGGGCGTCTGCCTTGTCGATATTGGTGGTGGAACGTCAGATATCGCGATTTTTACCGAAGGCGCGATAAAACATACCGCAGTGATTCCTATTGCTGGCGATCAAGTCACCAACGACATTGCGATGGCGCTGAGGACACCAACCCAAAACGCTGAAGAAATTAAGATCAAATACGCCTGCGCGCTAGCCTCTTTAGCTGGAGACAATGAGACGATTAAGGTGCCAAGCGTCGGCGAACGGGAAGACCGCAGCCTTTCGCGTCAAGCCTTGGCCGAAGTGGTGGAGCCCCGCTACGAAGAATTATTCACGTTAATCCAAGCAGAGTTACGACGCAGCGGTTTTGAGGAGCTGATCGCCGCAGGCATCGTGTTAACTGGTGGCACCTCGAAAATGGAAGGGGTTGTTGAGTTGGCAGAAGAAATCTTTCACATGCCCGTGAGCATTGGTAAACCCAAGCAAGTCTCGGGACTTGCAGACATCGTTCGAAACCCCATCTATGCAACGTCAGTGGGGCTATTGCAATACGGAATGTCTCAAGGGCGTAGCGTCGGTCGGTCGACACCAGTCGGACCGACCAGCGAATCCGCGTGGAGCAAAGCGAAACAGTGGTTGTTAGGCACAGAGGCCTAATCGACTAAAAATATCCTAAATCTGGAGATGATCTTATGTTCGAATTAGTAGATAACCAGCCGCAACACGCGGTTATTAAAGTCATCGGTGTTGGCGGTGGTGGCGGCAATGCGGTCCAGCATATGGTCGATCGTCAGATTGATGGTGTGGATTTCATTTGCGCTAATACTGATGCACAAGCATTGCAGCGGCTTACCGCCAGAACGTTGCTGCAACTGGGCTCAGATATCACTAAAGGGCTGGGCGCAGGCGCTAATCCGTCGATGGGAAAGAGCGCCGCGTTAGAGGACAGGGAACGTATTGAAGATGTGCTAAGCGGCGCAGATATGGTGTTTATCACCGCAGGTATGGGTGGCGGTACTGGAACCGGCGCCGCGCCAATTGTCGCTCAGATCGCGAAGGACATGGGAATCTTAACCGTTGCGGTCGTTACCAAGCCGTTTCCTTTCGAGGGACGAAAACGGATGCAAATTGCTGACGCTGGGATTGCAGAGTTAAGAGAATATGTCGACTCCTTGATCACTGTGCCAAATGAAAAATTGTTGTCAATCATGGGCCAAGATACGCCTTTGCTAGAAGCCTTCGGTGCGGTTGATGATGTATTGCTTGGGGCGGTTCAGGGCATTGCAGATCTCATCATTCGCCCAGGTATGATCAATGTGGACTTTGCGGATGTGCGCACGGTCATGTCTGAAATGGGGATGGCCATGATGGGTAGTGGGGCTGCTGTTGGTGATAGTCGAGCGCTTGAAGCGGCTGAAGCAGCAGTGAGAAGTCCGTTGTTAGAGGACATTGATTTCTCAGGTGCGAGAGGCATCTTGGTCAATATTGCCGCAGGCGTCGACATCACCCTTACAGAATTTTCTCAAGTGGGCGCGACCATCGAAGATTTTGCCTCAGACAATGCGACTGTCGTTATAGGAACCGTGATTGACCCGGAAATGGGAGAGGAAATGCGGGTAACGGTAGTTGCCACGGGTCTTGGTCTGGACCTTGACAGCCAAGATATCAATGCGGAAATACCCAATGCAATACGACGTCGGCTGGCCGGTGATGGTGTGCCAGACTATGGCGCCTTGGACAAGCCAACGGTGATTCGTAACAAAGCAATGCTCGAAGGCGGTAGCTCTGATGTCGGCAAGCAGCAAGACCTTGAGTATTTGGATATTCCAGCTTTTTTGCGTCGACAGGCGGATTAAAGATCCGAAACAAATAAGGGCTGTTTGTGGTGCCAATGGCGCTATAGTCTCTAAGGTATGGCGTAAACGCTGCTGGCGATCTGGTTGGAAGCCGATGCTTGAGCATGGTTCACAAAAATGTCGGTGGAGAACCTAGTATCGAGCAGTTTGATGGCTCTCGGTTTATAGAGGTTGGTCGCTCTGGACCTTGCTAGGTTTCAAAAGCTTTAATCCGCTGATGGGGCAATGGACGCGCTTCTGATGAAAAAGAGTAAGGCGCCTACTAGCGTGAGTCTGATGCCCCTTCAAATCAGCTTAGTCAGCGCTTCAAGGCGCAATAAAGAAAATTCCTTGGCCTTTTGCTAGAGTCGAGCCTATTTTTGACAAACTCAACCTGCTGTGAAAATTAGCGTTTGGAAATAGACCGCGGATCTTAACATCAGATCTAAAGCATGAGCTGAACGCCCGCTGAGAGATCCAAAACGGGGTTTTTCCTGTCAATTAGCCTCATTTTGAACATAAAATGATTTTTTTATAGAATCTATGCAACTTTTCTCCATTTTTAGGGTCAATATTGGAGCAATGTCGTAGTTTTAAGGTACGCCTTTTGTTAAGATCTGCGCCGCTGTGAATCTAGACAAGAGGCAATTGCCTTAAAATCTTTTGGATGCCGAGCATGGTTAAACAAAAAACGCTTAAAACGATTATCCGAGCAACGGGTATTGGACTTCACACCGGCGAGAAGGTCTTCCTAACACTCCGGCCAGCACCTGTCGACACAGGTGTCGTTTTCGTTCGCACCGATCTTGACCCAGTGGTCGAAATAAAAGCCTTGAATACCTCTGTGGTGGATACTCAGTTGGCGACGACGTTGGGCGAAGGCAATGCAAAAATTTCAACCGTTGAGCATGTGCTGGCGGCATTATCTGGTCTTGGTATCGATAACGTCTATGTAGAAGTTAGCGGTCCTGAGATGCCAATCATGGATGGCAGCGCTGCGACGTTCGTCTTTTTAGTGCAATCAGCTGGCATCGAGACACAACCCGCAGCCAAGAAGTTTATTCGTATTAAAAAGCCTATTCGCGTTGATGGTTCAGAATCAGCGAATGATTACGGTCAATCCGTCGCACTATTGCCTTATCAGGGATTCAAAGTTAGTCACACGATCATCTATGACAATGCCGTCATAAAAAAGCAACATGCTTGTATCGACTTTGCGAACACGGATTTTGTGAAGGCAGTCAGCCGTGCCAGAACCTTTGGTTTGATGCAGGAATTTGAGCAATTGAGAGAAATGAATCTTGCTCAAGGTGGAAGCCTAGATAATGCCATTGTTGTCGATGAGTTTAGGATTTTAAATGCCGATGGGCTGCGCCATGACGATGAGTTTGTGCGGCATAAAATTTTGGACGCCATAGGGGACTTATACCTCTTAGGTCACAGTATTTTGGGTGAGTTCGTCGGTTTCAAATCGGGTCACAGTGAGAATCACGCGCTACGAACAGCGCTGCTTGCTCAACCTGATGCATGGGATATTGTTACCTTCAATGATCAGCGCCAAGCCTCTGGTGCCTATGCTCAATTAGGGGGCTGGGATTACGCGTCTTAAGTAGCTGGGTGTGACCAGAGGCTTAAACATCCCGTTCACTTAGCTTCGTAAAAATCCGCTGCAAATCTGGGTTGACGAGGACAGTGGCCTGGGATTTTAGATGGTGCCGGTTCTCCGAGGAAATAGCCTTGGGCTGGCGAGGCAGTTGTAACCTTGAGGGTACTTCAGGACGCACTTTGACTTTGAGTTCACTGACGTTCGTCACAAGACCGGCATGATGCAATTTGGATAGTAATGCAAATTGGCGATATTGGAGCTGCGTTGCCCGACCGGCATGATCTACTTGAAGTAGTAATTGCTTGCCCTTGACACCGATCACTTTGATGTCACGACGATTATCTTCATTAATCGCAACTTCAATGGCCTTAAGGGTCTCAGTGTGTTTAAGCGCTGATCCAGTAGGACCACCGAGCTCGGCGAGAATATCTTGGATTAACTTCATCTTGTTAAGGGATCAGCCCAATCCACAATCTGTTACTATTATGGCCGAGATTAACGCGATAAGCAGCGATGAGACTAATTCTTTTTAGCGACAAAACAGGCAAACATTGGATGCTGCCGATGGGTGGGCGAGGGATCGCTGCACTTGTCTTCATAATGGGTCTGGTGTTTGTCGGTGCTGGTTGGTTGCATCACCAGCTAACCGCTGATGCAAGAGAAGCCAATGTGTTGCTGCTTGACCTTGCAGAATCGCTTTCAGCTCAGCAGGCGTCTATTGACGAGCTGGATCAGGCGTTGTCACTTAATTTGCAGGCCAGTGCAGCTCGAATCGCTGGTTTAGAATCCCGGTTGTTGCGCTTAGATGCCTTGGGGCAGCGTCTGGTCGAGACCGCAAACCTCGGTGATTCAGAATTTCAGTTCTTTGAACCTATTGGCCAAGGTGGACCAGAAAACCTTCCCCAAAGTACTCAAAGACGGGATGTAAGTGTTCAAGATCCTGACGAGGCGGATTTGAAGTTACGGCTAGCTAGGCTCTCAGATCAGATAGAGTGGCGATCTGATCAGCTTGTAGTCGTCGAGCGAATTCTTTTGAGGCAGCAACGAGACGAAGAATCGTCCCTATATGGGAAACCGGTGACCAAAGGCTGGGTCTCCTCCAACTATGGGATGCGGACGGATCCAATTACGGGTAAAAGAGCCTGGCATAACGGGGTAGATATCGCTGGCGCAGCAGGTGTCTCTGTGATTGCCATCGCCTCTGGTATTGTAACTTTTGCGGGTGAGAAGAGCGGCTACGGTAAATTGGTTGAGATCAATCATGGTGGTGGTGTGGTTACCCGTTACGGTCATCACCGAAAACTTAACGTCAGTACCGGTGATCTCGTCAAGAAAGGTCAAAAAATCGGAGAAATGGGTAGCAGTGGTCGATCAACGGGCCCTCATGTGCACTATGAAATATATAAAAATAAACGCGCGATAGATCCCTCTATTTATATTTATCGGAGTCAGCGAACGCGTTCAGGCTAAAACCGGTGATTGGTGGCGGTAACGTTCAAAACAGAATTAAGACAACGGGTATAGATGCATGGTAATGCAATTCTTAGGAAAGGTTTTCGGAACCAAGAATAGCCGCGAAATTAGACGCCTTAAGAAAGTCTGTGACCGGATCAATGATCTTGAGGCTGACTTCGAAGCACTCTCCGATGAGGCGTTACATCATTTAAAAACAGATTTTGCCAAGCGTTTGGACGAGGGAGCGTCTGTGACGTCTTTGCTTCCAGAGGCTTTTGCGGCGGTTCGGGAAGCCGGCAAGCGGGCGCTGAATATGCGGATTTTCGATGTTCAGATGATCGGTGCCCTCGCGCTACATGAAGGCAAAATTTCCGAGATGCGAACGGGTGAGGGCAAAACATTAGTGGCCACCCTTGCGCTATACCTAAACGCTTTGGAGGGCCGAGGGGTTCATTTGGTAACGGTTAACGACTACTTGGCAAAATGGGGTGCCGAATGGATGGGCCCGTTATTCGGGATGCTCGATATGACGGTAGGGGTCGTGTATGCCGGCCAAAGCCTTGAAGATAAAAAGGCAGCCTACGAGGCGGACATCACTTACGGCACAAATAACGAGTTCGGGTTTGATTATCTTCGAGATAATATGGCCTTTAGCGCAGAGGACCGTGTTCAGCGTGGCCTGCATTATGCGATTGTGGATGAAGTCGACTCAATTCTAATCGACGAGGCCCGCACGCCGTTGATCATTTCGGGCGGCGTTGAAAATAGCTCAGATTTGTATCGAACAATCAATCGCTTGGTGCCCCAATTGACGCCGCAAATCCGGACTCAAGAAGATATTGATGAAGAGCGGACGCCACCAGGAGACTTCTTCGTTGATGAGAAACAGCGTGATGTTGAGCTGACTGAAGAAGGGCATCAAAAAATTGAAATGCTTTTGGGTAAAAATGGATTACTAGAGGCGGGCGAGAGTCTTTATGGTACGGCCAATTTGAGTCTGCTTCACCATGTGCATTCCGCACTGAAAGCCAGCGCCCTTTTTCAACGAGACGTCGATTACATTGTCCAAAATGATGAAATTGTTATTGTTGATGAACATACGGGCCGAACCATGCCCGGACGAAGATGGTCAGGAGGTATCCATCAAGCGATAGAAGCAAAAGAAGGTGTGACCATCACCAATGAGAGTCAGACGCTGGCGTCGACGACGTTTCAAAACTACTTCAGGTTATACCAAAAGCTCTCGGGAATGACTGGGACGGCAGATACCGAAGCCTTTGAATTCCGTCAGATTTACGGCTTAGATGTGGTCGTTATCCCGACTAATCTGCCGATGGTTCGACGAGATCTGAATGATCTGATTTATATGAGCCAACAAGAGAAATACGAAGCGATCGTTGAAAATATTTTAGAAATACAAGACAAGGGCGCGCCAGTCTTGGTGGGCACGGCCTCGATTGAATCCTCTGAGTTGCTTTCCGCTTTATTGAAGAAGCAAAACATCGCCCATGAAGTTCTGAATGCCAAATTTCACGAGCGGGAAGCAGAAATTATTGCCCAAGCGGGGCAGCCAGGCCGCGTGACCATCGCAACCAACATGGCCGGCCGTGGAACGGATATTATTCTAGGTGGCAATTGGGAAGCAGAGGCCGCTGCGTTGGAAGCGCCATCAACTGCACAGATCGAAGCCTTAAAAGCTGCTTGGCAAGACCGTCACGAGCAAGTGCTGGCGGCTGGTGGGTTGCACGTAATTGGTACCGAGCGGCACGAGAGTCGACGCATCGATAACCAGCTTAGGGGCCGGGCTGGTCGTCAGGGGGATCCAGGGTACTCTCGATTTTATCTCTCTTTAGAAGATAATTTGATGCGGATATTTGCTTCGGACCGGATGCGGGGATTAATGCAAGGGGTCAGCGAGCCCGGGGTTCCCATTGAGGCTCGTATTGTGACCAATTCGATTGAGCGGGCGCAGAAAAAAGTCGAGGCCAGGAACTTCGATATTCGCAAGCAGCTGCTCGAATACGACGATGTTGCCAATGATCAACGGCAAATGATTTATCGCCAACGTAATGAGCTCATGGAAACCTCCGACGTGTCTGAGACCATCGACGCGTTATGGAGCGACGTGCTAAACGCCACAATCGACATCTACCTTCCGCCACAAAGCTTGATCGAACAGTGGGATGTGCCTGGCCTTACCCAAGCATTATCTACGGAGTTTGGTCTAGAGCTGCCCTTGCAATCCTTGCTCGATACAGACGAGTCGCTGATGGAAGAGGGTCTGCGTGATTTGATTGTTGAAAAAGCGCGGGAAAATTACGGCGAAAAAGAACGGCTCTTAGGTCAGGAGCTAAGGCTGTTTGAAAAGCGAATCATGCTCGATATTTTAGACAATCTTTGGAAGGAGCACTTGGCTTCAATGGATTATCTAAGACAAGGCATTCACTTGCGCGCCTACGCCCAGAAGCAGCCCAAACAAGAGTACAAACGAGAGGCCTTCGAACTCTTTGAAGCGTTGTTGCAGGATGTAAAGGTCGAAGTGATCCGTTTTCTATCTAGGGTTCAGTTTAAAGCAGATGAGAATGCCCAAGCTCTGGAGGATCGCCGAAGAGCCGAAGCTGCGCGCAATAAAATGGTTTTTGAGAAATCTGACCTACCAAGCTCCGATGAAGCCAATCAGACGCCGGAGGCGCCAGCTGCGCCATTTGTTCGCCCTGAGAAAAAAGTAGGCCGTAATGAGCCTTGTCCGTGTGGTTCAGGGAAGAAATTCAAATCCTGCCATGGTCGGCTAGCCTAATGGCGGTAGGCAGTTTTGCAACTGAATGGTTGCCAATTTCGGGTATAGAAATCAATACAATGGCAGCGGGGATTCGATACCAAGATCGGGACGACTTGGTGTTGTTCAGATGTGCAGAGGGTACAACCGTTGCCGGTTTATGGACCCAAAGTTATTTTCCTGCAGCGCCTGTTGTTTTGGCTAAACGCCACATGAAGGGTGTGGGCGCCCCCCGGTTTTTGTTAATCAACAGCGGTAACGCGAATGCAGCGACGGGTGATCTGGGTCTTGACGATGCCCTTGCTTGTTGTCAGATGGTCGCGTCAGCCCAAGGCGTTTCACCCGAGCAAGTGCTGCCGTTTTCTACAGGCGTGATAGGTGAGCGCTTGCCATTGGAGGCTTTCCGTAGCGCGAATCCAATCTTAGTAGAGGGCCTTGGCGCTAAATCCTGGCTTGACGCTGCGTACGCGATTATGACAACGGACACGAGGCCAAAAATCGCTTGTAGACAATTACAAATTGATGGCAAGACGATGTCCCTCACTGGGATCGCCAAAGGTGCTGGCATGATTCAACCCAATATGGCGACAATGCTCAGCTTCATAGGTTGTGACGCCAGCGTCAGCCACGCAACACTGCAGTCAATGTTGGTAGAAGCGAATCGACAAACTTTTAATCGAATTACCGTTGACAGCGATACGTCTACCAACGATGCGGTCGTTTTAATGGCAAGTGGCACATCCGGGATTGATTTAGAGTCGGATGCCGCCGCCCAGTTGGAATTCCAAGATGTGCTCACGGATTTAATGCTCGAGCTCGCGCAGGGCCTAGTCCGAGATGGTGAAGGCGCAACCAAATTTGTTACCGTGCAGGTCAACAGTGCTACCTCTAATGAACAAGCGCTGGAAATCGCTTTTTCTATCGCGAATTCACCGCTGGTGAAAACAGCGCTATTTGCTAGCGATGCCAATTGGGGCCGCTTAGCGATGGCGATCGGTAAGGTGCCCACGGCCTTCGACCCAAACTTAGTAGACCTTTACTTAGGGGAGGTCTGTCTGATGAAGCGCGGCATCAAAAATCCAGACTATCAGGAAGCCGACGGCGCCAAAGTAATGGCAGCAGAAGAGATACTCCTGCGAGTTGACTTAAACGCTGGAACGCATGCCGAAACTGTCTGGACCAGCGATTTGTCCCACGATTACATTAAGATTAACGCCGAGTATAGAACCTAGTCAGTTGTCCTGATCGAGATCAGAAGCCGTGACGTCATCATGCTCGGAATCGGAAGGTATGCTGCGATTGCCGCTTGCCCACTCACCAAGATCGATGAGTTGGCAGCGTTCTGAACAAAAAGGCTTGTAAATGCTCGCTGTTATCCAGGCAACAGCTTTCCGGCAGGTAGGGCACTGTACAATCGCGTCAGCCATGGTTTGCAAAGGTCAAATATTGTTGGTGAAGCGCCTCGACCTTTAGATCAAGGTCGGTTTCAAGTCCTTCATTGTTGATCACGTCATCAGCTATTTCAAGGCGTGCTTTTCGGGATGGCTGGGCAGCAATAATTGCGTCTATGGTTTCAGGCTTGCTACCATCCCGAGCGGCGACACGTTGCTTTTGTAGCTCGATTGGTGCGTCAACCACAAGCATGCGATGGATTAATGGGCTCCGCCCACTGCCGGCGGAGAGTACAAGAAGTGCATACGGGCTGGTAGCGGCCGATAGCGTATCTCTTAACGCCGCCATGATTGGCCCATGGGTAAGAGACTCTAACCATCGGCGTTCAGCGGGAACAGCAAAGATGTGGGCTCGCAGTTTTGCCCGATTTAATTCGCCATCTTTGTTGAGTATATCCTGGCCAAAATGGGCTTCTATTTGCGCGAGAGTATCGGAACCTTTGGCAACAATTTGCCTGGCTGCTGAATCTGCATCGGCGACCGTAATACCCAGTGCGCCAAATCGATTCGACACGGCTGTTTTACCTGAGCCAATGCCGCCGGTTAAGCCAACCACATAATCTGTCACAACACACCCAGTAGTTTGAAATAGGATTCGTTGATCTCGTTACCCCAGATCAGCGCGATCCAGCCGGCAAGTACAAGATAGGGGCCGAATGGGATCGCGTGATTTCGATCTCTACCGAATGCTATGAGGCATAGGCCAATGATGGTTCCAGCCAACGACGATAATAAGATGATTGAGGGGAGCGCTTGCCAACCTAGCCAAGCCCCCAGCATCGCCAAAAGTTTGAAATCACCAAAGCCCATGCCCTCTTTGCCCGTGATCAGACGAAAGAGCCAATACACGCTCCAAAGCGACAAATAGCCTGCGATAGCGCCGATGACAGCCGCTTCGATGCTGGTAAAGGTGCCGCTTAGGTTTGCGATCAGTCCGATCCACACGAAGGGTAAAGTGATCTGATCAGGTAAAAGCGTAGTCTGATAGTCGATTATTGCCAGTGAGATGAGCGCATAGGTAAAAAGACAGGCCAGGCCACCTGTCCCGTTGAGTCCGAAATGATGAATTAGAAAAACTGTCGCCAAGCCGGCCGTAAGCTCGACCAGAGGGTATTGCACTGAGATGTTGGTCTTGCAGGTTCGACACCGTCCTTTAAGCAATAAATAGCTAATGATCGGAATATTGTCAGCTGCGCTAATCGGGGCTTTACAATTTGGGCACCTTGATCTTGGGGTTACTAAAGATAGGGTGGCGTCCCCCGAAGATGCTGGCTCTAAGGCTAGGAATTCTGAGGCCTCTTGTCGCCAAGCATGTTCTAACATGACCGGTAGGCGCCCGACCACCACGTTTAGAAAACTGCCAATGAGTAAACCAAAAACAAGACTAATGGACGCGCCCCAGAGTGGGTAGAGCTCATAGATCAGTTGTACAGATTCGAGCATTAGCTCATTGCGCCGCCCATCTGGAAGATAGGCAAATACATAGCGATCATCATGCCGCCGACCACAATCCCGAGAAAGGCCATGATAAAAGGCTCGATCATACTGGTAAGGCCATCAACGGCATTGTCGACCATCTCTTCATAGTAGGTTGCTGATTTATCTAGCATCGCATCAAGGGCGCCAGATTCTTCACCAATAGCAACCATCTGTATTACCATGCTAGGGAAGACATCGGCAGCGCGCATGGCGTGGTTAAGTTGGGTGCCACCGGAGACTTCATTTTTGATTTTGAGGATCGCTTCTTTGTATACGACATTACCTGAAGCGCCAGCAGCAGAATCAAGGGCGTCGACCAGAGGCACGCCAGCAGCAAAGGTTGTCGATAGGGTTCGGGCAAATCGGGCAACGCAGGATTTGTCGATGATGTTGCCAACAACGGGTAGTTTTAAGGTTAAGCGCTCCTGGCCATCCCTAAATGCTTGGGACGTTTTATGGATCTGTTTATAGGCAAAATACACAATACCGATGCCAATGAGGATGGCCAGCCACCAAGCCTGCATAAACTCTGACGCATGGACGACCATCTGAGTAAACTGGGGTAACTCGCCACCGAAGCTGCTAAAGACCATTTCAAATTGCGGGATCACCTTGACGAGCAGAATTACAGTCACAATACCTGCGATCACGAGTACTGAAATTGGGTAATTCATTGCGCTTTTGATTTTAGCTTTTAGCGCCTCAGATTTTTCTTTGTAGGTTGCAAGTCTGTCTAGCATGGTTTCTAGAGCACCTGACTGCTCTCCAGCCTCAATGAGATTACAAAATAAATCATCGAAATATTCGCTGGATTGAGCGCTTACCGCAGCAGCGAAATTATTGCCCCCTGAAACCTCTGTGCTGATCTTTTTGATCAAATCCCTCATGGCAGGGTTCTCGACGCCGCCGGCAACAATATCGAAGGACTGTACCAACGGCACACCAGCTTTCATCATGGTGGCCAACTGGCGAGTAAACAGGGCTATATCGGCCGGCGTGATTTTGTTGCCGAAGGAGAAGAGCGGCTTCGATTTCTTCTTGATGGTCTTGACGTTGATGCCTTGCTTTCTAAGAATCAACTTTGCCGAGGTTAAGTTGTTGCCTTTAGTTTCCCCAGTAATTTTCTTCCCGGTTCGATCGGTGCCTTTCCATTCAAAAATCAAATCATCAGCCATGGAGCGCCTCTTAATGTCCGCTAGTGACGCGGTCGACTTCGGCCAAACTTGTCAAACCTTGCTTCACTTTTATCAGTGCTGACTGATAGATGTTTCGAAAGCCTTGTTCCTGACAAACCTGTGATATTTGCAATGAGTTACCATCTTCCATGATGATTTTTGAGATTTCCGGAGTGATTTTAACAACTTCATAAACTCCTACCCGGCCTTTATATCCGCCGTTGCATTTATCGCAGCCTTTGGGTCCGTAAATTTCGAGTCCCGCATCGATTTCTTCTTGAGAAAACCCCTTTTCGAGTAACGCATTCGCTGGGATATCGAGTTTCTCTTTGCAACTGCAGAGGCGCCTAGCCAATCTCTGGGCGATGATTAGATTAATGGAGGTCGCAAGGTTAAATGCCGGCACCCCCATATTTCGGAGTCTAGTGATAGTCTCTGGGGCCGAGTTGGTATGCAAAGTGGACATCACCATATGGCCGGTTTGAGCGGCCTTGATTGAGATTTCTGCGGTTTCAAGGTCCCGGATCTCACCAACCATGACGATGTCGGGATCCTGACGAAGAAATGATCTCAGTGCCTCAGAAAAATCGAGTCCTACTTTGGCATTGACCGGACATTGATTGATGCCCTCGAGATTGATCTCAACCGGATCTTCGGCGGTCGAAATGTTGAGCTCGGGCGTGTTTAAAATATTCAAGCCAGTATATAACGATACGGTTTTGCCCGAGCCCGTAGGGCCTGTCACTAAGAACATTCCTTGAGGCTTGTGCAGCGCTTCAAGATACAAGGCTTTTTGATCATCGTCATAGCCGAGGGCATCGATGCCCATTTGCGCAGAGCTGGCATCCAAGATCCGCATGACGATCTTTTCGCCAAACAAGACGGGTAGCGTATTCACGCGAAAATCGATCGATTTCGTTTTGGAAACTTTGAGTTTAATACGTCCATCTTGAGGCACTCGCCGCTCAGAAATATCCATTTGGCTCATGACTTTGATCCGAGCCGCGATACGCGGTGCTAATGCAATTGGCGGGTTTGCGACTTCGTGAAGAATGCCGTCGGTGCGAAACCGTACTTTATAGGTTTTTTCAAAGGGTTCGAAATGCAAATCGGAGGAACCAAGCTTAATTGCTTGCAAGAGCATTTGGTTGATAAATCGCACCACCGGTGTGTCATCGGTGGGTGATCGATCCTCTTCTTCGTCAGCTTGGTCCGGATCAATGGTTTCAAGGTCTAGGTCGACATCATCGCCGTAATCAGTGAATGCCTCTTCCTCAACTGCCCCCAGACGTTGGTCAATAAAAGCCGATAGTTGGTCTTCTCGAACCAAAATTTCTTCTGTTGCAATCCCGGTCTGAAACTGAATATCTGCCAGTGCTTGGCGGTTAGTTGGGTCGGAGATGGCTACAAATAGGCGGTTGCCTCGCTGGAAAATCGGGAAGGCATGGTGTTCTCTGATTAGTTTGTCGCTGACTAAGCCCTCTGGCAACGTATCTGGGTTGATGCTTAAAAGATCAAACAAAGGTGTGCCGAACTCATCAGCAGCAGATTTTGCAATTGCCTCGGGTGAAACCTTTGCTTCTCGTACGAGATGCGAAATGATGGGCATTTTTTTCGCAGCAGCGGCTGTCTCATGTTTTTCGGCAGTATCCTGATCTATTAGCCCATCTTGTATGAGTCGTCGGGTCAGGCCGCTTAAGGCTTTTGGTTTTGCAGACATGGCTTAATAGTACTCCCAGTGGTGGTAATAGTCTAAGAAAGTCATTCCCTTAAATTCTAGATCGTTTGATCGGATCTGAGAATCTTGGAAGTGACTTGCAGCCTTAGTTTTTCTATGGGGGGTGACTAGAATTTTTAGCTACTCATAAGTCCAGATAATCCGTCCAGAAACACCTGTTACCCATAATTAGCTGTCCTTGTCATTAGTGTTCCCACCCCATTGGCAGCCTCCGGGTTTTGGATGTCTTTATGCTTGGTCGTTTTTCCAGCGCCGAGCGCGCTGAATGGCGTACGAAAGCGCAGATGAAGGTTAAGGCATTGCAAGCAGAATAGCTGCCGATGTCGTTGGTGGCAGCGGAATGCCCCACGCTTCAGACGCAGGTCATTTAACGGGCATGGGATAAGGTAACAAAAGCCCAAAAAAGGCATTGTGCAATCATCGTTTTAAACGCAAAAGAGGTTGGAAAATGCGATTCAGAGTGTCATAGTTATGGGAGTGGTCAGGCGGATGTGCTTGGTCGACAGCAAAAAAAACCAAGTAATTTTACAAGACTTAAAAAGGGAAAGAGTATGAAATCGACTCAAAAAGGTTTTACGTTAATTGAACTGATGATTGTGGTTGCGATCATTGGAATATTGGCCGCGGTCGCGATCCCGGCTTATCAAGGATATATACAGAACGCTAATTTAGCGAAGGTCAAGTCAAGTTTTGATAATGCTGTCCGAAATACTGAAGCGACTTTTGCAAAACGATCTACAGATGCTGCGATGGGCGTTAGCACGACTCTCCCGACCAAAGCTCAGTTGTTAGCTCAGATAAACCCAAACAGCGACTCCTGTCCTGGTGATGCAAGCGCCAACTTGTTTAGCACTGTGAGTGATGCCAACGGCTGTATTGGTTTTACAGTAACAGACGAGGCCGTTGCAGCGATGGTGGTTACGTTTGTTATGCCAGCGTATACGGATGCAATAGCCTCTCAAGCTACTCGAACGATCACTGCTGCTAACTACTGATCGTATTTAGTAGCGGTCGCAGATCCTGCAAGCCTGTTTTGGGGCAGGGTTAAGTTGCGAAGGAAAGCGGTTAAGGGTTGGCGTAATTAAGCGTCGGCCCACGGCGTTGGAAAGAGTGCCCCCCAATAGTGGAAATAAGTGTAGTAGATCGCGCTCGTATAGAGGTGGTCTAACCGGAATGAGCCGTCACCATGAGGGTTAAACTAAGATTGGGTCGCGTTCTCAAAAGCTGCCGGAATAGCTCAGTTGGTAGAGCAGTTGCTTCGTAAGCAATTGGTCGGAGGTTCAAGTCCTCTTTCCGGCACCACTCTCCTAGACTTGTAGCGTAGGTTACACCAAAAAGACGAGTGCTTTTTTGGGGTTCTCCATTATTTACTAGAGCATGCGTTACTTACTAGAGCATGCGTTTGCTAGAGCATGTGTCTAGTAGACCATGCGTAGATCGTCTTTTTGAGCAGATGCCCCTAGTTCAAGACGCGCCGCCACAAACTCTCAAGGAAAGAAAGCACCGTGTAAAACCGGTTTCTTTCGCGAGCATTGAGGGGTAAAAAGTATGCGACACGGTTGTCGCAGGTCTTTGTCCCCAGTGATTAATTAAAAATAACGGACATCGTTTTCGGTCCACCCAATCCTCCCATTACGGCCGCATCGGGCTCGACCAGCGTTACGGAATCAAAATGCTCTGTAAGAACTTGTGTGGCGATTGTGCCCTCAAGACGAGCAAGATGTGCGCCCAAACAAAAATGAATGCCAAA